>JBKJVH010000074.1:0-40326 GCA_046590985.1 Mycobacteriales bacterium
AGAACACCACAGTCTGCAGCAACGCCGACCCGGTCCTCGCCGCGAGCGGGGACACGCTCAGCAGAGCGCCAGCAAGCGCGCACACCACAACACGGCGAGCGGTCACGGGCTGGGTCACAGCTGGCCTCCTGGGATGGCTTTCCTGTGTCCTCGGCACGCGGTGCTTGCGACTACAGCCTCAACGCGTCTTGTCAGCCGAACGGGCTAACGCTTCCCCTTGGGCCATAAGGCCCAACCTCGTGCTCTCCTGAGGCTTCAGCACAGCGCCCGACGAGCCGAAGCAGACCAGGAACGGCGGGAACTCTCTCACCGTGACCGAGAACAGAGCAAGGTGGAGGACGCGGTGGCTGCCAGTCTCGAGAGCGCACTGGATGGCATCCCGAAGCAGGAGTCGGGCGAGAACCCGGGCTTCTCCGCGATGGTCGTGGACGACCACCCCCTCGTCCGCGAGTCGATGGTGAACCGTCTGAAGATGATGGGCGCCCGCGAGGTCGTCGAAGCCGCCACGATCGGTGAAGCCCGGGCCCGGGCCAACCTGTCCGGCCCCCGCGAGCTCTGCGTGCTGGATCTCGGGCTCCCCGACGGGTCCGGGCTGGACCTGCTCGCCGACCTGCGCTCCGCCGGCTGGCAGCGACTGGTCGTGCTGTCCGCGGCCGACGACCCCTACTCCGTGCGCGCCGCCTTCGTGGCCGGTGCCCAGGGCTACCTGCTGAAGTCCGCCTCCCCTGTGGTGGTCGCCGATGGCGTCCGGCGCGTTCTCGACGGCGGCGTATACGCCGATCCCTCCGTCGCGTCCCTGCTGGCGGCCGGCCTGCGCGGCGGTCCGGTCGACACCGGCGTCTCGGAGCTGTCCAACCGCGAGGTCGAGGTGCTGCGGCTGGTCGCCGACGGTCAGTCCAACAAGCAGATCGGGGACGACCTGGGGCTGTCTGCTCTCACGGTCAAGTCCCACCTCGCCCGGATCGCCCGCAAGCTCGGCACCGGGGACCGCGCCGAGATGGTCGCGTTGGCGATGCGGGCCGGCGTCATCCGCTAGCGGTTTGCCCTGGTTTCACCCGCAACTTCTGCATGCCCTCTCCGTTGTACGGCTGAAGCACGCGCATCCCGCGCGCCCTTCACGCCTACCTGGAGGGTTCCGTTGCGGCGTCCTGTGGTGGTGCTGGCCGCCCTGTCCGTGGGCCTGCTGAGCCTGCCGCCCTCCGGCGCTGCCCCGAGGCTGCCCGCCGTCGGCCCCGCGAGCAACCTGTCGCCGCTGCTCGTCTCGGGCAACAAGATCATCGACGCCACCGGCGCGCCGGTCACGCTCCGGGGGATCCACCGGGACGGCACCCAGGGCGGCCCCTCCACCAGCCCCTCGAGCGTCAGCGACACCGAGATCGGCTACCTGGGCGCCGCGAACCCGGGGTCGTGGCACGCCAACGTCGTCAGGGTTCCGGTCGGCTCAGCGCAGTGGACCGGGCTGTGCCCCAACCTCGCCTTCGACACGGCCACCTACCAGGCCGCGATCGACGCCGAGGTCACGGCCATCAACACCCAGGGCGCGGTCGCGCTGATCGACCTGCACAGCTCGACGGCCGGTTGCACCAGCATCGACCGCCACGCGATGCCCGACGCCCTCGTCACCAAGGCCTTCTGGTCCGACGCCGCCCAGCACTTCGCACTGCAGCCCAGGGTCGCCTTCGAGCTCTACAACGAGCCGCACTTCGTCTCCGACGACATCTGGCTGCACGGCACCACCGGCAGGACGGTGCAGGACTGCGACCCGCTGCTCGGCAAGGCGGCGCTGGCGGCCTGCCGCACGAGCGCCCCGAGGTACCAGGCCGTCGGGATGCAGGAGCTCTACGACCTCGTCTCGAAGGCGGCCCCCCTGCACCTCGTCGTGGTCGACGCCCCCGGCTACGCGGCTTCGCTGCCGACGCTGCGCGTCAACGCGACCAACGGCGAGCTCGTGTACGCGTTCCACCCCTACGCCTGCTCCAACCCGGGCGCGACCTGTGACACCAAGGCCCACGCGCACGCCAACCTGCGGCTGCTCAACAGCTACACCGTGCTGGCGAGGTCCGCGCCGATCCTCATCACGGAGTTCGGCTGGCCCGTCCACGCCAAGGGCTACGGCTTGGGGTACGTCGACGGCTCCGCGTACTACCGGGAGACGATCGCGTTCCTGGAGCGCCAGACCCCGGCCTGGGGCTGGGTGGCGTTCGCCTTCGACGGCAACGACGGCGGCGGCTTCAGCCTGGTGAAGGACAGGACCACCTTCGTCCCCAACAGCACCGGCAGGCCCGTGTACGACGCGCTGCGCTCCCACGTCTGACCGCTGGGTGCCGCCGCGACGTAGGCTCGCCCTGTGACGACGACCCAGCCGGGTCCTGACGCGGAGGTGACCGGCTTACCCGAGGCGACCCCGCTGCTCCTGCCACGCGAGGGCACTCCGCCTGTCACGGAGTCCGCCGCCGCGCTCGCCGAGGTCGTCGCCCGCTTCGCGGCCGGTACGGGACCTGTCGCCGTCGATGCCGAGCGCGCGTCGGGCTACCGGTACTCCCAGCGCGCCTACCTCGTCCAGCTGCGCCGCAACGGCTCAGGGTCGGCGCTCATCGACCCGATCGCCTGCCCCGACCTGTCGCTGCTCGGCAAGGTCCTGCAGGGCGATGAGTGGGTGCTGCACGCAGCCTCGCAGGACATCCCGTGCCTCGCGGAGATCGGCATGGTGCCGCCGGCCGTGTTCGACACCGAGCTCGCCGGGCGCCTTGCCGGGTTCGAGCGCGTCGGCCTCGGCGCCATGGTCGAGAACGTCCTGGGTTACCGGCTGGAGAAGGGCCACAGCGCCGCCGACTGGTCGACCCGTCCGTTGCCGGACGCCTGGCTGGTGTACGCAGCCCTCGACGTCGAGGTGCTCCTGGAGCTGCGCGACGCCCTCGAGGCGGAGCTGGCCCGCCAGGGCAAGCTGGAGTGGGCCCATCAGGAGTTCGAGGCGGTCCGGCTCGCGTTGCCGCCCGGCCCCCGCGTCGACCCCTGGCGTCGCACCAGTGGCATCCACCGGCTGCGGTCCCGGCGCCAGCTGGCCGGCGTACGCGCTCTGTGGGAGGTCCGCGACCAGATGGCCCGCCGCCGCGACACCGCCCCGGGCCGGATCCTGCCCGACGCCGCCATCATCAGCGCGGTCACCGCCGCGCCCGCCACCCCCGCCGACCTCACCGCGCTGCCGGTGTTCGGCGGCAGATCCACCCGCCGGCACGCCGACACCTGGTTCGCGGCGCTCTCGACCGCCGCCTCCCTCAGCGACGACCAGCTCCCCCAGCCCGTCCCTGCCGGCGACGGACCGCCACCGGCGAACCGGTGGGCAGAACGCGACCCGATCGCAGCCAAGCGCCTGGCGCGCGTTCGCGCTGCGGTCACGGCGCAGGCGGAAGCGAACACCATGCCGGCGGAGAACCTGGTGTCGCCCGACGCGATACGTCGGCTTGCCTGGACGCCGCCCGAGCACCTCACGGTGGAGAGCGTCCGCGCCGCCCTGACGGCAAGCGGTGCCCGGGCCTGGCAGGTGGAGCTGGTGGCCGCGGCGCTCGCCGAGGCGCTGCCCGAGCCTGCTGCTGAGTGATCACGCTCGCTGCTGTCACGCAGGCCCTGGCTTCCCGGGTGGTGTCCCACGCCCCGTTGGACGTGGCCCACGTGCAGGACTGGCCGCACGCAGACACCTTCGACGCGCTCCGACCCCTCGCCGAGCACCCCGAGCACACCGGTCCTGGCACCTTCCTCATCCTGCGCGACCAGGTCGTGATCGGCGACTGCGGCTGGTTCGGCCCGCCCGATGAGGACGGCGAGGTCGAGATCGGGTACGGCCTGGCACCGTCGGCCCGCGGCCACGGGTACGCGACGTCGGCCGTCTCGCTGCTGTTGGACTGGGTCGCCGCCCAGGGCGCCCGCTCGGTGCGGGCTGAGGTGCTGCCGGGGAACACCGCGTCGCTGCGGCTCCTGGACCGGCTCGGGTTCCAGGACGTCGGCGAGCACGCCGGGCACCGTGTCCTCGTCCGGTGATCCAGAGCACAGAGCGTTGCCCGGCCCGGTCGAGTGTGGTTAGGTTGCCTTAAGTATCCGATCGAAGGGCTGCCGGTGTTCTCCCTCCCCACGTTCCTGATCGGCCTCCGTGAGGGCCTCGAGGCCTCGCTCGTGGTGGGCATCCTGGTGGCCTACCTCGTGCGGGTGGGCCGGCGGGAGGCGCTACGCCCGCTCTGGACGGGCGTCGCGGTCGCCATCGCCGTGAGCCTCGCGTTCGGTGCCGTGCTGCAGTTCACCAGCGCCACCATGAGCTTCGAGGCGCAGGAACGGTTCGGCGGGTACGCCTCCCTCGTCGCGGTCGGCTTCGTGACCTGGATGGTCTTCTGGATGCGCCGCACCGCCCGGTTCCTCAAGACCGAGCTGCACGGCAAGCTCGACGCCGCTCTCACCCTCGGTCCGCTGGCCCTCGCCCTCACCGGCCTGGTCGCGGTCGGCCGCGAAGGCCTGGAGACGGCGCTGTTCTTGTGGTCGGCCATCCAGTCCACGCAAGACCCGGTGGTCTCGACCACGAGCGCCTTCGGCGGACTGCTCGCGTCGGTCCTGCTCGGGTTCGCCTTCTACAAGGGCGCACTCAACCTCAACCTCAAGACGTTCTTCACCTGGACCGGCGCCGCCCTCGTCGTGGTGGCCGCCGGCGTCTGCTCCTACGGCATTCACGACCTGCAGGAGGCCGGGGACCTGCCTGGCCTCACCACCCTGGCCTTCGACGTCAGCAGCTCCATCCCGCCGTCCTCCTGGTACGGCACGCTTCTCAAGGGCGTCTTCAACTTCCAACCGGCGACAACCGTGCTGCAGGCCGTGGCGTGGCTGGCGTACCTCCTGCCCGTCCTGTTCTTGTTCTTCCGGCCCTCCCGCACCGTCACGCCGCCCGCAACGCCGGTGCCGGCTCAGCCCGTCACCGCCTGATCCCTTTCCGCTCAAGGAGTCCCTTCCGTCATGCCTGCACGCCTTCGCACGACCCTGCTACTGCCGCTCACCGTCGGACTGACCCTGACGGCGTGCGGGACCTCGTCGCCGTCAGGGACCGCTGGAGCCTCGGCCAAGGTCGCCATCAAGGCCGGCGACAGCCGCTGCGACGTCGCGAAGACCTCGTTCGCCCCCGGTCAGATCTCGTTCGAGGTGAGCAACGTAGGCAAGGACACAACCGAGGTCTACGTCTACGGACAGGGCTCCAAGGGCGCGTTCGACAAGGTGGTCGGCGAGGTCGAGAACATCGCCCCCGGCACCTCGCGCGACTTCACGGCTGCGGTGACCGGTGGCGAGTACGAGATCGCCTGCAAGCCCGGCCAGACCGGCCAGGGCATTCGCACCGGCATCGAGGTCTCCGGCCCCACCTCGACCGCGACGGCGGCGTACGACCGCGAGATCGAGGTCGTCGCCAAGGACTACGCCTTGACCGGGCTCGAGGGATTCACCGCCAAGGCCGGCGAGAGGATCGAGTTCAAGCTCGAGAACACCAGCACGAGCCACCAGCACGAGCTCGAGGTGTTCGGCCCGGACGGCAAGGCGATCGGCGAGGTCGGACCGACCGACCCCGGGAAGGACGGCGAGGTGATCCTCGAGCTGAAGGTCGCCGGGACCTACACCTACGAGTGCGGCATCGCCGACCACGCCACCCGCGGCATGAAGGGCTCGTTCACCGTCACGTAGGGCTTACCAGCCGCGGAGATCGACGTCCCAGGTCTCCAGGACGGTGTCGCCCTCGACCAGGTGCATGCGCTCGTGCAGCGCGATGGTCGGGTCGATGTGAGACGGCCAGACCCGGATCCGGTCCCCCACGGCGAAGGCCGCACCGTCTGCGGAGAACACCGTGTGCTCGTCGGCGCAGTACCAGACCGAGGCACCCGGGATGGTCGGGTTGCCGTGGTCCATCCCGAGCGCCTTGAGGCCGAGGTCGGCGACGAACCAGCCGCCCTCGTTGGCGCTGATGACCGTCGCGAGGATGGTGAGCGCCTGCGAGAAGCGCACGCCGGCATGGGCGTACGTCGTGTCCATCAAGCAGTACGACCCCGCCTGGATCTCTCCGGCCCAGGTGTTGACCTCGAAGGTCCCGGTGCCGCCGGCCGAGATGAGGTCACCGCCGACGTCCGCGGAGGCCTTGAGCAGCAGCGCCATGCACTCCTCCACCTGCCGCGCCTTGTCCACCGGGTCCGCGACCAGCATCACGTGCCCCTCGTAGCCCATGACGCCACGGACCACCAGACCCTTCGACCGGGCGTAGTCCGCCAGCTCGCCGGCCTTGGCCGGGTCCACCCCGCAGCGGGGCAGCCCGACGTTGACGTCGACGACCACCTCGCGCACCCCGCCGGCCGCGGCCGCGTCGACCGTCATCGTGCTGTCCACCGCCACGGTGACGCGGGCGTTCGTGATCGCCCCGAGCCGCCGGCAGTCGAGCACCTCGTTGGCGAGCAACAGGTCCTCGCCCAGCCCGGCCGCGGCCATCCCCTCCATCTCACGGACGGTGGCGCAGGTGAAGCCGGTGTGGCCGAGGTCGGCCATCCGGCGCGCCAGCGCGGTGGTCTTGAACGCCTTCACATGCGGCCGCAGCCGGGTCCCGGGCAGCACCGCCGCCATGGTCGCGAGGTTGGCGTCGAGCAACGCGCGGTCGACGACGAGCGCGGGGGTCGTGAGGTCAGCGAGCGTTGTCACGAGAGGACCACCAGGGAGAGGAGGGCGAGCAGGAGGACGTTGGCGAGGGTGGCAAGTGCGACGATGGCGAGCAGCCGATCGTCGGGATCGTCCCAGGCACGCGGGCGGCGGATGTGCCCGGGCGTCGGGGTGTCGCAGACCGGGCAGCGGTAGGCCGTCAGGGACGCGAGGTAGGGGGCGGTGCAGCGGGTGCAGAGCGTGCGTTCGGTCATGTCGGCCGTCCCATCAGGATCAGCCGTCGACGTCGCTCGACGAACGCATACAGCGTCGCCGAGCCCAGGGTCAGCATCTGCCAGCCGGCGAACGCGACGAACGCGATCCGCCCGGAGACCCGACGACCCGCGACCGTGTACGAGGTCTGCACCAGCTGCGGCGCAGCAACCTGTGGCTCGACCGGCGCTCCTGGTGCGATCCCTTGCACGCCAGGGGTACCCGGGATGATCGTGGTGGTCGTCGTCGACACCGGAGGCTGCGCCGGGGGCCCCGCCGGCTGCTCGACGGGGGCGACGACCGGCGCGACGAAAACCGTATCCGTCTCGGTCAGCTCGATGCCGCCGACGAGGGTCGTGACGGAGTTGGCCGCCACTCCGCCGGGCAGGTCCGGCGAGGCCAGCGCGATCTCCACACCACCGCTGCTGGCCGTCGCCGACCGGGTGTCGTGCCGGGTCGCGCCACCGACGGTGTGCACCGTGATGCCGGCCGCGGACAGCTGCGCGTTCGCGCTGGCGGTCGCCGCTTCGAGCGTCATGCCGGGGATCACGGGGGTGCCGACGGCGGTGACGCCGTCGTTGTCGATCTCGACGGCCTGGCCACCGATGTCGGCGCCGCCGACGGTCAGCGACTGGGTGGGGGTGTGCCGGTCGCGATCGGTGGTGATCGAGGCGGTCGCGACGACGCTCGACAGCGTCAGCGGGCCCACGACGACCTTGCTGACGGCCGTCCGCGCCTGCTGCACAACCCGGCCGGTGGCCGCCGAGGCGGTCATGCTCAGGGTGCTCGTCGACGGGCCGGCGCTCAGCACCCCGGCGACGTCGTACACGGCTCCGGTCGCGGTTCCCGTGGCGAGCGCCGGCCCTACCTCGGCGGTGGCCTGAGCGGCCCCGAACGTCAGCGGGGGCTGGTCCACCGGCGGCGCGGCGCAGCAGGTCCCCTTGGTCTGCGCACCGGGATAGCTCGCCTCCGCGTCGGGCACCACCAGCACCGCGGAGCCGGCGCCGCCGTTGACCTGCCCGACCCCGGTGCGGGCCAGCGTCCCCGGTTCGTACGGCGCGGCGAGCACGTGCGCCGAGGGCGAGGAGTCCAGCCGTCCCGCGAGGTAGGCCGAGCCGGAGTCGAGCGTCACCAGGCCGCCGGACGCGCCGACCAAGCCGTCGGTGCGCACGCCCGCGAGCACCGCGGTCAGGCCGACCCGGTCATAGACCGGGTCGGCTGCCGAGGCGGGCCGCACGAGCACGAGCGCGGCGAGGGCGGGCAGCAGCGTCAGCAGCACCACGGCGCGCTTCACGACGCGTCCCTGCTCAGGGCCTGCTCGAGCAGCTCCTGCGCGAGCTCGTCGGGAGTCGTACCGCGTTCCTGTGCGAGGCGCTCCAGCCGCCGGATGTCCCGCCCTGCAAGGGAAACCGGCATCGACTGCCGGGCGTCGCGGGGCGCGCCGGGGAGCGCGACGCCCTCGTGCCCGTGACCACCGAGGTAGGCCGCGCCGATGTCTTCGGCCGACAGCGACGACGGCGGCCCGGCCGCGACGACGGAGCCCTGCTCGATGACGACGGCCTGGTCGGCGATCTTCAGCGCCTGCCCGACGAACTGCTCGACCATCACGACAGCCATGCCCTCCTTCGCGAGCCGCCCCACCAGCACGAACAGGTCCGCGACGACGATGGGTGACAGCCCCATGCTCATCTCGTCGAGCATGAGCAGCCGGGGCCGCTGCACCAGTGCACGGCCGATGGCGAGCTGCTGCTGCTGGCCGCCGGACATGGTTCCCGCCGGCTGGTTGCGACGCTCGCGCAGGATCGGGAACTGCTCGAGCACCTCCTCCACGACGGTGCCGGCCTTGGCGCTGGCCCCGTACAGGCCCATCCGGAGGTTGTCGGCGACGGAGAGCCCGGGGAAGATCCCGCGGCCGGCGGGGACGTGCGCGATGCCGAGCCGGGCGATCCGCTCCGGCGCCAGCCCGAGCAGCGGCTGGCCGTCGAAGACCACCGACCCGGCGCGGGGCTTCACCAGCCCGGAGATGCCGAGCAGCGTGGTCGTCTTGCCCGCGCCGTTCGCACCCAGCACGGCGGTCACCTGGCCGGGTGCGACCTCCAGGGAGACGTCCCGGACGGCCACGACGCCGCCGTACGCGACCTGCAGGTTCTGCACGCTGAGCAGCATCAGGCCACCTCGTCCCCGAGGTAGGCGCCGCGCACGGCCGGGTCGTCGCGGACCTCCAAGGGCGGTCCGGAGGCGAGGACCTTGCCGAAGTCCATGACGACGACGTGGTCGCACAGCGGCATCACCACCCCCATGTCGTGCTCCACCAGCAGCATCGCGCACCCGAGCGTGTGACGTACGTGGGCGAGCAGGGCGACGAAGTCGGCCGTCTCGGCCGGGTCCAGACCGGAGGCCGGCTCGTCCAGCAGCAACACCTTCGGGGTCAGGCACAGCGCCCGCGCCAGCTCGACCAGCCGGGCCTGACCGACGGGCAGCGTGGTCACCTCGACGTCGGCGAGGTGCCCGAGGTCCAGGAAGGCCAGCACCGCCCGCGACCGCTCCTGCGCCGACGCGAGCGCCTTGCGTCGACCCGGCAGCCGCAGCGCGTCGGTGACGACCCCGGCGTGGGTGTGCCGGTGCGCCGCGACCATGAGGTTCTCCAGGACCGTCATGCCGGCGAACAGCTGCACCACCTGGAACGTGCGCGCCAACCCCAAGGCGGTACGGCCGTGGGCAGGCATTCGGGTCACGTCCAGCCCGGCGAGCAGCACCTGCCCGCGGGTCGCCGGCTGCAGTCCGGTGGTGACGTTGAACGTGACCGTCTTGCCGGCACCGTTGGGCCCGATGAGCCCGACGACCTCGCCGGCGTTGACCGTCAGCGAGACCCCGTCGACCGCGTCGAAGGTGCCGAACCGGACGCCGATGTCGCGGAGCTCGAGGGCGGCACTCATGCGGCCACCTGCTGACGCCGGACCCGGCCGAGGGCGCCGGCGATCCCGTCCGGGGAGGCCATCAGCACGCCAATGAGGACCAGGCCGGTGACCATCGTCGTGTAGGCCACGAACTTGCCGTTGGCGACGTCGGAGGTGGCGCCGATGTCGATGGTCGTGAGGGTGACGAGCAGCCCACCGAAGAAGGCGCCGGGGACGCTGCCGACCCCGATGATGACGGCGTACGCCAGCAGCGTGATCGACCGGCTGAAGTCGAACGGCGCCCCGGTCGCGCTCTGCACGAGCCCGCCGTACATCGCGCCGGCGAGCCCGGCCAGGAAACCGCTCATCGCGAAGCCCCGCAGCTTCACGGAGGTGACCGAGAAGCCCATGGCAGCGGTCGCCGGCTCCGAGCTGCGGAGCGCCGTCAGGGCGGCACCGGTGCGGCCGCGCCGCAGGCTGGCGACGGCGAAGCACGCCGCCAGGAAGACGGCCAGCGCCAGCCAGGCATAGGCCCGGTTGCCCGCGCCGACGTGCCCCGGGTCGACGTTGGCAAACCCGGGCCGGACGATCTCCCGCTTGCCGTTCTCCCCCGCCAGCGGCGGCCAGGAGTAGAGGAACCGGTCGGCCGTGAACGACAACGAAAGGGTCGCGATCGCCAGCTCGAGCGGCTCCAGCCGGATCGCCGGCAGCCCGACCAGCGCCGCAACGCCGGCCGCCAGCAGTCCCCCGAACAGCACGGCCAGCACGAACGGGACGCCGTGCGACAACGCGATGCCGGTGCCGAACGCCCCGCAGCCCATGAACACCGCCTGGCACACCGAGACCTGCCCGACGACACCGACGAGCAGCACCAGCGACAGCGTTGCCGTCCCCCACACCGCCACCTGCGTGAGGTTGTAGCGGTTCAGGTTGCCCGCATCCCCGATCACGGTCGGCAGCACCAGGGCGGCCAGCGCGATACCGCCGAAGGAGGCGAGGGCAGTCCGGCCACGCGGCAGTGCCCGGATCGGTACGGGGGCCAAGCCACCTGAGACGACGTCCTTGCGGCCGCTGCGCTTGAAGAACAGCAGTGCGAGCAGCACCACCACCAGCGCCGTCAGCTCGTCGGTGCCCTTGATGCCGCTGTACGGCGCCAACGCCTTGTGCACCACCGGCTGCAGCATCCCGAGCGCAACGCCCCCGGCCACCGTCAGCGGCAGCGAGGACAACCGACCGACGAGCGCGGCGGCCAGCGCCTGCACCGTCAAGATGATGAGCGCGGTGGTGGACAGCGGCCCGAGCAGCGGCGCGACGAGCACCCCGGCCAGCCCGCTGACGGCGCCGCCCAAACCCCACGCGACGAGGTTGACGCGGTCGACGGCGATGCCGAGCAGGCGCGCCGCGTCGGGGGCCTCGGAGACCGCGCGGGTGGCCGTACCGAGGTCGGTGAGGCGGAAGAACGCGGCCAGCCCGGCAGCGAGCGCACCGGCGATGAGCAGGAGCAGGAGCTGCTGGCCGCTGAGCTGGAACACGTCGAACAGGTTGAACAGCTGGTCGTTGCCGCCCTTGCCCGCGAGCTGCACCGGCTCGTTGGTGGCCGCCTGGGTGCCGTAGTACCCACCGACCGCTCCGGTGAGCGCGAGCAACCAGCCAAGGGTCACGATCGTCCCGGTCAGCGCCCCCTTCACCGGCCGGACCGTCAGCTCCATGAGCACGCCGATGCCCGCGCCCAGCAGCACCGCGAGGCCGACCGTGAGGATCCGGGTGAGGAGGTGCTCTGGGTGCAACGAGCTGGCGAAGTACGCGCACGCCAACCCGATCGCGCCGGAGGCGAAGTTGAAGACCTTGGAGGTCTTGTAGACGATGACGATCCCGAGGGCCTGCAGGGCGTACATCGCACCGAGCGGGATGCCGCCGAGCGCCAGCGCGAGGTAGAGCTTCACTGGTCGAAGCTCCTGGTGTCGCAGGCGAAGCCCTTGTAGGGCTTGGACGTCCCGTTGACGACCTTGGTCAGCGCCAGGCACTGGTTCAGGTCGTGGTCCTCGGCCGGGCCGAAGTGCAGCGGCGGCGCGATCCCGGCGCCGACGTCGGCCGGTAGCGCGTCCATGGTGCGGAGCAGGTTGTCCCGCGTCAGGTCGTCACCCATCCGCTTCAGCGCCTCGACGAGGATCTTCGCGTCGAGCCAACCGGCCACGCCGAGGTAGCTGATCTGGGCTGCGGAGCCGTACGCCTTGCGGACGGTCGTCACGTACTCCTGGACCCCCGGAGCGCCGGTGTCGGCGAAGTCACTCGCGACCAGGGTGCCCTCGGTCGTGGCGCCCTGGGTCACGGTCGGGTCGGTGAAGAGCGGGTCGGCGACGTGCACTGGCCGGTAGCCCTGCCGGTCCATCGACTGCTGCAGCCGGTTGTACGCCGTCTGGTCCACCAGCGTGGCGATGCCGTCGACGCCACCGAGCCGGAACTGCGTGACGACGTCGTCGTAGGACACCTTCGTGACGTCCACCTGCACGATGTCCCCGGCGGCGAGCTGCTTGCCACCGGCTTGCACGCCGGCGGTGAACGCCCGTACCTGGGCGGCGTTGACCTTGGAGGAGGCGTTCGAGATGAAGACCACACCTGGGTGCGTGACCTTGGCTTCCTGCGCCAGGAAGCGGCCCATCTCGAAGCCGTAGTGGTGCGACTGGAAGGGGTAGGACCAGCGCGAGTGGTACTCATCGCCGACGCCGTAGTTGCCGATCAGCGGCATCTTGTTCTGCTCCAGGAACGGCACGATCGTGCCCTCGGTCTGCGGCGCGTTCCAGGCCGCGAAGCAGAACACCCCCTCAGCGAGCAGCTGCTGGGCCTGCTGCCGACCGCGGGAGGAGTCCAGCTGGTCATCGCGCAGGTCCAGCTCGATCTGGTGGCCGTTGACGCCGCCGGCGGCGTTGACCTTGTCGATGTAGGCCTTGGTGCCCTGGGCGCTCGCCACGAAGTTGATCGCCCCGGTCTGCGTGACGATCGTGCCGATCTTGATGGGCTTGCCCTTGCCGACCACGGCGGCTCCGGTCGTGCCCGCGCCGGTGGCCTGCTTCCCGCCGGCCGTGGTGGTGGTCGTCGAGGTCAGGGCGGCGGTGGCCTTGCCCGTCACGGTGGGCGCTGCCGAGACGATCGCCGCGGCCACCGAGGGCTGCGAGACCAGCGCCTGCGTCGTCGTGACGGTCCGGCTCGGCTGGCCACCCACACCGTTGGCGAGCACCAGCCCGAAGACCAGGGCTGCCAGCAGCTGGAGAGCAAAGAGCCCTGCCAGCAGGCGATCGCGCGCTGACAGCATCAGGTGCGCTCCAGGACGCGCGCCGACAGCTCGTCGTCGATGCTGCGGTAGCGCAGCAGGAACGGCAGGCTCGCGAGGGTCAGCAGACCGGGCAGCACCGAGAAGCCGACGACCAGCCCGGTCAGGGCGCTGGACGGCTGGTGCGCGACGAACTTCCCGGGGGTGGAGCTCTGGTAGCTGGTGACCGCCAGGATCAGCCCGTACAGCGCCGGTCCGATCGCGAACGCGACGGTCTCGCCGCCCTGCCAGACGCCCGTGAAGATGCCGGCCCGGCCGTCGTTCTCGGCGTTCTCGCTGATCAGGTCGGGAAGGATGGCGTAGGGGAAGAGCTGCATGCCGGCATACCCGACGCCGAGCAGGATCATCTGGACGTAGATGAGCACCTCAGGCTCGGAGCGTGCGAACAGCAGCGACAGCGCGGTCAGCCCGAAGATGCTCGTCGCCAGCAGATAGCCGCTGAGCTTGCCGCGGGTCCGGCTGAACCGGCGCCACAGCGGCACCATGAACGCGCACGGGGCCACCAGGAACACGAACAGCAGCGTCGACTTCGAGGCGCTGCCCAGCACGTAGGTCGCGACGTACTGCGCACCGGTGAGCATCGCGGCGGTCGCGGCCGCCTGGAGGTTGTAGCCGACGAACAGCGTGACGAAGGGCTTGTTCGCGCGGACCGTGTCGTACTGCTCCCGCAGGGTCGCCGCCGGGCCGGTCAGCGGCGCGGTCGTAGCCGCATCCCGGGTCCCCCACCAGGCGGTGAGAAACGCGGCACCAAGGATCGCGCCGACCACGATCGACATCACGGTGTAGCTGCTGCGCGAACCGCCCGTGCCGTCGTCGCCCGCTCCCGCGATGGTCGGGGCCAACGCGCCGCCGACCAGGATGCCGACGGTGAGCAGCACCATCCGGACGCTCGTGATCCGCGTCCGCTCGTGGTAGTCGTCGGTCATCTCCGGAGGCATCGCCGACCACGGCACGCAGAACACCGCGTACAGGGTCATGGCGATGGTGAAGACGCCGGTGACGTACAGGGCAGTGGCGGTCTCGGAGGAGAACCGCGGGGCGCTGAACAGCAGCACGAACGCCAGCGCGGTGCCGACGCCACCGACCAGCATGAACGGCCGGCGCTTTCCGAAGCGGTTCGTGCTGCGATCGGAAACCCCACCCATGTAAGGGTTCACGAACGCGTCCCAGAACTTCGGGACGAACAGCGCGGCTGACGCGAGACCGGCGCCGACGCCCAGGATGTTGGTGAGGTAGTACAGCAGCAGCAAGCCCGGCACCGTGACGAAGACGCCGTTGCCGACGGCCCCCATGCCGTAGGAGACGGTGAGCTTGCGCGAGAGCTCGGCCATCAGAACGGCTGCCCGTCGCAACGCCAGTCGGTGACGCGCGTGATCTTCTGGCTCACGACCTTGCCGAACTTGATGCACCGGTTGATGTCACGGACCCCGGGCCCGAACTTCAGGTCGCTGGTGAACCCGAAGCCGCCCCTGCCGTCGAGCTTGTCCATCACGGTCAGCAGGTTCGCGCGCGTGATGTCGGTGCCGAGAGCCTTCACCGCGGCTACGAACACCGCGGCGTCGACCCAGCCCTGCTCGCCGAAGTAGTTGATCTCGGCCTTGCTGCCGTATGCCTTGCGCACCGTCGCCTGGTAGTCCTGGATCGGGGCCGCGCCACCGTCGATGAAGTCGTAGTCGGTCGCGACGAACACCCCGTCGGTGCTGGTGCTCTGCTTCACAGACGGGTCCAGGAACAGCGCGTCGGCGGCGTGCTTCGGG
This sequence comes from Mycobacteriales bacterium, assembly GCA_046590985.1. GTDB lineage: Bacteria > Actinomycetota > Actinomycetes > Mycobacteriales > SCTD01 > RYN-111. The sequence continues at coordinate 14,898 of JBKJVH010000074.1, forward strand.
TGGTAGGCCTGCCTGTCCTGCGACTGCAGCAGCCGGTTGTACGCGGTCTGGTCGAGCAGGCTGGCGAACCCGTCCACGCCGTCGAGCCGGAACTGCGTCACGACGTCGTCGTAGGAGGGCTTGGTCACGTCGGCGGAGACGACGTCGCTGTCGCCGAGGGTCACGCCCTTGCTCTTGAAGCCGGCCTTGAACGCCGCGACGAGCTTCTTGTCCGCGTCGGCGTTCCCGTTCGCGAGGTAGACCAGCCCGGGCTTCTTGACGCCTTGCTCGGCGAGGTAGCTGCCCATCTGGAAGCCGTAGTGGCCGTAGCTCGCGCTGAACGCGTACGCATACGGCGAGTGGTACTCCGCCTGCGTCCCGTAGGCCCCGATGAGCGGGATCTTGTTCTGCTCCAGGAAGCCCGTGATGGTGCTCTCGCTGTTGGGGGCGTTCCAGCCGACGAAGGCGAACACCCCCTCGGCGAGCAGCTGCTGCGCCTGCTGGCGACCGCGTGAGGAGTCGAGCTGGTCATCGCGCAGGTCGAGCACGATCTTGTGGCCGTTGACGCCTCCCTGGCTGTTCACCCGGTCGAAGTAGGCCTTGGTGGCCTGCGCGCTGGACGCGAAGTTGATCGCGCCGGTCTGGCTGACGACCGCGCCGATCTTGATGGGCGCGCCGGCAGCGATCTTGGTGGTGTCGGCGCCGTTCGCGCCGACCACCGGGGTGTTCCCGCCGCCCGTGACGGTGGTGACGGTCCTGCCGCCGGTGGCGGGCGCTGCTGAGGCGACCGCGCCGGCGGTTGCCACGGGTGCGGCCGTCGCTGCCGTGGTCGGGGCCGTTCCCAGGCTGCCCGGAGCTTGTTGGAGCGTCACCGGTCGGCTGCTGTCGTCCTTGAGCGCGTTCACGAGGTAGATCCCGAGCACCGCGGCGACGAGCAGCTGGAACGCGAACAGCGCAGCGAGCAGACGGTCTCGCGCACTCAGCACAGGGTTGCTCCTCGACAGCAGCTCGACGTGATGTGAGGATCGTTCACGTTCTGACGGGCAGGGTCAAGGGAGGCACGGGGTGACAGGGCTTCAGCTGTCGGCTGTACGCAGGGCCCCGGTGCAGCGCCGGAGCGCGCTGCGGGTGGAGCGGATGCTCGACGCGGCAGCCGCGATGCTGGACGACGTCGGCCCCGAGGGGCTGACCACGAGCGGCATCGCGGCCCGCGCGAGCGTCTCCGTCGGGTCGCTCTACCAGTTCTTCCCCGACAAGCACGCTGTCGTCGAAGCGCTCGCCCGCCGGTCCTTCAAGCGCTTCTCGCAGCAGATCACCGGCATCCGGAGCGCCGGCTGGCAGGACACCGTCGACGCGGTGATTGACGCCTACGTGGCGTTCTCGCGGACAGAACCGGGGTTCCTGGTCCTGTCGTTCGGCGGACCGGTGAGCTCGCACACCCTGGACCCGCAGGACGACAACAACGCGGTGGTGGCCCGGGGGCTCGGCGCGCTGTTCGACGACCTCGAGCTCAGCGAGGACGTCCGACGGCTCGCGGTGGAGATCGCCGACGCGGTGCTCGCGCTCGCGTTCCGGCGCGACCGTGAGGGGGACCCGGGGCTCATCGAGGAAGCCAAGATCGCTGTGAAGGCCTACCTGGCCGCCAAGATCGCCTGACCCTCTGTCGGAAATCCACAGGGTCAGGACCCTGTGGATTTCCGACAATGGGGGCGCGTCAGCCGCGGAGGGCGAACGCGTCCTTCCACACCGGCTCGTACCCGGCCGCCTCGAGCATGGCGGCCACCTCGGCCGGGGAGCGCTCGTCGCTGATCGCGAACTGCTCCTGCGCCTCGCCCGGGTGCAGGTAGCCGCCCGGTTCGGTCGAGCTACCCGCGCTCATCGTCGTCACCGCGATGCGCACCAGCCCGTCACGGAGCACTGCCGGTTCGCGGGTCGACAGCACGATGCCGACCTCGGGAGCGACCAGCCGGAGCGCGGCCATCGTCTGGACGTACTCGGCGTCCGTGACAGGGACCAAGGGCTGAAAGCCCGACGCGGACGGCTTGATCCGCGGCAGGGACACCGTCACCTCGGTGCGCCAGTACGTCTTCTGCAGCCAGACCGCGTGCTCGGCGACGGCCACCACGTCCGCGCGCCAGTCCTCGGACAGCCCCAGCAGGGCCCCGATGCCGAGCCGCCGTACGCCGGACTCCGCGGCCCGTTCGGTCGAGGCCAGCCGCCGGTCGTAGTCGCGCTTCCAGCCGGAGACGTGCACCTCGGCATAACGCACCCGGTCGTACGTCTCCTGGTAGTGCACCGCGCCCTCGAGCCCGGCGTCCACCAGCCGGGCGTAGGTGTCGTCGGACCAGGTCTGCGTCTCGATGCTGATCGACGGCACGAACGGTCGCAGCGCCAGGACGCACGCGACGAGGTAGTCCGCGGAGACCTCGATCCGATGCTCCCCGCTGACCAGCAGCAGGTGGCGAAAGCCCTGCTGTACAAGGGATGTCGCCTCCGCGACCACCTCGGCGACAGTCAGCGTCTTGCGCGCCACGTCGAGCCCCTTGGAGAACCCGCAGTACGTGCAGGCCGACAGGCAGGCGTTGCTCACGTAGAGCGGCGCGAAGAGCCGGACCGCCCGGCCGAAGCGCTGCAGCGTCACCTCCCGGGCCTGCTGCGCGAGCGCTTCCAGGTCGACACCGGGAGCGAGCAGCGCCGGCAGCTCGGGGACCAGCGACGTGCCGGACGCCAGGTGCTGCGCGAACCGCCCAGCGGGCTGGCTCATGCCAGGAACCCGGTCAGCGGCGACGACGCCTCGGCGCTGTCGAGTACGGCACCCCGGCCGGCGAGGTAGCCCAGCCGGCCGGCTTCGGTCGCGAGGGCGAAGGCCCGGGCCATCAGCACCGGGTCCTGGGCGACGGCGATGGCGGTGTTGACCAGGACGGCGTCGGCGCCGACCTCCATCGCCTCGGCGGCGTCGGAGGGCACCCCGAGGCCGGCATCCACCACGACCGGGACGCCGGCCTGGGCGACGATCACCTCGATCGCGTCCCGGGTGCGCAGCCCGCGGTTGGAGCCGATCCAGGCGCCGAGCGGCATGACGGTCGCGCAACCGGCCTCCTCCAGGTGCCGGCACAGCACCGGGTCCGCCGAGCAGTACGGCAGCACCACGAAGCCCTCGGTCACCAGCCGTTCGGCGGCGCGGAGCGTCTCGATCGGGTCCGGCGCGAGCGTCCGCGGGTCGGGCGTGACCTCGAGCTTCACGAGATCCGCTCCGGTCGCGGCCCGGCCGAGGCGTGCGAGCCGGACCGCCTCGTCGGCGTCGACCGCCCCGCTCGTGTTGGGGAGCAACGTCATCGCCGCCGGTACGAAGTCCAGCACGTCCCCCTCCCCTGCCCGCGTGAGATCGACCCGCCGGAGCGCGACGGTCACGATCTCCGCGCCGGAGGAGATCAGCGCGGCGCGCATCACCGCGTGCGAGCGGAACTTGCCGCTGCCGACGAGCAACCTGCTCGTGAAGGTCCGACCGGCGATGAGCAGTGGATCCATGAGTGACTCCCCACGCCGGCATGACCCGGATCGGGTGGTACGGGTCGCCGACGGCGCTGCCCTCGCGGGCACCTGAGCCGGCCTCTCAGCCCGCTTCCGCGAGCTCCCCGGTCTGACAGCCACCACCCTAGCCCCGCGCACGATCCCGCGTGCCCAGGTGTGCCGAGCCGCGCCGGGCCTCGCACAGCCGGGAAGGCGTGGCGAACACCTCGCGTCACACCTGTCCCATCAGCCCCAGTTGCCACACCAGCCCCAATAGTCGTAATGTCGACAACGGGGATCCACCGATCAAGGACCAGCCATGTCTCGCAGTGCCCGCACCATCGGCCTGCTCGTGCTCTTGACCGCCGTGGTCACAGCAGGAGCGCCGAACGTCATCCACATCCGCCCTGGCGACACGCTGAGCGGTCTCGCGCGCACGCACCACACCACCGTGGCGGCGTTGCAGAAGGCCAACCACCTCCGCGGCACCACGATCTACGCCGGCGAGCTGCTCACCCTGCCGGGCAACGCCGCTCCGCCGGCCACGGCCCCCGCGCGGGCCAGCGTCAAGCGCGTGTACGAGGTCCGGGCAGGCGACAACCTCACCCAGATCGCCCGCCGGTTCCACACCACGAACGCGGCCCTGGTGCGGCTGAACCGGCTACGCACCACCACCGTGTTCATCCGCCAGCACCTCATCGTGGGCAGCACGACCGCGCGGCGCACCAACGCCGGTCAGCCGATCGCCGGCTCGGTCCAGCACTCGGCGGCCCAGCACCGGGCCACCCTCGGCCACCGAAAGGCCCCCAGCAAGGCTGCAGTGCGCGCGATGATCGCGACCTCAGCCCGCAGACACGGCGTGCCGGTCGACTTCGCGCTCGCCTTGTCCTACCAGGAGAGCGGGTTCCAGCAGCGCGTCGTCTCCCCGGTCGACGCCATCGGCGTGATGCAGGTGCTCCCCAGCACCGGTCGCTCGCTGGGTCGGATGCACGGGCGCAGCTACGACCTGCTGAACGCGAGCGACAACATCGAGGCCGGCGTCACGCTCCTCAGGGACCTGATGAATGCCACCGGCTCGCCCGAGGGCGCCATGGCCGGCTACTACCAGGGGCTGGGCTCAGTGCACCGCAAGGGCCTGCTGCCGCAGACGAAGGCGTACATCAAGAACGTGACGCTGCTGCGCCGCCGCTTCGCCTGAGCGCGCCGGAAGGGGTGAACCCGCCTCCGGCAAACTAGACTCAGGTCGCTATGGAGACCTCATCGGGCCAGCTCTCCGGCGACGCCGCACGGCTCGTCGGTCGGCTGCTGGACGGCCGCTACCGCCTCGACAGCGTCATCGCGCGGGGCGGGATGGCGACGGTCTACCTGGCCACCGACACCCGGCTCGACCGAAGCATCGCCGTCAAGGTCATGCACCGGGGCCTGGCCGAGGACGCCGACTTCGTCCGCCGCTTCACCCGCGAGGCACAGGCCTCCGCCAAGCTGTCGACGCCTGAGGTCGTCGCCATCCACGACGCCGGCAAGGACCGCGAGACCGGCCTGGCCTACCTCGTCATGGAGTACGTCCGCGGCATCAACCTGCGCCAGCTCCTGCTCGAACGCGGCCCGCTGTCCCCTGACCGCGCGGTCCAGCTGATGGAGCCGGTGCTCCGGGCCCTCGGAGCCGCGCACGCAGCCGGACTGGTGCACCGCGACGTCAAGCCCGAGAACGTCCTGCTCGCCGACGACGGTCGGGTCAAGGTCGCCGACTTCGGGCTGGCCCGTGCGGTCGAGACGAGCACCATGACGCAGACCACCGGGCTGCTCATCGGCACCGTCGCCTACCTCGCCCCCGAGCAGGTCGAGCGGGGTGCGGCGGACGCGCGCACCGATGTGTACGCCGCCGGCGTGCTGCTGTGGGAGCTGCTCACGGGCACCCCTCCGTACGGTGGGGACTCTCCGCTGTCGGTGGCGTTCCAGCACGTGCACGAGGACGTCCCGCCGCCGTCCACCGTGGTGGACGGCATCCCGCCCGCGCTGGATGCCCTGGTCGTCCGGGCCACCCGCCGCGACCCCGAGGCCCGCCCGGCGAACGGCGCGGAGTTCCTGGCGGAGCTGCTTGCGGCGACCGGCGGCCACGCCACCGCAGCGCTGCCCGGGGTCGCGCCCACCCCTCACCAGACCCTCGCCATCCCGGTCGCTCCCCCCGTCTCCAAGGCGCCCGCGGTCCGCCGCCGCCGCAAGCCCGGTCTGATCGGCGTCGCCGTGGTGCTGGTGCTGGCCCTGTTCGCGCTCGGCGGCGGCTACTACCTCGGCAGCTACCGGTACACGAAGGCGCCGTCCGGCCTGGGGCTGTCGGTCCACGACGCCACGGCCAAGCTGAAGAAGGCCGGATTCACCGTCAAGCAGGGGGCGGCAGGCTTCAGCGAGGACGTCCGTGCCGGCCTGGTGCTGACCCAGAACCCGGCGCCGGGTGGCCGGGTGCGCAAGGGCGGCAGCATCACCCTCGGCGCCTCCAAGGGCCCCGATCGACGCGTCGTCCCCGCCTCGGCAGGCAAGGATGTCGCCACCGTCACGAACGCCCTGAAGAAGGTCGGCCTGGTCGCCGCCCCGCACCCGACGCAGGAATACAGCAACACCCTCCCCAAGGGCCAGGTCCTCCGCACCGAGCCCAAGGCCGGCACCAAGCTCAAGCCCGGGGCAGCCGTGGCGCTGTTCGTGTCCAAGGGCCCCCAGCCGGTCGAGGTTCCCGACGTCACGGGCAAGAGCCTCCAGCAGGCCCAACGCACCCTCGAGGGCCTGGGCTTCACGGTGAACCCGACGTTCGTGTTCAACGACGCCCCGAAGGACCAGGTGCTCACCCAGGCACCCCAGGGCGGTACGGCCGATCGCGGGTCTCAGATCTCGCTGACCGTCAGCAAGGGCCCGGACGTGGTCGAGGTGCCCGATGTCCGCGGCGACTCCCCTGCCGTGGCCAAGCAGAAGCTCGAGCGCGCGGGGTTCGTCGCCCGACGCATCGACCAGCCGTTCGGGACCGGGAGCGTCGTCTACGCCACCGACCCCGGCCACGGCAAAAAGGTCAAACGGGGCTCAACCGTGACCTACCTCGTCGTCTGACAAGACGGCTGTTCTGACCTGTCTGCACCTGTTCGCACCCGGTCTGTCACCCTGGGTGTCGTGCCTCCCCGCAAGCCCTCAGCCGTGGGCGCCCACGTCCCCGTCGCGGGAGGGCTGGTCAAGGGCCTGGCGTACGCGCAGGAGGTCGGCGCCGCCGCTGTCCAGGTCTTCGTGTCGAACCCGCGCGGTTGGGCGCTCTCGGCAGGCGACCCGGCGAAGGACGAGGAGTTCCGCGGGCTGTGTGCCGAGCGAGCCCTGCCGGCGTACGTACACGCCCCCTACCTCGTGAACTTCGGGTCCCCCACCGAGGCGACCCTGAAGAAGTCCGTCGACGCCGTCGCGCACGCGATGCTCCGCGGCGCCCAGATCGGCGCGCGGGGTGTGGTCGTGCACGCCGGCAGCGCCGTCGCCGGCGCCCATCGCGACGACGCCATGCTGCAGCTGCGTGAGCACCTGCTGCCCGTCCTGGACACCCTTCCCGACGACGGCCCGAAGCTGCTCATCGAGCCGACCGCCGGTGGCGGCCAGGCCCTCGCCGCCACGGTGCAGGACCTCGCTCCGTACTTCGACCAGCTCGACAGCCATCCGATGCTCGGGGTCTGCCTCGACACCTGCCACGCGTTCGCGGCCGGCCACGACCTGGCTGCCCCCGGCGGCATGAAGAAGACCCTCGACGCGCTCGTGCGCGCCGTGGGTCGGGGTCGACTCGGGCTGTTGCACGCCAACGACAGCAAGGATCCGCTCGGGTCCTTGCGCGACCGGCACGAGTCGATCGGGCAGGGCCGGATCGGCAAGGACCCGTTCGTCGAGCTGTTCCGGCATCCCGCCACCCGCGATGTCCCCGTCGTCGTCGAGACCCCAGGCGACGCCCTCGGCCAGCGTCGGGACATCGAGCTGCTCTGCTCCCTTCGCGACGCATGAGCACGCTGCTCGGCATGCTCCAGGTGACCGGCAAGGGCGGCAACGAGCTGTTCGTCTTTGACGACGCCCTGGTGCGCGCGTCGACCGGACTGGGGGCCGCCCTGATGGGCACGCTGGACGGCCCGACCGGTGCGCAGGCGTTGAAGCGGGCCGTCGTCGGGGGCGAGGCGTTCGCGACGGAGAGCCCCGAGGAGATCGCTCAGCAGAGCAGGCGCAACGCGCTGGTGTGGACGCGGAACCTCGAGCGCGCGGTGCTGACCAAGGGCCGTTGGCCGGGGGTCGGACTGCGTCGCCTGACCCTCACCGCCGTCAGCGGCGACACCCTGGTCTTCAGCTGGCCCGGGGACGGCGCGACCCGCCCGTTGAACCACGACGCGTACGCAGTCTCCTTGCTCAGCAGGGCTTTGCCCGATCTGCTGGACGTTCAGCTCTGATGCGGGTCCTGGTCACCGGGGCCGCCGGCTTCATCGGGTCACGCCTCGTCCCCCAGCTCAGGGAGGCCGGCCACGAGGTGGTCCAGCTGGACGTGATGCTGCCCGCCGCCCACGGTCCGAACGTTCCCGAACCACCCGGAGTGCTGCGGATTGACGAGCGGGACGGCGCCGGGCTCGACGGCGCCCTCGGCGTCGACGTGGTGTGCCACCAGGCGGCCATGGTGGGTCTGGGCCTCGACGTCGCCGACACCCCCGACTACGTCTCCTGCAATGACTACGGAACAGCTGTCCTGCTGGCGGCGATGACCCGCGCCGGCGTGACCCGGCTGGTGCTCGCGTCGTCCATGGTCGTGTACGGCGAAGGTCGCTACGAGTGCCCGGAGCACGGGACGGTACGGCCAGGTCCGCGGGCGGTCGAGGCGTTGGAGCTCGGGCGTTTCGAGGTGCCGTGCCCGCTGTGTGGCCTGGACCTGGTGCCCGGGCTCGTGACCGAGGACGCGCCGCTGGACCCTCGCAGCACCTACGCGGCGACCAAGCTCGCGCAGGAGCACCTCGCCTCTGCGTGGGCCCGGGCCACCGGCGGGTCGGTGACTGCCCTGAGATATCACAACGTCTACGGACCAGGGATGCCGCGGGACACCCCGTACGCCGGGGTCGCGAGCATCTTCCGGTCCTCCCTCGAGCGCGGCGAGGCGCCGCAGGTGTTCGAGGACGGCTTGCAGCGCCGGGACTTCGTGCACGTCGACGACGTCGCGGCCGCCAACGTGCTGGCCGTGCGGCGCACCGAGGCCGGCTTCGAGGCGTTCAACATCGGCAGCGGGACCGTGCACACCCTGGGCGACATGGCTGGGCAGCTGTCACTGGCCCGCGGCGGGCCTGCCCCGGTGCTCACGGGCCGGTACCGACTCGGCGACGTCCGGCACGTGACGGCCTCCTCGGCCAAAGCCGTGGAGGTGCTGGGCTACCGGCCGGCCGTCACCCTCGCGGCGGGGGTGCAGGAGTTCGCGACAGCGCCCTTGCGCGGAGCGCCCGCACCACCACGCTGACGACCACGGCCGTGGCGACCAGGCCGAGCAGGATGCCGAGGTTGCGCTCGTAGGGCAGTGGCAGGACGGACGGCGATCGCAGCCGGTGGTCGCTCAGTATGACGGGCAGCGCCAGCATGGTGAGCACGACTCCGATCGCCAGCCCCACCCGTACCGGGGTGCGGATCACAGCAGGCAGCCGGCCGGTGAGCAGAGCCAGCGCGAAGGCGAGCGGGGCGAACAGCACGTCGTGCCCCCCGACGTTGAGGACCACCAGTCGCAACGTGTGCAGCAGCGCCGTCGTCGAGGTGTTCGTCATCAGACCCCTGACCCCCCAGGCGATCATGGCGATGCCGGGGGCGTACCAGAGCCAGCGGAATCTGCTCATAATGCCCTCATCGAGCTGACCCACTTGGTCTGCAGGACTCCCGGGCGATCCGCGGCGATCAGGCGCAACGGGTAGCCGTGGTCGGGGGCCAGTTCGTCGCCGTGGACCCGCATCGCCAGCAGCGTCAGGGAGTCCCGGGAGTGGGCCGTGTCGAGGATGGAGCTCCGGTAGGAGCCCTTGGCCTCCAGGGACTCCACCAGCACCCGGGTGTCGTGGGGGATGCCGGCCAGGTCGAGCAGGTCCCGGACCCGGACGCCGGACCAGGTGGCCATGACGCTCCAGCCCTCCACGCAGGCGATCGGGAGCCGGGCCTGGTGCTGCGGCATGGCTTGCAGCTCCTGGAGGGTCCAGGACATCGCGCCCACGCTGAGCCGGTAGTCCTGCGGGTCCAGCACCTTCGCATCGCGAGCGGTTCGGTTCACCGGCAGGCCTTGCGGTCCGATGTCCGGAACGCGTGGCGCCAGCAGCGACACGTCCTTGAAGGGCGAGAACGTCTGCCCCACCGTGGCCACGGTGACGGCGGCGGTGCTGACGTAGGTGGCCCGGAGGAAGCCGCGGCGGGACAGCGTCATCGGTCTTCGTCCAAGGGCAGCGACCAGGCGGCGCGCGCGATCGTGATCTTCGCCCCGATGTGGAGCGCGAGCGCACCCATCGTGATCCAGGCGACCCAGTAGTGGACGACGGTGAAGTTGAAGCCCATCGGGCCGTAGTACTGCGCCGTGTTCAGCAGCCCGCTGCTGATCTGGAACAGCGAGCCACCGACGAGCAGGAACAGGCTGGCCCGCTCCACCCCGTGGGCGAGGTTGCGCGCCGGCGGCCAGGCGAACAGCTGCGGGTAGACCGACCAGAGCTTGGCGAGAAGCAGCGGCAGGCAGGCGATGCCGGTGGCGACGTGCAGTCCCTGCGTCCAGCGGTAGAGCTGGACCGGACGCGTCGGCAGACTCAGCCAGGACGGCTCGTGCTGGTGCAGGTGGCTGAACAGCCCGGTCAGGAAGCACACCGTGAAGGCGATGCCGAGCAGCCGGCCGAGGCGCGCGACGACCCGGACGTCGTGGAGGTCGCTGGTGAAGGCATCTTCCCGGAAAGGCCCGAGGCGCAAGGCTTCCGGCGGCGTCGGCAGCGGGGCGTGCACGGTGCGGGAGAGCAGCGACATGCGTTCGACCCTAGGGGGCCATGGGCCGCGATGGCGGACCTGGCGGCTTACGGAGTGATGACCTGGACACGGCCGGGACGGGTCGCACCGACCACGACCACCGCTCCCGTTGCCGGCACCACGGCCAGGCTGTTCGGTTGTTGTACGGTCCGCCAGGTGTCCCCCGATGTGAGGCCACCCCGCGTCACCAGGAGCCGGTGCAGCACGTTGTCGGCGGTCGTCGCGACCCAGAGGACGTCACGGTCGGCATCGAAGGCCAGGCCGTAGGGCTTCCCGGCCAGGTGCAGCCGGGACAGGACCCGCGGCCGCCCGCTGATCTGTACGACCAGCACCTCGTCCCCGCTGGTGTCCGCCACGGCGACCCGGCCGCCCCCGAGGGCGATCACGTGGGTGGGGCCGGCCCCCACCGGGACCTTGGCGACGACCGTGCGTCGCGCCACGTCGACGACTGTGAGCACCCGACCCCGCACCTCGACGGCCGCCGCGCGATCACTGTCCCCCGCGATGCCGCCGGGCGTGTCCAGTCCGGAGAGCCGCCCGAGGACCTTCCCGTCCCGGACGAACGCGAGCGAGTGCGCGTCCTCCTCCGTGACGACGATGGTCCCGGCGACGTCGACAGCGTCGTGCGGATGGTCCCCCACCCGGGCGGTACCCAGCAGCTGCCCTGTGGCTGGGTCGACGACGCTCAGGGAGTCGGTGTCCTCACCGGGCAGCAGCACGTTCGACCCGGCGAGCTGCAGATGTCGCGCTGCTCCCGGGACGGGGAGGATCCGCACAGTCTGCAGCGGGGAGAGGCCGACCACGACGAGCGCCCCGGGTCGCCGTGCCGCGAGCACTGCCTGACCGTTGGCCACGACGACCCCCTCAGGGTCGTCCGCCGTCAGTGTCAGCACCGCGCCCTCCGGGGCCGTCGAGACCGGTGCCCTGGCCGGCTCCGGCGAGGTCCGCAGGTGCTGCGGGCCTGCCGGGGAGCACGCGACCGCCAGCAGGACTACAGCCGCGCCAGCTCGCCGAACCATCGGCCGCCCTCGCTCCAGGTGTGGTCGACCCGCAGAGACGTGTCAAGAGCCAGCCGAGCAAGCTCATCCAGCGGGACCCAGGCCCACGGGAACCAGCCACCGACCCGGGCGCCGGTCTCCAGCCGCACCCGCTGCGTGCCGTTCCGTCCCCCGGGCGGCTCGACCTCGACCATGACCCGACCCTCGGGCGCGAGCAGCTCGGCCGTGCGCCGGAGCAGTCGCTCCGGTGCACCCCCGATGCCGATGTTGCCGTCCATGAGCAGCGCCCACCTCCAGCGCCCGGTGCCGGGCACGGACCCGAAGACGTCGCAGTTCAGCGCCAGCCCACCGCGGCGCCGGGTCAGGGCCACGGCGGTCGGCGCGACATCGATCCCGAGCACCGGCAGGCCCCGCTCGGCCACCCCCGCGACGAAGCGGCCCGGTCCGCACCCGATGTCGATCGTCGGCCCGTCCAGGCGCGCCACCACGCCGTGATCCACGACGTCGAGCGGGTCGCACCAGCGCGCGGCGGGCAGTGACACCACGGCCCCGTCCTCGCTGCGCAGCTGCATCGCGATGGTCGGGCTCAGCAGCGCCTCGCCGTACAGGGTGATGCTCACGCCGCGGCCCGCGTCAGGGCAGCCACGAGCGAGCCGAAGCGGCTCGCGGGGATCAGCGCCGCGACCGCGTCGGCGTCCGCGGGGGTGTCCACGTCCCGCACGGTGGGGAGCCGGGCCACGGAGAGGTGCTCGAGCGCCGCCACTTGCAGCGCTCCGGTGCGCTCGGTCGAGGTCGGGATGCCGAGGACCAGATCACCGTGCTGGCAGGGGTTCGCGAGCCCGAGGGCCCACCAGCCGCCGTCGGCGGCCAACCCGATCGTCGCGGCGTGCGTCCTCAGGTGCGCCAGGCCTCGGGTGAGGTCCGCGACGGTGGCCTGCGGGGTGTCCATCCCGATGAGCAGGGTCGGCGCGTCGGCCTCTACCAGCGCCGCGTGAATCCGCGTGGCCAGGTCACCGCTGGCCTGGGGTCGGACGGTGAACCCCTCGGGCACCCATCCCCCCGGGTCGCCGTCCAGGACCAGCTCCCGCCGCACCCGCGGGACGGCAGCCACGGTGGCGAGCGTGTCGAGCAGCGCCGCCTCGGCCAGCGCCGCGGCCTGATCGGGGGACCACCTGGTCTGCAGCCTGGTCTTGGACAGCCCCGCCACCGGAGCCTTGGCCAGCACGATGATCCTCATCGGGCGTACTCCGCCAGGTGCACTCGCATGTCCCGGACCGCGTTCACGGTGCCCCGCACGGTGCCGGTCACCTTCGAGCGACCCGCGCGCGGCAGGTAGTCGACGCCGACCTCCCGGATCCGCCACCCGTCGGCCGCCGCCGCGAGCACCATCTCGAGCGGCCAGCCGGACCGCCGGTCCTGCAGGTCCAGCCCCAGGAGGGCCTCACGCCGCGCGGCCCGCATCGGCCCCAGGTCGGAGAGCTGCACCCCGGTACGCCTCCGGACGTCCCTGGCCAGCACCCGGTTCGCGATCCGCGCATGCAGCGGCCACGCGCCGGGGCGGGCGAGCCGGGCGGCGACGACGAGGTCGGCCTGGTCGTGCAGGACAGGGTCGAGCACCCGGTACAGCTGCTGCGGGTCGAGGCTGGCGTCCGCGTCCATGAACGCGACCACCTCGGCGGTGCAGGCCTGCAGCCCGGCCCAGCAGGCGGCCCCGAAGCCGCGCTGGCTGGCCCGCACCACGGTGGCGCCGAGCTCGGTCGCCACGGCGACGGAGCTGTCGGTGCTGCCGTTGTCAACGACGACAGCACGGACGTGGGCTGGCATCCGCGGCAGCAGCCAGGCCAGGCCCGCTTCCTCGTCCAGACACGGGAGCACGATGTCTGCAGTGATCACCCTCGAGAGGGTAGGAGCGCCAGGGCCTGCTGAACGCCATCAGCTCCTTACGAGGTTCTCACCACTTCACGACCCACCTCCCTCCCGGAGGCGTGATCGACGGAAGCGGAGCAATCCCGGTACGCCCCTTTCGGCTTGCTCCCGTTCTGTGGATCTTCAGGCTGGCTGAGTCTGAGCAGCCGTGCTCACCACTTGCTGACGAGCACGGTCTGGATGGTCAGTCCCGTGACGGCCTGGACGCCGAGCCACAGCCGCGGCCGGTCGAGCCGCACCGCTGCCAACGCGACCCACGGCGTGAACATCAGCCAGATCCGCTCCACCTCGGCCTTCGCCTTGCCGGACGCGTCGGCCAGCAAGATCCCCACCAGCGCCGCGCCGACGAGCCACGACAGCCGGTCCCGCCGGTCGAGGGTCCAGAGCCCTGCGGCAACGGCCGGCCCCACCGCTGCAGCGAACACCACGAGGTCGGTCACCACGAAGTACCCGAAGGGCCGGTACCCACCTGCCCCTGCGCGGTAGCGGATCAGCGTCTCGGACAGCCCGTCGAACCAGTTGAAGCCGAGCACCGCGAACAACCCAAGCACCAATGCGGTGGCGGCACCGGCGACAACCAAGGGCAGCAGCTTGCGACGTACGAGCAGGACTGTCAGCGGCACCAGGCCCAGGGTGACCACGCCATAGGTGAGCATGAGCGCGCACCCCAGAAGCAGCCCTCCGAAGGCGGCGCGCCACAGCCCGGACCCGCTCAGAAGCGCTATCCCCCAGGCACTGACGCCAAGGAACACCGCGTCAGCACTGACGGCCACCCACACCGCCGCGGGCAGCAGCACCAGGTACGGCGCAGCCGCTCGTGCCGAAGCCTCATCCACCACGTTGCGCACCGTCACGAGCACAGCGGCCGCCGAGGACGACCCCACCAGGACGCAGAAGACCGCCGCGGGCCAGGGCCCGGGCAGGCCGATCTCACGGAGCGCGGCGAGGAGCAGCATCATCCCCGGCGGATGTCCAGCCACATGGGTGGTCCACGCGCCGGGGCCGCCGTGGGTGTTGATGTGGGCGACGAACTGGGACAGGAACCCCGTGAGGTCATGCACCCGAGGCAGGTCGTGCAGGTACTCATCCGAGGTCGTCAGCGGGTGGCGAATGCCCTCGGGTCCATCGACCAGCGCAAGGGACAACGCCCAGGCAGCGGCAACGGCGACCGTCACCCACGGCAGCCACCGCCACGGGATCCGCCGCGCCAGCTCCGGCCCACGGAGCACGACCGCGACACCGACGAGGACAGCCAGCAGCGTACCGAGGCCGAACCGAACGGCAAGGTGGCCGAAGAAGGGCGGCGCGCCGAGCAGCAACCGACTGCCGTGGTCGGTGAGGTAGCTCCCCCACAGGGCGCAGAGCACGACGAGGACGGGGACTGCGACCGCAGAGGACACCCGACGCAGCACCAGGTCACTCTAGGGTCGTTGAGATGGATGTCCTTGGCATGTAAGGGAATCGTCAGCAGGTCCGGACCGGCTGGCACCTAACGTCGCCGGTGTGAAGAAGACCCTGCTGGTGGTCCTGCTGGTGGCGGCCTGTGGCTCCGGAGGCAGTCGCGGAGGCACGGGACCGGACAACGTCGCACTGCAACCAGCCACCGGCCCGAGTGCTGTTGCGTCGTGGTCGGCGTGGCCGCAAGCCGGCCATGACGGCCGTCGCTCCGGTGCCTCCAGCGCGCACGGCCCCACGACGGATCACCTGCGCTGGACGCGCACGCTCGAAGGCAACGTGACACCCGGACCGGTCGTGGCCCCGGACGGCACCATCGTCGCGGCCAGCAACGCAGGCGTGCTCCACGGCTTGGACCCGGCGACCGGCCTGGACCGTTGGGCCTTCGACGGCATGGGCGGCTATGGCCTGGACCTGTCCACCTCGCCCGCCGTTCTCAAGGACGGCACGATCCTGTGGCCCGGCCCGCACAACACCCTCTACGGCCTCGACCCCACCGGGCACGAGCGCTGGCGCGAGACCTTCCGCGGCCAGCCGAGCTCCCCGGCGGTGTCCGCGGACAGCACCCGCGCCGTCGTGGGGAGCAGCAACGGGACCGTGACCGCCTTCGACGTCACAGCCGGCGGCCATCGCCGGCTCTGGTCGGTCGAGCTCGGAGGCAGCAGCTACGGCAGCGTCGCACTGTCCCCCACCGACCCGAAGCGCAGCTACCAGACCACCGACGACAAGCTCGTCGCCCTCGATGACGGCCACATCGCCTGGACGAAGAAGCTGCCCGCCCAGATCGAGGTCTCGCCGGCAGTCGGACCGGACGGCACGGTCGTGGTCGGGGACAACAACCCCGACGAGTACGGCTTCCACCCCGACGGGTCGAAGGCCTGGACCTACCGGCACGGCGGCCAGACGTACTCCTCCCCCGTCGTCACCGAGGACGGCACGGCGTGGTTCGGCGACCACCAGGGGCACGTCTCGGGAGTCGACGTGCGGACCGGCAAGCTCCGAGGCCGGTTCCGCGGCGAGTCCGTCCAACCCAGGGGCGGCAACACCGTGGGCGTCTGGACCTCCCCACTCATCGACGCAGACCACCACGTCTACTGGGGCACCCGGCTCGGGCACATCTACGGCCGGGCCGCCGACGGGACCATGCTCTTCGACCTCGCCACGGCCGCCACCATCGACAGCTACCCGGCGATGACGGCGGACGGGCTGCTCGTCGTCGGCGTGACGGACGGCCGGCTGCTCGGGATCGGGACCTAGCCTTCGGGGATGCCCCCGCGTCCTGACCTCGCGCCCACGGCTGCGCTGATCGCCGTCGCGGCCATCTGGGGCAGCACGTTCGTGGTGGTCAAGGACGCCGTCGAGAAGATGCCCGTCACCGACTTCCTGACCTGGCGCTTCGGCCTTGCCTCCCTGGCCATGCTGCTGCTGCGCCCCCGATCGGTCGCCCGTCTCGGCGCCCCCGGCAGGCGGGCGGGTGGGCTGATCGGGCTCGCTCTGGGCACCGGGTACCTGCTGCAGACCCTCGGCCTGCAGCACACCTCCGCCGCAGTCAGCGGTTTCATCACCGGGCTGTACGTCGCGCTCACCCCCATCGGAGCAGTGCTGCTGCTCGGCAAGCCCCCCGGCCGCACGGCCTGGCTCGCGGTGGCGGTCGCCACCGTGGGCCTGGGGCTGCTCTCGCTGCACGGCTTCTCGATCGGGTCCGGCGAGCTGCTGACCCTCGGCTGCGCGGTTGCGTTCACGTTCCACATCGTGGGGCTCGGGCGCTGGGCCTCGGACTTCGACGCGTACGGCCTCGCGGTCGTCCAGCTGCTCACGACGACGTTGCTGTGCGCCGTCGTCGCCGTACCCGGGGGCCTCCAGATCCCGCCCGACGTGTCCGTCTGGGGAGCGCTGGCACTGACGTCCCTGGCGGCGACCGCGTTGGCGTTCGTCGTGCAGACCTGGGCGCAGGCCCACCTGGCACCCACCCGCGCCGCGGTCATCATGACGCTGGAGCCGGTGTTCAGCGGGTTGTTCGCGGTCGCCCTGGCCGGTGAGGTGCTCGGACCCAAGAAGCTCCTCGGCGCTGCCCTCGTGCTGGCCGCCATGCTGCTGACCGAGCTCGGGCCTCAGGCAGAGCCGTCGCTTCCCAAGCTGGAGGTCTGAGCGACGTACCCCACCATCCAGGACGGCTGGATCCAGCCGTAGACGATCTCAGGACCCCAGGTGCGAGGCGACTCTCCGTAGTGCCGGACCAGGTGGTCCTCGAGGTAGGCGGCGCTGCACGCGGGACGGGCTCTCAGGTGCCGGGCCTTCACGGCGGTGCCGGACGTCCCCGGCGGCCGTCAGCCGCTTCTCAGGCGCGAAGATCCCGACAAGGTGCTGCGACGCCCGCGCCATCGAGGCGTCGAGCAGCTCCTGCAACACGGTCAGGTCCTGCTCCGTCTCGTGCATGTCCCTCATGGTGGGGTACGTTCATCGCGTGCACACACTGCGGTGGTACGGCTTTCCTGACCGGGACTTCCGGTCAGGTGCCTGCTAGCGCACCTGACCAGCACCAGCCCCGGGCCCCCGCCTGGGGCTCTTTTCGTTGGAGGACAAGCAGATGGTCGTCGTGATGCGCCCCGGCGCAGCCCCTGAGGAGATCGACGCGGTCGTGACCCGCGTCGAGGCCGCCGGCGGTTCCGCGTTCGTGAGCCGCGGGGTGCAGCGCACCATCATCGGCCTGGTCGGCGACCTGGCGGCTTTCCAGACCCTGAACCTGCGGACCATGCCCGGCGTGGGCGAGGTCGTCCGCGTCTCCAAGCCCTACAAGCTCGTCAGCCGCGAGCACCACCCCGAGGCCACGACCGTGCAGGTCGCGGGCGTCCCGATCGGCCCGGACACCTTCACGCTGATCGCCGGCCCCTGCGCCGTCGAGACCCCCGAGCAGACCCTGGCCGCCGCCCTGATGGCCAAGGGCGCCGGTGCCACCCTGCTCCGGGGTGGGGCTTTCAAGCCGCGCACCTCCCCGTACGCGTTCCAGGGGTTGGGCGAGAAGGGGCTGCGCATCCTCGCCGAGGTGCGGGAGGAGACCGGGCTGCCGATCGTCACCGAGGTGGTTGATGCGGCCGACGTGGCGCTGGTGGCGGAGTGGGCCGACATGCTTCAGGTCGGCACTCGCAACATGCAGAACTTCGCGCTGCTGCAGGCCGTCGGGTCAACCGGGAAGCCGGTGATGCTCAAGCGCGGGATGACCGCGACCTACGAGGAGTGGCTGATGGCGGCGGAGTACATCGCGCAGCGCGGCAACCTCGACATCGTGCTGTGCGAGCGGGGCATCCGGACCTACGAGACGGCCACCCGCAACACCCTCGACATCTCCGCGATCCCGATGATCCATGGCCTCAGCCACCTGCCGGTGATCGTCGACCCGTCGCACAGCGGTGGGAAGCGCGAGCTCGTCGTGCCGCTCAGCCGCGCCGCTATTGCGGTCGGCGCCGACGCTGTCATCGTCGATGTTCACCCTGACCCGACCGTCGCCCTGTGCGACGGCCCGCAGGCGCTGTACGGGGACGACCTCGACGAGCTGGCCAAGGCCTGCCGGGACCTGCCGCCGCTGGTCGGCCGGCGGCTGGTGGTCTGAGCGGTCGGTCACAGCAGCGAGGTGAGCACCTTCGCGGCGTGCTCGATGCCGGCGTCGTCCACGTCGAGGTGGACGACGGCCCGTGCCCTGGTTGGCGACACCACCCCGACGAGCACCCCCTGCTCGCGGGCGGCCGCGGCGAGGGCCCGAGCATCCGGCACGGTGACGCCGACCAGGTTCGTCTCCGGCTCGACGCCGAGCGCGGCGCCGAGCCGGGCCGCGCGGGCGTGGTCGTCGGCGAGTCGCTCAAGCTGGTGTTCCAGGGCGTAGAGCCCTGCTGCCGCGAGGATCCCGGCCTGCCGCATGCCCCCACCGAGGCGCTTCCGGAGAACCCGGGCCTCGGCGGCCAACGCCGAGGACGTCACGACCACCGAGCCCACCGGAGCACCGAGCCCCTTCGACAGGCACACCGACAGGGAGTCGAACAGCGCCCCGTAGGTGTCCAGCGGGACCCCGGTGGCGACGTGCGCGTTCCAGATGCGCGCTCCGTCGCAGTGCAGCCGCACGTGAGCCGCGCTGGTGAGGGCGCGGAGCTCCTGCAGGGTCGCCAGCGGGTGGATCGCCCCGCCGGCTCGGTTGTGGGTCTGCTCGACCGAGACCGCCGCGGTCGGGACCGTTCCCCAGCCCGCAGGCCTCAGCTCCCGGGCCACCCCGGCTGGGGTCAGCAGTCCACCAGCCACCGTTCGGGACTGGATGCCACCGTGCTGTGCGGCGCCGCCATGCTCGTAGGTGACCACGTGCGCGTCGGCATCGCAGAGCAGCTCTCCTGCGGGCGGGACGACCAGCCGCAGGCAGATCTGGTTGCCCATCGTGCCGCTCGGGACGAAGACGGCGGCCTCGTGACCGAACAGCCCCGCCACCCGCTCCTCGAGGGCGTTCACGGTGGGATCTTCCCCGTACACGTCGTCGCCCACCTCGGCGGCCGCCATGGCCGCACGCATGCCTGGGGTGGGTCGGGTCAGGGTGTCACTGCGCAGGTCGACGAGCACGTCCCTAAGGTAGTCATGTGCTGACAGCGGATGAGGTCCTCGGTGTGGTGCGCGTGCACGCCGACCGCGTGCACGACGCCGTCCGCCGCCTTGGCTGCGGGCCAGCCGCGGCGGTCGAGGTCGTGGAGCAGAGCGCGCTGGACCTCGTCGACGCCGCCCGCCAGCCCGCCGAGGTCGGTGACCTCGTCGGCTGGTGGTTCGCCCGGGCCCGAACGCTCGGTCGATCGCTCGCCGGTGGGGACGACGACCTTCCCCTCGGCGGCGGCGTGCTCAGCGGCGACGACAACCAGGTGCGCCTGGCCGAAGCGCTCGAGCTACGCCCCGAGCGCGAGCGTGCCGCGCTGCTGCTGCGGGACTCCTACGACCTCCCCGCGGCGGCCGTCGGCACCGCGTTGGGGCAGGATGCCAACGCCGCCATGGAGGTCGTGGGAGCCGCCCGGCTGGCTTTCCTGCCGGCGCTGCTCGGTGGCACTGCGACGTCGTTGAGCGATCACGCGGTCGATCTCGGAGCGCTCGCGAGGCTCAGCGAGGGCGGCCAGCTCGCGGCCCGGGACGCCACGACCCGCCGGCACGTGCAGAGCTGCAACCGGTGCGGCGACGCGATGGACGCGATGGAGCGAGCCCGCCGGCTGCTGACCGGATTGACCGTGGTGGCGCTCCCCGACGCCGAACGGGAGAGCTTGCTCGCCCGGGTCGAGGCGCGCGCCCGGCAGGTACTTCCCGCGACGGTGCCTGAGCCCGAGTACGCCGAGGGGGACTGGGATGACGAGCCCGGGCGCCGGTTCTCGCTGTCCCTGATCCTGCTCGGGCTGGTCGTCGCGACCGGCCTCGGCATCGGCATCGGACTGCTCGTCAGCCGCAACGGGAACGGCACGGAGGCCCTCAGTGCCAACACGCTGCCGATCGTGACGGCGGCACCTGCGCTCTCGCTGGCGCCCGGACCGCCGCGGACTCCGACGGTGCCGGCCAGCCCGACGCTGTCGCCGACACCACGGGTCTTCACGCTCACGCCGTCGCCGACGGTCGCCCCGACGGTCACCGCGACCGCCACCGCCACCGTCGGCCCCACGATCACGCAGGAGCCGCTGTCACTGGTGCTCAGCCCGGACACCGGCCCGAACGACACCCCCATCACGGTGACCGGCACGGGCTGGACCCCGGGGCAGACCGTCACGGTCGTCTACAGGCAGTCCGTGGGCAACCAGCCCGGTTCCTCAGCCACCGTCCAGGTGGACGAGCGCGGCCGGTTCACCGCGTCGTTGACCGCACACGACAACCAGGCCATCCCGGGCGCGCACACCGTCACTGCCGCCGATGACGTGCACCAGGAGAACGCCACGTTCACCGCGACGTCGTGACCCGCGCCGCCTGCAGCATCTCCGCGACCAGGAACGCCAGCTCGAGGGACTGACCGTTGTTCAGCCGCGGGTCGCACGGCGACTCGTAGCGGTCGGCGAGGTCGCTGTCGGTGAGCTCGTACGCCCCTCCCGTGCACTCGGTGACGTCGTCGCCGGTGAGCTCCACATGGACCCCGCCGGGATGGGTGCCGAGGGAGGCATGCACCTCGAAGAAGCCGCGTACCTCGTCCATCACGTCATCGAAGTGACGGGTCTTGTAGCCGTTCGCGGTCTCGGTCGTGTTGCCGTGCATGGGGTCGCAGCACCAGATGACGCTGCCCTTGCCCCGGGCGGCCTCGACGTGCGCCACGATCGGCGGCAGCACGGTGCGCACCTTGCCTGCACCCATCCGAGTGATCATCGTCAACCGGCCCGGAACCCTTGCTGGGTCGAGCTTCTCGGCCAGCGCAAGGGCGAGCTCGGGAGAGGTCGTGGGGCCGAGCTTGACGCCGATCGGGTTCGCCACCCGCGACAGCAGGTCGATGTGGGCGCCGTCGAGGTCGCGGGTCCGCTCCCCCACCCACACCAGGTGGCCGCTCAGGGCGAAAGCACGCTCGCCGGAGTCGTCGTAGCGCGTCAGCGCCCGCTCGTACTCCAGGAGCAGCGCCTCGTGGCTCGCGAACAGCTCGACGCCATGGGTCGCCGGCATGCCCGAGATGTCCAGCCCGCAGGCCCGCATGAACGCCAGCGCCCGCTCGATGTCCCGGGCCAGCTCCTCATACCGGTGCCCCAGCGGGCTGGTCGCCACGAACGCGGTGTTCCAGTCGTGCACCTTCTCCAGGTCGGCGCTGCCGTCGGTCGCCATCGCGCGCATGAAGTTCAGCGCGGCGGCACTGTTGGCGTAGGCCCGTACCAGCCGGTGGGGGTCGGGGGTGCGGTCGCCGTGCAGGTCGTTGACGGCGTCACCCCGGTACGACGGGAGCCCGGTGGCGGCCTCCAGGTCGCTGGAGCGCGGCTTGGCGTACTGCCCGGCCATCCGGCCCATCTTGACGACCGGCATGGATGCGCCGTAGGTGAGCACGATGGCCATCTGCAGCAGGGTGCGCACCTTGCCGCGGATCCCCTCGGCCGTGTTGGCGTCGAAGGTCTCGGCGCAGTCACCGCCCTGGAGCAGGAACGCCTCACCGCGGGCGACTGCCGCGAGCCGGGTCCGGAGGATGTCGCACTCGTGCGGCTGGACCAGCGGCGGCACGCTGGTGAGGGTGTCGATGACCTCCTTCAGGACCTCCTGATCCGGCCAGTTCGGCTGCTGTTGCGACGGCAGCCCGCGCCAGGCGTCGAGCCCGTCGCGGGAGGGTCCGGCGCCGGCGGTGGGATCAAGCAGGTGGGTCACCCCTCCATCATCGCGTAGGCTCCTCCCCTTTGCCGGAAGGGGCTGCGGGTGGACGTGCTGGAGGCCGAACGGGCCCACCTCGCGCGGGCCCGGGCCGACCTGAAGCGGATGCGCGAGAACACCGCCTACCTGCTCGACAACCAGAGCCAGTGGGGCAACGACGAGCTCACCACCCGGGCGCTGGCAGCGTCGATGGCTCGGCGCTACGACCAGCTGCTGGACGACGGCGTGACCCCGCTGTTCTTCGGCCGCCTCGACTACGCGGCCGATGTCCAGGAGGGCGAGGTCTTCCACGTCGGCCGTCGGCACGTCACCGGCCCGGAGGGTGACCCGGTCGTCGTGGACTGGCGGGCGCCGGTGTCGGAGCCGTTCTACCGGGCCTCCGCTGCCGCTCCACTCGGTGTGCTGTTGCGCCGCCGGTTCGGGTTCCGGGACGGCGCGCTCACGGCCTTCGAGGACGACCGGCTCGACCGGCCCGCGGGCGTCAGCGCGCTGCTGGTCGAGGACATCGAGCGGCCGCGCACCGGCCCGATGCGCGACATCGTGGCGACCATCCAGCCAGACCAGGACGAGCTGGTACGCGCCGGGCTCGAGCAGACCGTCGCCGTCCAAGGCGCCCCGGGGACGGGGAAGACCGCGGTCGGGCTGCACCGGGCGGCGTACCTGCTGTACGCGCACCGGCAGCGGCTCGTCAGCGGGGTGCTGATCGTCGGGCCGAACCGGGCGTTCCTGTCCTACGTGCAGGAGGTGCTGCCCGCCCTCGGGGAGGTTCGCGTGACGCAGAGCACCGTCGACGACCTGTGCCCGACGGTCCGGGTGACGGTGCTCCAGGACCCGGCCGAGGTGCTCAAGGGCGACGCCAGGATGGCCGTGGTGCTTGAGAAGGCCCTGTGGCTTCAGGTGATCCGGCCCAGCGAACCACTGGTCCACCCCTACGGCGCGCGTCGCTGGCGCGTCTACCCCGACCAGGTCCGCGAGCTCGAGCGGGCGGTCCGCGCGCGCAAGCTCGGCTGGGAGGCGGGACGTGCGGCCCTGGCAGCCGCGCTCGCCGCGGTGATCGTCCGGATGAAGGAGGACGAGGGGATCGCGCAGTCCGGCAGCTCCGTCGAGAAGCTGGCCAAGAGCACGGCGGTGAAGGCCTATGTGGACGCCGCCTGGCCGCCGAGGAAGCCGACCGACCTGGTGACCCGGATGCTGACCGACCCTGAGCTGCTGGCACGGGCAGGTTCGGGGGTGCTGTCGGAGGAGGAGCAGGCGCTGCTGCTGAGGCCGCCTGGCTCACGACCGCGCTGGTCCCGCGCCGACCTCCCCCTGCTGGACGAGGCGCGGAACCTCGTGGAACGCCAACCGGGCTTCGCGCACGTCGTGCTCGATGAGGCCCAGGACCTGTCCGCGATGCAGCTCCGGGTCGTCGGCCGCCGCTGCGTCGCCGGCAGCGCCACCGTCCTCGGCGACCTGGCCCAGGCGACCACGCCGTGGGCGCTGCCCGACTGGCAGGCCGTCCTGACGCACCTCGGCAAGCCCGACGGCTCCGTACAGGCCCTCACGATCGGGTACCGCGTGCCGCGGGACGTCCTGGACCTGGCGAACCGGCTGCTCCCGACGATCGCGCCGCAGCTGCCGCCGGCGTCCTCGTTGCGTCATGTCGTGGGTGCGCTGACCTTCGTCCCGGCCGGGCTGGCCTCGGTTGTCGCTGCGGTCGATCGCCTACGGGGCAAGGGATCGGTCGCCGTCATCGTGCCGTCCCTGACGCCTGAGCTGCTGTCGCTGGGCATCGAGGTGCTGGGCGACGACGGCCTCTCGGTGCCCGTCACAATGGTGACGGCCAGTGCCGTGAAGGGCCTGGAGTTCGACCACGTGGTGCTCGTCGAACCGTCGTCGCTGCCGCTGCGCGTGCTGTACGTCGCGATGACGCGCGCGGTGACGTCGCTGACGGTCGTCGGAGAGCTGCCCCCCGCTCTGCAATGAAGCAGGTTAACTGGCAGGACCGCCTTCTGCTCTGGGCATAGAGATATCACTTGCCCCTCCTCTCGAACGCTTGTACTATAACGTTATGGATGAGTTGGCGGCGCCGCAGAACGTGTTGGAGCGTTCCTGTGCGTTCGTGGACCAGATCGCTCGGGTGTCAGGCCAGATCCAACTGCTTGGGTTGCAGCTGTCCCAGCTGGTCCATGAGTACGTCGTGTCCGAGACCCCGGCCGGGCGGCGCCGGTTCGTCGGTGATGAGCTCGCGATGGCGTTGGACCTGTCACCGCGGCAGGGCCAGTCGCTGGTGCTGGACGCGCAGATCCTGTGCTCGTTCCCGGCCGTGACCGAGCTGGTCGCGGCCGGGCGCTGGTCGCTCAAGCACGCCTGGGCAGCGTTGGACGGGATCGCCGGGTCCGGACTGACCCCCGCTCAGCAGGCGGAGGCCCTGGCGATGGTCGCCGCCCAAGGGCAGGCCCGGACCCCGTGGCAGGTCCGGAAGGCCGCCCAGGCCGCCGCGCTGGTCCTGAACCCGGAAGCGGCCGCCGCCCGGCACGACAAGGCCAAGACCGACCGGTGCGTCTATGCCGGGCAGTACGAGCAGGGCATCGGGGTCTTCACCGCCTGCGGCACCCCCTCCGCCGTGCATGCCCTGATGACCGCGATCGACTGTCAGCTCGGCCCGACCGGCCCCGAAGACGACCGGACCCTCGCGCAGCGCCGGTTCGACCTGCTGACCGACCTGGTCTGCGGCCGCGCCGAGCCCGGCCAGTGGCAGGCCTACGTTCTGATGACCCTGGAGACCCTGACCGGCGCCAGCGACGCCCCCGCCGAGATCCCCGGCCTGGGCCTGATCAGCGCCCAGGAGGCCCGCGAGTTCGCCGGGAACGCCGCCCTCCGCCGGGTCGTCATCGACGAGCACGGCCAGCTCGTGACCATCGACGGCGTGCTGCACCAACCCCCGACCCCCGCTGACACGCCGGCTGCGGCGGCGACGCCGGAGCGGCTGCGGACCCGGCAGCCCGAGCCGGCCGACCTTGACCAGGACCAGCACGCCCCCGAGCAGGCTGGCGCCGACCCGACCGAGGCGGACCAGGCCTGGGCCGCGGCGCAGGCCGACGCCGCAGCGGTGGCCGCCGAGACCGAGGCGGCCTACCAGGCGCTGCTGCTGTCCCCGAGTGCGTTCGAGGCGGCCTTGCGGGACCTGCTCCGGGGTGAGCTCGCGGCGGTCGGGATCGACCTCGACACCCAGC
>JBKJVH010000158.1:0-21276 GCA_046590985.1 Mycobacteriales bacterium
CTGGGACCCGCCGCCGTCGGTCTCGTCGCGCGGCACGACGGCGTCAGCGCCGAACGGGAGGGGGGCACCGGCGGAGATCTGCACGCACAGCCCCGGCTGGACCCGAAGCTGCGAGCCCGGACCGGTGGTGACGATGCCGACGACGGGCAGCGTGACCGGCGTCGCGACGGTGGCAGCCTGAAGGTCAGCGACGCGAACGGCATAGCCGTCGACCGTGGCAGCGTCGAAGGTCGGCAGCCGACCGGCGGCGACCACGTCCTCGGCCAGGATGCAGCCGTGCGCGTCGAGCAGTCCGACCTCCAGCGGTTGCAAGGCCTTCGCGACCGACAGCACGTCGGCGAGGTGATCCTCGACGGATCTCACTGCTGGGGCAGCCACTCGCGCAGCCAAGCCAGCAGCGGCGGGCCGAGGTCCTCGCGCTCGGACGCCAGGCAGACCAGGGTCTTGAGGTAGTCGAGCCGGTCGCCCGTGTCGTACCGGCGGCCACGGAACACGACACCGTGCAGCGGCTCGACGCCGATCATCAGCTGCATGGCGTCGGTGATCTGGATCTCGCCGCCCCGGCCTGGCGGGGTACGGCGGAGCACCTCGAAAACGGTGGGCGAGAGCACGTAGCGACCGATGATCGCGAAGTTGCTCGGCGCTTCCTCGACCGGAGGCTTCTCGACCAGGCCGGTGATCTGCACGACGTCCCCGTCACCGGAGACCGCCGCGCAGCCGTACATCGAGATCTGGTCCCGCGGGACCTCCATCAGGGCCACGACGTTGCCACCCTCGCGCTGCTGGACCGCGATCATCTGCTCGAGCAACGGGTCGCGCGGATCGATGAGGTCATCGCCCAGCAGCACCGCGAAGGCCTCGTCGCCGACGTGTTCCGCTGCCACGAGGATCGCGTGCCCGAGCCCGCGAGGGTCGCCCTGCCGGACGTAGTGCACGTCCCCGAGGTGGGTCGAGGCCTGTACGGCCGCGAGCTTCGCGAGGTCGCCCTTGGCCTCGAGCGTCTGCTCGAGCTCGATGTTGCGGTCGAAGTGGTCCTCCAGCGCCCGCTTGCTGCGCCCGGTGATCATCAGCACGTCGGTGAGGCCGGCGCGGACGGCTTCCTCCACGACGTACTGGATGGCGGGGGTGTCGACGACGGGCAGCATCTCCTTCGGGACGGCCTTGGTGGCCGGCAGGAAGCGGGTGCCCAGACCCGCGGCGGGGATGACGGCCTTGCGGATCGACATCTTCTGACCCTAGCGGCTGGTCTCAGTCCGGCAGCAGCACTCCGGTGGACATCCGCCAGGCGTCGCGGCCGGCGTGCTTTGCGGCATAGAGCGCCTCGTCGGCCCGGGCGAGCAGCACGCTGGCCGCCAGGCCGTGGGTCGGGAACACCGCACCTCCCACCGACACCGTGAGGTGCACCGGCGGGACGCCCGGCTCCCCGAAGGGCTTGCGGCGGACGGCCTCGCAGATCCGGTCGGCGAGCTGGGCCGCGCCGGCGGCGTCGGTCTCGGGCAGCACCACCACGATCTCCTCGCCGCCGTAGCGGGCCACGGTGTCGACGTCCCGGACCTCGGCGCGGATCCGGCCGGCGAGCTCGATGAGGACGGCGTCGCCGCGCGGGTGCCCGAACGTGTCGTTGACGTCCTTGAAGTGGTCCAGGTCGAGCATCAGCAGTGCGAGCGGCCGGCTGAACCGGACGGCGCGCTCGATCTCCTTGCCGACGGTCATCGTGAAGTAGCGGTAGTTCCACAGCCCGGTGAGCCCGTCGGTGATCGACAGCCGCTGCGCCTCCTCGTGGAGCAGCACGTTGTCGACCGCCACCGTCGCCTGGGAGGCGAACGTGCGGATCGTCGCGAGGTCGTTGTCGTCGAAGCCGCCGGGGTTGGCCGAGCCATAGAGGTCCAGCACCCCGATGACCGTCCCGGAGGACTTCAGCGGTACGGCGATGAGCGAGGTGTGACCGGGCTCCCCCTGGGCCGGCCGGAGCTCGCCGGCGGCGAAGCCGACCCGGCCGCGGACGGCGTCGCCGGACAGTGCGACCTGGCCGGTCACGCCCTCGCCGACCGGCAGCCGGAGGTCGAGGGGCACGTCGATGCCCTTGGACGACGCCAGCACCAGCTCGTCCCGGGACGGGGTGAGGAGCAGCACCATCCCACCGCTGGCGCGGGTCGCGGCCATCGCGGACTCCAGCACGACGTGCAGGATCCGGTCGAGGTCGTGGGTGCTGGACAGCGTGTCGCCGAGCCGCGCGAGCCCGGCCTGCAGCTCGTCGCGGCTGGCCTCGAGCTGCCCGACGTAGCCCCGCAGGTCCTCGGTCATGGCGTTGAAGGCGGTCGCGAGCCGACCGACCTCGTCCTTGGAGCGGACCTCGATCACGGTGGACAGGTCGCCACTGGCGATCCGGGCGGCGGCCTGGCCCAGCTCGGCCAGCGGCTGGGTGGTGGCCCTCGCCGACACCACGCCGATCGCGACGGCAAGCAGCACGGCGATGACCAGCACCGCCCCGGCGTCGACCAGCAGCCCGGGCCCGTGCGCCGCCGGTTGCAGGACGAGGACCCCGAAGGCCTGCCCGCGCGCGGCCGGCAGGTAGCCGGTGACGAGCCCGGCCGGTTGCTTCCCGTTCAGCGCCACGCGCAGCAGGGCCGGCGCAAGGGTCGTCGTCCCGGCGACCACCTCGCCGGTGCCGCTCACCAGCACCACGTCACCGTCGCCGAGGGCCTGGCGGACCCGAGCCAGCAACCGGCCCCTGACGTCGAAGGAGGCGACGACCTGCCCCGCCGGCCGGCCCGCGGAGGTGGTGATCGGCACGACGGCGGAAAGGGCCGTGGCAGCGGCCGGTTCGCGACTGCAGTCCCAGGGCTGAGCGGGGACCTGACCCGCCGACACCACGGTCGACCCCGCCGTGATGCGGAGGCCGTCGGCCACCCCTCGGGCGACCAGAGCCGTCAGCGCGGCGTGCGCGCCCGGCGTCCCCGCCGACCGACCGGCCACCTCGGCTGCGGAGGTCGCGCGGTCGCAGTAGTCCTGCAGCACCGCCCCGACCAGTCGGCTGCTCGCGACCACACCCGCCCGCTGCTTGGTTTGGGCGGCCTCCGGCAGCGCCCGGGACACCAGTGCCAGGCCGACCACCAGCGGCACCAGGACCACCACGACGAACGCCAACGTGAGGCGCCAGCGCAACGTCACCGGAGCCTCCCTCTCATTCCCTGGCATCCTGCCAGCGTGGACAGCAAGCGTGCCCTGCGTCGAGCGACCCAGCAGGCGCGCGCGACCGCCGAGGCCTCTGGTGACTACCTCGGCGCTTTGGGCGGACTACTGGAGGGATCTGTCGCGGCTTATGTCCCGCTGCCGTCGGAGCCAGGCCTGACCCCCCGGCTCGGCTGGCTGCTCCCGGTGCTGCTGCCGGACGGGGACCTCGACTGGGTCGCCTACGACGGCCGGCTGGTGACGGGACGGTTCGGGCTGGCGGAGCCGGTCGGGCCGCGACTCGGGGTCGACGCGGTGGCCGGGTGCGACCTGGTGCTGGTGCCTGCGCTGCTGGTCGACGTCGCGGGGAACCGGCTGGGCAAGGGCGGCGGCTCCTACGACCGGGCGCTGGTGCGGGCCACCGGCCTGACCGTCGCACTCGTCGGGGACGACGAGCTGGTCGCGGCGCTGCCGACCGAGCTGCACGACGTCCCGGTCCGGGCTGTGGCGACCCCCTTGCGAGGGCTCGTGCACCTGCCGACGAAGATGTAGCCATGGGACTCTTTGACGACGTACTGGCCGCCAACGCGGCCTATGCCGCCTCGTTCGTGGACGAGGGGCTACCGGGACAGGCGGGCAAGGGCCTCGCGGTCGTCACCTGCATGGACTCCCGCATCGACCCACTGAAGATGCTGGGACTCGGTAAGGGCGACGCCAAGATCCTCCGCAACGCCGGCGGGCGCGTCACCGACGACGTGCTGCGCACGATCGTGCTCGCGGTACACCTCCTGGGTGTCGAGCGCGTCCTGGTGGTCGAACACACCGAATGCAAGATGGCCTCGGTGAACGACGAGCAGGTCCACCAGCTGATCTACGAGGCGTCCGGCATGGACACCCGCTCGCTGAGCTTCCAGACGATGGACGACCAGCTGTCCACGCTGTCGCTCGACGTGCAGAAGGTCCGCAGCTCGCCCTACCTGCCCAAGGGCATCGAGGTCGGCGGCTTTCTGTACGACGTCCGCACCGGGAAGCTCCGCGAGGTCTTCTGACGAGTACGTCGTCGGGTGACGCCTGAGGACACCGAGGCCATCTGCAGCCCGTACACAGAAGTTCTTGGGAAATCACGTCTATGACGTGATTGGTGTGATCACGTCTATCAGGTGATCACAGAAGAACTTTTCGGTACGCGTTGGTGAACTGCCCTGGGGCCCCCGCTATCGGGCTCGACGGAGGGCTGGACGCAGGGCCCGACTCAGAACGCGAGCGCGTACACCGGGTGGTCGATGTCGTCGGGGAGCTTGTTCCAGATCGGGTCGATCGCCTTGCCGACCTTGGCCCGGTAGGCCGCGATGACAGGTGCGCGCTCGGGGGTGGCCACCGGCAGCGCGGTGAACTCCCTCCGCGCGCCCTTCACCACGAGGGCTCCGCGCAGGTCGGCAGCCTCGAGGTTGCGGACCCACTCGGCCTCACCGCGGACGCTGACGAGGTAGGTCGTGCCGCCGACCTCGACCGGCGTCACGGGGAGCGACTGCGGGCTGCCCGTGCTCCGGCCGGGCACCACCAGCTCCACAGACTTGCCCAATCCGAACTGCTTGGCGAGGCGGTTGTAGACGTTCCGGACGAACCAGCCCGGCTTGTTGTAGGCCATCACAGCTGCACCACATGCCCTCTTCTCGGCGGCGTCGCTCCTTGCAGGGTCTCCAGCCAGTCTGCCTGCAAACCAGCAGATCCGCTGCCCACGACGACGTCGACCCAGCCCTCGACGACGGGCCGGAAGCGCGCCCAGGCCTCCGCGTGCCGGGTCTCGACACCGTCCGGACCCCAGTCGGCGTAGCGCTTGCGCATCTGGTCGGGAGCGAAGAAGAAGGTCGGCCTGCCACCCGGCAGCTCCCCGCCGACATCGGGCGCAGCGTCGTGATGGGCGGCGCCGACGACCGCGGAGTGCACCGGCACGAGGTGCTCGTGCACGGCTCTGCGTAGGTTCGCGTCGCCCGCAACATCCACGTACACCACCTTGCCCGGGGTGATGGCAGCCACCTCGTCGTAGGTGCGCACCTCGTCGTAGCAGCCGAGCGACTCGGTGAAGGCGCGGTTGCCCGCTGACGTCAAGCCCACCCGGTGCACCCCGTCGAGCAGGAACGCCGTGCCGTACGAGGTCTTGCTGGAGGCGCTGCTCAGCACCACGGTGTCGGCCCCGAACAGGTCATTGTCCGAGAGGTAGTCGGCCAGCATGAACGAGGTCATGAACAACGGCCGGTACAGCACCTGCAGGTCCTCGTGCTCCGCGGTGTAGGCCGGGTCGGCGGTCGTCGTGGTCAGCCCGTTGTACGGGCTGGGGAGGTGTTGGCGATGGGCGCTGGCGTCCCGGAAGCCGCGGGCGTCGACGTTGCTGGGCTCGACCACCAGGTGACTGGAGGTGGGGAGGTACCCGTACAGGCGCGTTCCTTCGACCACCCCGTCGGCGCGGGAGGCGACCACGTCGGCGAACCCCCACAACGGCACCCGGCCCCAGCCCTCCGGGGCGGGGAAGAAGTCCCAGTAGTGCATGGCGTCACCGAACACCGCGTACGTCACGTTGTTGGCGGTCATCCCGACCCGGTCGACCCGGAGCAGCGCCTGCCCGGGACCGAGCTCGGGCTCGGGCACCTCCACGACGGAGGTGTGCGCGAGGTCGGAGCGGTCGACGAGCAGGTCCCAGGGCATGCTCCGAAGTTAGCAACTCAGAGCGTTACACCAACCGGGATGGAGACGCCCACTCCGCCGCGGGTGTCGGCGCCGTAGCGGGCCTTCTCCTTGGCGAGGTCCAGCGGCTTGGGGCGCATGTCGCCGTCCGCCTCGGTGCCGGTGAGCAGCTGCGCCGGGATCAGCCAGACGACCTCGAACTCGATGCCGTCGGGGTCCTTGGCGTAGAGCGACTTGGTCGTCCCGTGGTCGCTCATGCCGACCAGGGCGCCCGCGTCCGACAGCCGGTGCAGGTGGTCCTCGAGATCGTCGAGGGTCTCGACCTCCCAGGCCAGGTGGTACAGGCCGACGCCCTTCTGGGCCGGCGCCGTGGCACCGACCTCGAAGAGCCCGAGGTCGTGGTCGTTGGTCGAGCCCGGGGCCTGCAGGAACGCCGCGCCTGGCATCGCGACCTTGGTGCGGAAGCCGAGGACGTCACCGTAGAAGGCGACGGATCGCTCGACGTCGCGGACGTAGAGAACGGCGTGGTTGAGGCGGTGGATGGCCATCGAGTGCTCCCGGTGAGGTGGTGGTTTCACTCTGACACAACTTAGTTGAGTGTTCAAGTATTCCCCCGATCGGGGGTACAAGTCGTGGTCGTTGCGCGCCGATGGACCGAGTATGCGTCGCCTGCTCCCCCTGCTGCTACTCGCCGGCCTGCTCGTGAGCGTGGCCTCCGGCGCCACCCCCGCCGCGGCCGCCACCACGGACTACCAGCCGACGTTTCCGATGAACATCACCAACTTCTACGCGGTCGGCGCCGACTCGCCCTATCGGGTGCACCCGGCCAAGGCGAACTACCGCGACGTCGACGCCATCGCCAAGCAGGTCAACGAGATGCAGTACGCCGGCCAGGCGGCCGCGATGTACTCCTGGATGGGCCGGGGCAGCTTCCCCGACACGGTCTTCAACAACGCGCTGCGCGCCGCAGACGGCACCTCGTTCCGCTGGGCGCTGTTCTACGAGCTCGAAGGCGCCGCCGGGCCGAACCACGGCAACCCGACGGCTGCGCAGATCAAGGTCGACCTGGACCACATCTACGGCCGGTACGCCCACGACCGGAACTACCTGCGCATCGGCGGCAAGCCGGTGCTGTTCGTCTACCACGACGCAGCCGACCGGTGCGGGGTCGAGAGCCGCTGGGCGCAGGCCGACAGCGCGCACCGCTTCTACCTCGTGCAGCACTGGGTCCCGGGCTACACCGGCTGCCGCCCGCAGCCCAACAGCTGGTACGTGTACGCGCCCGCCGCGGGTCGCACCCAGATCGCCTCGAGCGTCGTTGCGGTGTCCCCCGGGTACTACGCGATGCGCGACGCCGCCCCCAAGCTGGCCCGCAGCGTCGCCCGCTTCACCACCGACCTGCGCGCGATGAAGGCCGCCAAGGTGCAGTGGCGCGAGACGACGACCTGGAACGAGTGGTCCGAGGGCACCGGTGTCGAGAACGCCGCGGAGTGGAAGAGCCGCAGCGGCCACGGGGCTTACGTGGATGCGATGCATGCGGTGCTGGGGAGCGCCCGGAACACCCCGGTCGCGCCGACCGGGCTGGCCACGTCCACCTCCGGTCAGGCCGTGACCGTGCACTGGAACGCGAGCGCCGGTGCCACCTCCTACGACGTCTACCGCAGCGGCTGCAGGGTCGCGACCGTCACCGGCCCGAGCTGGACCGACACCTCCCTCACGGACACCTCCGCGAGCTACACCGTGCGGGGCACCAGCGCGGTGGGCACCGGCAAGCCCGGTGCGACCGTCGTCGGGATCGCGGGGACGCCGACCCCCGCGGCACCGTCCGCGTCGGACGGACTGGTCGCCGTACCCGCCCAGCGGCTGCTGCGCACGGCCACCGGCGAGGGGTTGGGCTGCGCCGGGCTGAACCGCGGCCAGTTCGACGTCACCCTGCCGGCTTCGGTGCCTGCCGACGCCACCGGGGTGGTGCTCGGCATCACCGGCACCGGCGCCACCGGCGCGGGCAACGTGCAGGCCTTCCCGACCGGCGGGACGCTGCCGCCGGTCTACCTGCTGCGCTACCTCACCGGGGCGGTCACGTCCTCGTCGGCCATCGTGCCCATCGGGCGCGGCCATCAGATCGAGGTACGCGCCAACGGCGCCGCCACCCACCTCGACCTCACCCTGCTCGGCTACACCCACCCCGGTACCGGCGGACTCACCGCGTACACGTCCAAGCGGGTGACCGACACCCGATCCGCGGTCACCGACCTGACCGTGCCGATCCCTTCCTACGTGCCCGCGAACGCCACCGCGGTGCAGCTCAAGATCCGGGTGCACGGCGCGGCGACCGCCGGCAGCCTGGTCGCGTTCGAGGGCGGCACGGCCCGGCCGAACGCGACCTCCATGGCGTACGGGCCATCGGGGCTGGTCGCGGCCTCGGTGCTGGTGCCGTTGGGGTCGGCCAGGACGGTCAGCTTCCACACCTCGTCCGCGACCTTCATCCAGGTCGGCATCGACGGCTGGGTCACGCCGACGTCCGGTTCCCTCGACGTCGTGACGGCCACCCGGGTGCTGGCGACACCCGGCCAGGTCGGCGACACCGCGGTCACGATGCCCGCCGCCTCCGCCGGGCACGTCGTGTTGCTCCACGTCACGGTGCTCAACGGCGTCACCTCGAGCCTGGCGTCGGTCTACCCGGACGGCGCCGCCGGCCCGGAGCTGGCCACCATCGCGTTCTCGACCGGCCAGCCGAAGTCGTCGCTGGTGTGGGTTCGGGTGCCGGCGAACCGGATCGTGCGGGTGCAGCTGCGCGCCCACGCCCAGCTCTGCGTGGACCAGCTCGCGGTGGCCTGAGGCTCAGCCGGTCCGGACCCGGCTGCGCGCCACCAGACGGCGCGCGGCATCGCCCTGTACGAGGCTCCGGTGGTGCTGGTGCTGGTGGTGCACGGCGTTGTCGACGTGCTTGCGGGCGTGCGCCACGGCGGCGGGCAGGGTGCCGAAGACGTGCCCGCGGGCCAGCACCGGGGCGAGCGTGCCGACCACGTCGAGCAGCCGCGCATGCTCGGCGCTGGCGCCCTTGAGCAGCACCGTGATGTTGCGGGCAGCGAGCTGCTCCACGATCTCGCCGAGGGTGCGCGCACCGGTGGCGTCGAGCATCGCGAGGTTGCTGAGCCGCAGGATGACCACCCGGACGTCACTGGTCGCGGTGAGCTCGGCGAGGAACCGGGCCGCCACCCCGAAGAACAACGGACCGTCGATCCGGTAGGTCAGCACGTGGCGGGACAGCAGCGCGTGCTCGGCCGCGCTCGTCAGCCCGTCGGACTGGAGCGGCTCCGGGATGCTCTGCGCGGTGTTCGCCAGCCGGACGACGGCGAGAACGACCGCCACGGCCATGCCTGCCTCAACGGCTTTGATGAGGTCGAAGGCCACGGTTCCGGAGGCTGTCAGGACGAACACCGCAGCGTCGTGCCGGGTGGAGCGGAGCACCGCGCGGACGTTGTTGCGCTCCACCATCTGGACCGCCGTGACGATCAGGAC
This sequence comes from Mycobacteriales bacterium, assembly GCA_046590985.1. GTDB lineage: Bacteria > Actinomycetota > Actinomycetes > Mycobacteriales > SCTD01 > RYN-111. The sequence goes on from JBKJVH010000158.1 coordinate 9,376, forward strand.
GCCGGCCAGCGCGACCAGCGGGATCCGCCCGACCAGCCCCGACGCGGCGTAGATGATGGCGGCGAGCACCAGGGCGTGCGTCAGGGCGGCCAGCCGGGTGCGGGCGCCCGCGCGAGCGTTGACGGCCGTGCGGGCGATGGCACCGGTCGCCGGCAGCCCGCCGCAGAGGCCGGAGGCGAGGTTGGCCAGGCCCTGACCGAACAGCTCACGGTCAGGGTCGTGCCGGGGTGCGTCGCTCATCCCGTCGGCGGCGCGGGCCGACATCAGGCTCTCCAAGCCGGCCAGGAACGCCACGATGCAAGCCGGTCCGAGCAGACTGCCGAGGTGGTCGAAAGCGGGTACGGACGGCAACGGCAGTGATGACGGCAGCGCCCCGATCCGGGCGACGTGCGCCCCGGACACCTCGGCGAGGACGGTGACGGCCAGCACGGCAAGCAGGCTGGCCGGGAGCGACCGCTGCCACCGCGGCAGGCCGGCGCACAGCGCGATGGTCAGCGCGAGCAGGCCGAGCACTGCCCACTGCGGCTGCTGCGCTGCGCGGACCAGCGCGACGCCCGCCGCGCCGGCGGCGTTCTGGATGTCCGGTCTGGGGATCCCGAGCGCATGCGGGATCTGCTGGGCGGCGATCACGACGGCGATCCCGACCGTGAAGCCCTCCACCAGCGGCCAGGGGAGGTAGTCGAGCAGCCGCCCCAGCCGCAGCAGCGCGGCGAGCACGAGGACGAGCCCGGCCAAGGCGGCCACCGGGAACACCACGGCCGGGCCCTGGGTGGCGACCAGCGGCACGAGGACGACCGTCATCGCACCCGTCGGGCCCGAGACCTGCAGGTGCGAGCCCCCGAAGACGGCCGCGACCGCCCCAGCGATGACCGCGGTCACCAGACCCGCCGCAGCGCCGACACCGGTCGCGACCCCGAACGCCAGCGCGAGCGGCAGCGCCACGACGCCGACGGTGACACCCGCGGCCAGGTCGCCCGCCCAGGACTGCCTGACGTCCCGGTAGTCCGATCTCGAGGGCAGCAGCCTCGTCGTGTCGGACAGCCTCACGGCTTCACACCGACCAGCGACACCGCGTCGTCGGCGTCCTCGAGCGCTGCGAGCAGCTCCTGCCCCTGGCGCAGGTTCTTCGTCAGCAGTCGACGGGCCACCGCGAGCAGCTCGGCGGTCTGCGGGTCGCGGAGGGCGCAGATCACCGAGCTCTTCACCCGGCGGCTGTCGACGATCCCCGCGCGGCGGAGCACCGTGACGTGCTGCGAGAGGTGGGACAGCTCCAGGCCGACTTCCTCCGCGAGCTCGCCCATCGAGCACTCCCGCTCGGCCAGCAGCTCCAGGACGCGGACGCGGGCCGGGTGGCCGAGCGCCTTGAAGAGGTCCGCCTTGGCTTCGGTGATGGGGCGTCCGGTGGCGAGGGGCATGTGTTTACAGTATAGCGACTTGATGAATTGGTCAACTCGCTCGTTGGACGGGAAGGGGACTTGTGCCGCACACTGGCACTCGAACCGCCCGAGTGCCAGCCAGGAGGAACCGACGTGCCGACCTACCAGTACGCGTGCCGCGCGTGCGGGGAAGAGCTGGAAGCCGTGCAGGCCTTCAGCGAAGCGTCGCTGACGGAGTGCCCCGCCTGCGGCGGCGAGCTCCGCAAGGTGTTCTCCGCTGTCGGTGTCGTGTTCAAGGGCTCCGGCTTCTACAAGAACGACAGCCGGCCCTCCGGCGGCGAGAAGACCTCCGACAAGCCGGCCGAGAAGAAGGCCGACTCCGCAACCCCGGCGGCCGCCAAGACCGAGAGCACCCCGGCGCCCGCGAAGACCTCCGACAGCTCGACGCCGAAGAAGAGCACCCCCGCGCCCAGCCCCGCCTGAGCGGGCGGTGCCGCTGTGGACGACCGCTGCCTGTGGACGCCGTGAAGCGGGCCTGAGCCGTCGGCTCTAGGTTGCCGGTCATGAGCAGCGCAGAGATCGGCGTCATCGGCGGTTCGGGGTTCTACGCCTTCCTCGAGGACGCCGAGGAGGTCACCGTCACGACCCCCTACGGCGACCCGTCCGACCCGGTGGTGATCGGCGACGTCCAGGGCCGTCGCGTCGCGTTCCTGCCCCGGCACGGACGCGACCACCGCTTCCCGCCGCACACCATCCCGTACCGGGCGAACCTCTGGGCGCTGCGCTCCCTCGGGGTACGCCAGGTGCTCGCGCCCTGTGCTGTCGGTGGCCTGACGGCCTCCCTGGGGCCGGGGGCGCTGGTCGTGCCGGACCAGCTGGTGGACCGCACCAGCGGCCGGCTGCAGACCTTCCACGAGACCGGTGCGGTGCACGTGTCGTTCGCCGATCCCTACTGCCCGACGGGTCGTGCGGTCGCCGTCGCCGCTGCCAGGGCGGAGTGGCCGGTGACCGACGGCGGCACGATGGTCGTCATCGAGGGGCCGCGGTTCTCCACCCGCGCGGAGTCCCGCTGGTATGCCGAGCAGGGCTGGTCGGTCATCAACATGACCGGCCACCCCGAAGCCGTGCTGGCCCGGGAGCTGGCGCTCTGCTACACCGCGATCGCGATGGTGACCGACCTCGATGCGGGCGTCGAGGCCGGCGAGGCGGTCACCCAGGAAGAGGTGTTCCGGGTCTTCGGCGAGAACACCGCCCGGCTGCGCACCCTGCTGTACGAGGTCGTCGCCGGTCTCCCCACGGAGCGCAGCTGCGGGTGCGGGGCGGCTCTCGACGGCATCGACCACGACCTGGTGCTGCCATGACCCCCCGCGAGCTGCTGCGCGACGCCTCCCGGACAGTCCGCCGGCACCGGGGGCTGTTGGCCGCGGGACTCACCGCAGCAGCGGTGGCCACCGCCTTGCCGACCCTCGCGCCGACGCCGGACGAGACGCTCCAGGTGGTCGCCGCACTGCACGATCTGCACGCCGGATCCCCTTTGACCGCAGGCGATCTCACGACCGTTGCGCTGCCCCGGTCGCTGGCTCCGGACGGTGCGCTCACGACGGTCGGCAGCCTCGTCGGACGGGTCCTCGCCGGGCCGGTTCGCCGAGGCGAAGCCCTCACCGACGTGCGCCTGCTCGGGTCCGAGCTGCTGCCGGGGGGCGCCGGCCAGGTCGCCGTGCCGGTTCGGCTGGCCGATGCCGCCACCGCCGCGCTGCTGCACGGCGGTGACCGGGTCGACGTCCTCGCGGCCCCGACCGAGGGTGCGGGCCCGGCGACCGTCGTGGCAGCCGGGTTGCAGGTCCTGGCCGTACCGACCTCCGCCCAGGACAGCGAGGGCGCCCTCATCGTGCTGGCCGCCACCCCCTCGGTCGCCGCCCGGCTCGCGACCGCAGCGGTCCGCAGCCGACTGTCCGTCACCGTGCTCAGCCGATGAGCTACGCGGTCTGGGGCTGGGGCGACACCGAGCCGACACGTCAGTCCCTGGAAGAGCTGGTCCCGTTCGTCAGCGCGATGGTGCCCGTCCAGCCTCCGGAGACCTCGCGGGAGTCCCCGGCTCCCGGTGCTGGTCGGCGGGTGCTCCCCAGCTCGCTCGCGCACCTGGGCTCTGCCGACCCGACGGACCGGACCCGGCACGGCATCGGTCGGGCCTACCGCGACGTGATCCGCGGCCTTCGCGGCGAGGTCACGGACGTCCCCGACCTGGTGGTCCGGCCCGAGACCGAGGAGCATGTCGCGGACCTCCTCGACTGGGCGTCCCGGGGCGACGTGCCCGTCGTCCCCTTCGGCGGTGGGTCGAGCGTCGTCGGCGGCGTCGAGCCGCGTGGCCTCGACGGGGCGATCAGCCTCGACCTCAGCAGGCTCTCCGGCCTCGTCGAGGTCGACCCCACCTCCCGGGCCGTACGGCTCCGCGCGGGCACCTTCGGGCCGGCCGCCGAAGCCGCCCTGAAGCCGCACGGCCTCACCCTGCGGTTCTACCCGCAGTCCTTCGAGCGCTCGACGGTCGGCGGGTGGCTGGCGACCCGCGCGGCCGGCCACTTCTCGACCCGGCTGACCCACATCGACGACCTGGTCGAGTCGGTGCGCGCCATCACACCCGCCGGGCCCTGGGAGTCTCGGCGACTCCCAGGTTCGGGCGCCGGGCCCTCGCCGGACCGGCTGCTCCTGGGCAGCGAGGGCACCCTCGGGATCATCACGGAGGCGTGGCTGCGTGCCCAACCGCGGCCGGCGCACCGCTGGGCGGCCACGCTGGCCGGCACCTTCGACCAGGGCGCCCAGGCCGTCCGTGCGCTCGTCCAGTCCGGGCTGCACCCGGCGACCTGCCGGTTGCTCGACCCGGTCGAAGCCACCCTGTCCGGGACGCTCAGCACCGGCCAGGCCGCCTTGGTGCTCGGCCTGGAGTCCCTCGCGGTGCCGCTGGACGCCGAGGTCACCCACGCGCTGCAGGTCTGCCAGGACGCCGGCCTGACGGTGCTCGAGCAGGGACCTCGTGGGGAGGCCGGCGAGGCCTGGCGGTCGACGTTCGTCCGCGCCCCGTACCTACGCGAGTCGCTGGTCCTGCTCGGCGTCCTCGTGGAGACCTTCGAGACGGCGGTGACCTGGGACCGCTTCGAGGGGCTGGTCAGCTCGGTGACGACGGCTGTCACCGACGCGTTGCAGCGCATCTGCGGTAGCGGGTCGGTGGGCTGCCGGCTCACGCACGTCTACCCGGACGGCGCGGCGCCCTACTTCACGGTGATCGCCCCGGCTCGCCGTGGCAGCGAGATCGCCCAGTGGGACGAGATCAAGGCAGCGGCGAGCGACGCCCTGCTCGCGGCCGGTGGCACCATCACCCACCATCACGCCGTCGGCCGGGATCACCGACCCTGGTACGACGCTCAGCGACCCTCCGTGTTCGCCTCAGCACTGTCCGCCGCGAAGGGCGCGGTCGACCCCGCCGGAGTCCTGAACCCGGGAGTGCTGATCGGCTGACCCGGCGTTTTGTACCCCCGTCGGCTACGCAATGATCCAGCGGACACCCCCTACGTCCCGGAGGTCCAAAGTGGACGGCTTCAAGAAGTTCCTGCTGCGTGGCAACGTCGTCGACCTCGCAGTCGCTGTCGTCATCGGTGCCGCGTTCGGTGCCATCGTTACGGCCTTCGTCAGTGCCTTCATCACCCCGCTCGTCGGGCTGGCCACCGGTGCGGCCGGTGATTTCAAATCCAAGGCGTTCTTCGTCTCGGACACCAAGTTCCAGTACGGCACGTTCATCGACGCGACGATCTCGTTCATCATCATCGCCGCGGTCGTGTACTTCTTCGTGGTGCTTCCCATCGGACGCCTCATGGACAAGTTCAAGACCGAGCCCGAGCCGGCCATGATCACCAAGGAGTGCCCGGAGTGCCTGTCGAGCATCCCCAAGGCAGCGATCCGGTGCGCGTTCTGCACCGTCGAGCAGGTCGAGGTCTAGACCGGGCCGTGGTGGGGCGGGACGTCGCGGAGGAACCGCTCCGTGTCGTCCGGCTCCTCCTCGGGCGGTTCGCGTCGGGGCTCGTCCGTTGCCGGCTTGGCGCCGGGTGGCCCCACCGCGCGACGTCTCTTGCGGGGCGGTTCGGTCTCTGTCACCCAGCCATTCTCACCTGATCGGAGCTCGACAGGGGATTTCTCGACAACGCAAAGGTCGCCATCGACAAGGCCGCCGACTTCGTCGACAACATCAAGAAGGACTAGTCGGCCACCGTCACGGCACCGTCGGCCGTCGGCCGCAGCCGGAGCGCCCGACCCACCTGGGTGGTGCGCCCCAGCGGCAGGGACGCCACCGACAGCACCGAGGCCTGGGCGACGTCCCCCGCCGGGGTCGCCGCGGCCACCCGCGTCCCGTCTGCGGTGCGGGCGACCAGGAACGCCTGACGAGGTTGGCCGGTCCGGTCGTGCTCCACGGTGGCAGTCTCCACCACGACGTCGAGGTGATCCCCCGCGAGCTCAGCCGGCAACCGGCAAGGCACCGGGGCCTCGGCGGCCGGGTGCGGCTCGGGCTGCCCGACGTAGCCGGCCGGTGCCGGCCGGGAGCTCAGGATCACCGCGTGCTGGGTCGTCAGGAACCCACCGTTGGCATGGACCAGTCCCGTACCGGGTTGGGCGCGCAGGCGCTGGACCATGGAGGCCAGCGCATGCAGGGAGTAGCTGTTGAGCGGGCCTCCGAAAGAAGAGTGCCCGCCGGTGACCGACAGCGCCTGGTCGCGCGGCAGTCCCAGGTGCAACCCGACGAGCTTGGGGACGACGGGGAAGCAGCTGTAGACGTCGATCAGGTCGAGGTCCCCCACCGTGAGCTCCGCCTGGGCGAGGCACCGGTCGAGGGCGTGACTCAGCGCTGGTGCGCGCCCGAACGACGGCCTGCTGAGAACGTCCGGGGTGTCATCGGCGCCAGCGCCTCCCCAGACGTGGATCGCGTCGGTGATCCCGTACTGCTGAGCAACCCCGAGCGACGTCACCACCAGTGCGGCCGCCTGGTCGACGTGCGGCATCGCGTTCATCGCCAGCGGATACGGCTCGCACACCATCCGGTTCGTTGCCGAGACCTGGCCGATCTCCTCGACGGTCAGGGCCTCCCGGTTCCAGGCGTCGGGATGGTCGGCGGCGATCCGACTCAGGGCGGCGTACAGCTGAGCCGACCAGGCCAGCCCCTGCTCCGGGGTGAGGCCGAGATCGGCCGTCAGCCGGTTCTCGAACAGCGGGTACATCCGGGTCGGGAGCATCAGCCCGGTGGCCTGCATCGCCGTGCTGCCGAGCTGCGACAGGTCGAACCCGGGCGGACCACCGGGGTTGGCGCTCCAGCCGAGGTCCGCAACAGGGTCGATCCCGGCCTTGCCCAACAGCGACACCGACGACTGAGCCTCGGCACCGACGACCAGGGCGATCTCGCTCTCGCCCGACCAGATGCGATCCGCCGCCCGGTCCAGGAGGCGTACAGGCAAGTGCCCGCCGAGGCCGGTGTTCTCGGCGACGCGAGGTCGGGCTCCGACCGCCGCGGCGACCCTGGCGGCCAGGTCGTCGTAGGCCCAGCTGGCGATGTGCACCGCGTACACCGCGTCGGCGGCCGGCAGCAGCGCCGGCACACCGGCGGCCTCAAGTGCCTCCTGCGCCAGCACCAGCGGCTCGCGGGCGCACTCGGGGGTCCGGCCCCGGTTGGCCGCGAGCTGCCCTGCGGCAACGATCACGGGACGGCGCAGGTCGGCGGAGGAGGTCGGCATGGTCATGTCACCTTACGAGCCGCGCCGCTGAGCCGAGCCCGTCCCCGGAGGCGGCGTGCTGCGACCCTTGGTGGCGGTGTGCTCACCGTCCGAAGTGAGGCGTGACTTGTGCGCCTCGGAGTGCCAGAGTCCGCTGCCTGAGGGGGGCCGTGGTGCGAGCCCGCTACAGCTCCTGTCACCCCCAGGGGGCTCGCTGAGGAGCGATCATGGCCAACGTCCGCACTCGGTCGACCCGACGCACTGCGGGGGCCGCCCTGGCCGCCTGCGCTCTGCTCGTCGCGGCAACGCAGAGCATCGCCGTACCGGCACGTGCCGCCGGGCACTCCACCACGGTGCTCAGCTACGACAACTTCACCTCGCCGGGCGGCTACACCCTCGACGACTACGGCAAGAAGTGGTCGAACAGCTTCGGACCGCTGGAGATGGCCGACGGCCACGACACCCGGAACTTCGCGCGCAACTCCTTCAACGTCAGCGCGGCGCCATTCCGTACAGCGGTGGACTACAGCGTGTTCGACCACCTGAAGTACTTCGCTGCGAGCACCCGAGCCTTCCCGGTCCCCACCACGGGGTCGGTGGAGATCTCCAGCACGATCACAGCGGCGACCCCGGGCACGACGTCGAGCCGCACCATCACCGGGACCTACCTGCAGTCAGGGCTGCCCTGGTCCGGGGAGGCGATCGAGTCCCAGCAGGCCGGCGCGGTCATGAACGTCATCGACTTCTCCACCGGACAGCTGTTCGACTGGTTCGTTTCGGGCCACAGCGTGATGGCGCTCATCGAGAGGCTGCCGTCGAACGTGACCGGGAGCCCGGACTTCGTCGGTCGGGACAAGATGTACACGCAGGTCATCAAGGCCGCCCCGGCCGGGCCTGGGCCGCACGCGGTGTCGATCCGCTTCAGCCGCGGTGCCGACGGTGTCGGGCACGCCGACTACTACCTCGACGGAGCGCTGTTCACGCACGTGGATCACGTCGGCATCCCGCTGGACCGTCAGAACCCGCCAGTGGCGTACCAAGGCAGCTACCCGTCGCTGGGAGCCGGCGAGGAGCTGGGCAGCAAGGTCAACAGCCTGACGATCGGGCACGGCCTGTTCAGCCTGCTGGACGCCTTCCCGTTCCAGCACCCGGACTCCCCGGAGCTCTCGGTCTCCGTGCCGCTGAGCCAGCGAGCCTTCGGTCAGGGCGTCATCGCGTCGTTCGACAACTTCAAGGTCAAGACGGTTCAGTAGCAGCGGGTGTGCTTCTGACGGTCTGAAGAGGGAGGACCTGCGGCCCTGGTGCGGGACCAGGGCTTGGCGCAGAGTGCGAGCATGTGTGAGTACTGCGGGTGCCAGGCCCTGTCGGTCATCGAGCTCCTGACCCGGGAGCACGACCGGGCGCTGGACCACGTCCGCGCCGCCGAGCACGCGGCCGGCGAGTCGGACCGCAGGGCAGCACGTACGGCTTGCCGCGACCTGCGAACCCTCCTCGTGCCGCACGAGCGCGTGGAGGAAGAGGGCTTGTTCCCCGCGTTGTCCGAAGACTTCGCCGACCAGATGGCAGCCCTCGTCGAGGACCACCGGCAGCTCGAGGACGTGCTCGTGGACGTCATCTCCGAGGAAGTTCTCCCACCCTCCTGGCCGGCCCAGCTCCTGGCCGCGATGACGCTGCTGCGAGGGCACATCGGGAAGGAGCAGGACGGGGTCTTCCCTGCGGCCCTGTCGACGCTGAGCACGTCTTCCTGGGAACGGGCTGAGCGGGTCCGGTCACGCGTCGGGTCCGCCCTGTCCGGCCCGACCAGCGTCGGAGCGTCCTGACCGAGTCCCTCAGCACACTCGCGGTTGCCCTGCTCACAGCCGCCCGGCTGCCGGTTCCGCCAACGCCCTGATCATCGCTGCGGCCATCCGAACAGCCTGCGCGGCCGCCTCGGTCGCCACCGGGCCCGCGAAGCGCTCCGCCAGAACTTCGTGCCACAGGACGAGCCATCGCGCGAAGTGCGTCTCGGTCAGTCCCGCGGTGTCGACGAGCTCCCGGTGCACCTGCAACGGACGCCCGGCGTAGGTCCCCGTGCCGAACAGGGCTCGCTCCCAGAAGGCCGCAATGCGCGGGAGGTGGACCGCAAGGTCCAGGTGGGCTGCCTGGAACACCGGACGCAGCGACTCATCGGCGAGCGCCCGTCCGTAGAAGGCCGCCAGCAGCGCGTCGACGTCGGCCCGCCCCGTCAGGTCGGGGAGGCTCATTCCCGTCCGACCGGCTCCCAGCCTCGCCGTGGCGGGCGGGCGTCACCTCGGGACCGGTAGACGATGTACGGCCGCGTCAGGTAGCCCAGGGGGGCACTGAAGACGTGCACCAGCCTCGTGAACGGCCACAGGGCGATCAACAGCCACGCCAGCTCCGCGTGCACCCTGAACGTGATGGGGGCCGCGCTGATCGCGGCAGTGTCGGGCTGGAAGTACAGGACGGAGCGGAAGTAGGGCGCAACGGTCCCCCGGTAGTCATGGGGGTTCCCCTTCAGGGTGCCGAGGAACGTGATGACGACCCCCATCAGGATCGTCGCGCCGAGCACGACGTACATGAGCTTGTCGTTCCGGGTCGTCGCGGCGAAGACGGGACCGACCGTCCGTCGGCGGTAGACGAGCAGTCCGAGCCCGACCACCGTGGCGACGCCGGCCACGGCACCGAGGCTGAACGCGACCGCGTGGTAGGCGCTTTCGGAGATACCGACGTCGGCTGTCCAGGACTCCGGCACCAGCAGCCCGACGACGTGCCCCCCGAGCGCGGCCAGGATCCCGAGGTGGAACAACGGGCTGGCCAGCCGCAGGATGCGGCGCTCGTACATCTGCGACGAGCGCGTCGTCCAACCGAACTTGTCGTAGCGGTAACGCCAGAGGTGGCCGCCGACGAACGTCGCGAGGCACAGGTAGGGGACGATCACGAACAGCAGGGTGGTCATCGCCTACCGCCCATCAGCTCAGGCGGACCGTAGGGCTCGAGGCCGACCTCTTCCTCGGGCGGCCCCGTCACGGCGAGCAGCCGCGCCTTGTCCAGGTCGTGCCTGGTAGCGGGCGGGAGGGTCGCGCAGACCGCATCGAGAACCCCGAGGTACGGCGACCCTGCCTCCCCCAGCGCGACCCTGATGAGCTCGAGCCCAGCTCTGCTCTCCGCGAGCAGGCGAAGCCCGAGCACCGGGTCACCGGTGGCGGCGAACTCGCACACGACCGGTAGGTGGTCGGGTAGGTCTCCGCCGGTGAACTCCATACCCGAGGAGCTGTAGGCATGGCTGAAGCGCAGCAGCGCCATCCCCCGCTTGCGCGTGTCGCCGTGGGAGAAGTACGTCAGGTAGAGGCAGCAGCGGCGCCGCAGGTCGAAGGTGTCGACGTAGTCGAGCTGCAGCCGGTGCAGGGGGGTCGCCTGGAGGTGCTCGCAGAAGGACGTCAGCGGGAGCCGAAGCTCGTCCTCGAGCTCGGCCACAGCAGCCAGCAGGAGCGGCACCTGCTCCAGCAGCGCGGGCTCGGGGTAGGCGAGCAGCAGCGAGCAGGCCTGCAAGGCCACGACCCGTTCCTGATTCTTCAGGTCCTCCTTGCGGCGAGACCCGATCACGGCTGCTCCTGTTCCCGGGGCGGAAGGGCCGAGCCGCGACCATCCCAGTTGAGGAGGTTGACGCGACCAGCGGTGGTCACGTCGTCGCTGGTCTGCCTTTCCTTGAGCATGTGGAAGTTCTCGACGGACAAGGGGGTCTGGGCTCCTGAGCTCTCCCCGAACGGCCCGGTCATGCCGGGGCCGCCGTCGTAGTTGAGCGAACAGTCCGTGGCGCTCTCCTCGAGCCGGTGGGCGAGAGCGTTCGGGTCCGCGCCTTCGACATGGGCGGTCGGGATGACGTAGCGGTCCTCGTACTTCGCGATCGCGAGCAACCGGTGCATGTCCTCGATGTCCTCGGGTGTCATGCCGACGGCGTCGGGGATGGTCAGGTCGGGCTCACGGCCGAGGTTGATGTCGCGCATGAACGCGCGCATCGCGGCCAGCCGCGCGAGCACGTCTCGGACCGGTTTGGCGTCGCCGGCCGTGAACAGCTCGGCGAGGTAGGAGATGGGGATCCGCAGCGCGTCGATGGCGCCGAACAGGTTCTGCCCGTTCTCCGCGTCGTGACCGGTCTCGCTGAGGGAGTCGACGACGGGTGACAGCGGCGGGATGTACCAGACCATCGGCATCGTGCGGTACTCCGGGTGCAGCGGGAGGGCGACCTGGAAGCGGTTGATGAGCGCCCAGACCGGAGACCGCTGGGCCGCTGTCACCCAGTCGCGCGGGATGCCTGCCTCCTCAGCGGCGCGCTGCACGGCGGGGTCGTCGGGGTCGAGCAGCACGGAGCGCTGGGCGGCGAGCAGGTCCTTGTCATCGGGGGTGGACGCGGCCTCGAGCACCTTGTCTGCGTCGTAGAGCACGATGCCGATGTAACGCAGCCGACCGACGCAGGTCTCCGAGCAGACCGTCGGGATGCCCACCTCGATGCGCGGGAAGCAGAAGGTGCACTTCTCCGCCTTGCCGGTCTTGTGGTTGAAGTAGATCTTCTTGTAGGGGCAGCCGGTGACGCACATCCGCCAGCCGCGGCACTTGTCCTGGTCGACCAGGACGATGCCGTCCTCGGACCGCTTGTAGATCGCCCCGCTCGGGCAGGAGGCGGCGCACGACGGGTTGAGGCAGTGCTCGCAGATCCGTGGCAGGTAGAACATGAAGATCTACTTCAACCACAAGACCGGCAAGGCGGAGAAGTGCACCTT
>JBKJVH010000126.1:0-9055 GCA_046590985.1 Mycobacteriales bacterium
CGTCGAGGCCGCCGAGCAGGAGCAGCGGCGGACCGTCGCCCAGCGGGAGGTAGTGGTCGTCGCCGAAGCCCTGCGGCACCTGGGTGCGGGTGTGCCCCCCGTAGGAGAAGGCCGGAAGGTCGAGCCAGGACGAGCAGAGCAAGGCCATCGTGCCACCGGCGGAGTGACCGCCCAGGACGACCCGCTCGAGGTCGAGAACCCCTGCCAGGTCCGGGATCTGAGGGAGCCGGGACAAGATCGCGGGCACCAGCCGCGACGGGATCCGTGACCCGAACGTGGCCGGCGTCACCGCGTCGAGGTCGATGCCCGTGTTCAGTCCTGGCCGGCCTCCGAAGAGCGGCGTGACCCAGGTCCAGGTCACGACCGCGTAGCCCTCTCGGGCCAGGTGTTTGGCGAGCCACGCGTACAGCTCGGGTGGGCAGTTGAAGTTGCCGGCGAGCAGCACCACCGGGAGCGAGCGGGCGACGGGCGCCACGATGCCGAGCTGGGCGTCGCCGGCTGCGTCGATCGCGGGGTAGTGCACCACGAGATGCGCTGTGGCGTAGGGGTTCTCGTTGCCGGGGACGGTGACGGCGTCGTACACCGCCCGTACGCGGGTCATGACCAGAGCTCGACGAGCACCCCTCCGGGGGCCACGCAGCGCACGGAGCCGGCTGTCACCGGACCCGTCGAGGCCCACGGCAGCGCCAGGGCCGCGTCCAGATCGGCGACCTGGAAGACCGGCCAGACGGTGCCGGCTCGCACGACCCCGTCGAAGGCGGTGGTGCCGTCGGCCGGGAACTCGAAGAGCTCCAGACGCATGGGGTTCACGGCCTCGTCGCTCAGCATCGCCATCCGGATCGGCACGTCCCGTCGGGGCAGGGCCATCAGCTCGGCTCACCAGGGGCAGGTCGAAGGCCACCGACATCCCGGCGTCCTGGAAGAACGGGAGCGTCTGCTCGATGCTCGGCACGACCCAAACCAGGCTGTGTGCTTCGGAGAACTCGGCGTCGCTGCTGTCGAGGCGTGAGGGTCGCCGGTGGCTCGCGTCGATGAGCACGATCGGCAGGCCATCGGGCCCGGTCAGCCGCGCCTGGTTCATCACCAGGGGGCCCAGGTCGATGCGGACCGAAGGCAGGTGGGCGACGGAACGGCAGTAGAAGTCGAGCGCAGCGGGTCCGCCGTCGAACGCCCCTCGGGCCACGGCAGGCTCGGAGCAGTGCACCACCCGCAGCCGACCGCGTTCCGCGCTGGCAAGGTCGACGAAGTCCTCGCCCGAGCCGGTGACGACCAGGTCGAACCCGGTCAGGAAGGCCGTGGTCGCCTCGACGTCGGAGGCGGCGACCACCGCGCCGAGGGGGCTGCCGAGCATCTGCTCTCCTTGACACCGAGCGGGCTGAGAACCGACAGTTTCGCACACAGGAACGCCGTTCCGCAGATGAGGAGCTCCCGTGGTGCGTGTAGCCGCCTGCCAGTTCGCCACCGGCGCGGACGTCGAGGCCAACCTGGCGACCGTGCTGCGGATGCTGGATCAGGCCATCCAGCAGGGTGCCGAGCTCGTCGTGCTGCCGGAGTTCTGCAACCACCCCAGCTGGTACGCCGACGAGGCGCATGCCTGGGACGTCGCGGTGGACCTGGACGGGCCCTTCGTGAAGACCGTGGCGGACCGGGCTGCCCGCACCGGTACCTGGGTCATGCTCAACGCCACGGTGCGCCGCGAGGCCGGCCGGATCACCGACACGAACGTGCTGATCGACGGGGCCGGTGCGGTCGTCGCGACCAGCGACAAGCAGGTGCTGATGGGTGGCGAGCGCCTGCACATCAGCGAGGGGACCGAGCACAGCCCGATCATCGCGACCCCCTTCGGGCCGGTCGGTCTCTACAGCTGCATGGACGGCGTCATCTTCGAGACGCCGCGGATGCTGGCGGTCCGTGGCGCGCACCTGCTGCTCAACAGCCTCAACTCCTTCGCGCTCGACGAGGCCTCGCTTCACGTCCCGGTGCGCGCCGCCGAGAACAAGGTCTGGGTCGTGGCTGCCAACAAGGTCGGACCGCTGCTGCCGGAGGCTGTGCGCTCCGAGGTGGCCGGCAAGCTCGGGATCGAGGAGAGCTGGCTGGAGGGTGCCGGGGAGAGCCAGATCGTCGCGCCGGACGGCACCGTGGTCGCACTGGCACCCCGGCGAGGCGAGGCCGTCGTGGTGGCCGACATCGAGGTCGAGGTGGCCGCGGACAAGCGCCGGCCGGACGGGACGGACGTGATGGCCGCGCGCCGGCCCGCGCTGTACGCACCCCTGGCGCAGCAGCCGCGCGGCATCACCCAGCAGCCCGGCCCGATCGAGTCCCTTGTCGCCGTCGTGACGAGGGTCGCCGACGTGCACCGGGCCGTCGCCGCGGGGGCCCGCCTCGTGGTCCTGCCGGAGCTCGCTCAGACCGAGCACGGCGTCACCGACGACCCGGGCGGGCTCGCGGACGCGGTTGAGGACTTCCTGGCACCCCTGCGCTCAGCCGGCGCCACGGTGGTCACCACCGTGGTGCGCAGGACCGCCGCCGGCTTCGCCCACGTGGCGGTCGCGGTGACACCTGACGCGCTCCACGAGCAGCCGGCCCTGCACGGCAGCGCGCGCCACCCCTGGGTCACCGACCTGGCCGACGGGTTGGAGGTCTTCGCCACCGAGGTGGGGCGGTTGGCCTTGCTGGTCGGCGATGACGCGCTCTACCCGGAGGTGGTGCGGCTCGCAGCCATCGCTGAGGCGGAGGTCGTCGCGGTGCCCTTCACTGCCCTGGAGCCGTGGGAGGTGCGCACCGGCCTGGTGGAGCGGGCCGCCGAGAACCGGGTCAACGTGGTGGCGAGCAGCCGGGTCACGGCTGCCGGCGAGGGGATCGTGCTCGCAGCTCAACAGGACTTCACGCTGTGGACCCCGTGGGCTCGGGCCTTCGACGGGACGATCAACTACCCGGTGGTGGCGAACGCGCCGCGGGACGGCGGCATGCTGGTCGCTCCCGTGCACCCCGCCGCGACCGCGAACCGCTTCGTCAGCCGAGGCACCGACGTGGTCGACGGCCGGCCCTGGCGGCTGGCCACCGCGCTCGTTGACACCCTCTGACCGCTCGCGATAGTTTCGCTGTGTAGTGCATCGTTCCGCACAGCGGTACAGGAGGATTTGGTGGCAGAGACCTACAAAGCGGTCCAGGACTTCGTCGACGAGTCAGGTGCCGCGGTTGATGTCACGCCGGCCTACACGGCTCTCGCGGCTCTCGTCGAGGAGCTGAAGGCCAAGGTCGACAAGCGCTTCGCGCTCACGCGCGACCCCAGTACGGAGCAGTTCGAGAGCTACAGCGGTGACGGTCCGACCGGCACGATCCGCGCGTACAGCGGTCCCGAGATCGACTGGATGGTGCACTCGTGGATCGCCAACCCGATGGCCTCCTTCACCAACCTCCACCTGACGATCTGGCTCGGGCCGCAGGTCCGGGTTCCGCACTTCGGGCTGGCGTTCGGGACGTTCCCGCAGGTCTGGTGCTACCTCGACTACGTCCCGCGAGCCGACCTGCTCGTCGACCTGGACTACCTCGACACCTACTACGAGCCCCTCAACGAGGAGGCCCTCGACGTCCGCGGACGGCCGGGTCTGGACCGCTTTGTGAGCCGGGCCCTGCACGTGCGGGAGTCGCTCACCGAGACCTCGCACTGCTGGTCGTGCCTGGACGACGAGCAGGCGCTCGCCACCGCGACCGAGCTCGCGCACTCGCGGCTTGACCGCTGGCTGGACTGGGTCGACGCCGCCCCCGCTGTTCTGCTCGAGGAGCAAGCGGCCCTGCGCGACCGCGACGAGGCGGTCCGCCGCAACATCGCCGAGCGTGACCCCGCCAACATCATGGGGGTCCGCTACTTCGGCGAGGACCTCACCAAGGACCTCGTCAAGGCCCTCTGGGGCGGCGACCGCGTGCTGCCGCGGCCATGACCTCGGTCCGTGCGGTCCACGCTGCCTGCACCGTTCCTGGGAACAGCGCGCCCTACGACACGGTCCACCTCAAGGTGTTCTACCCAGCCGCGCCGACGGGGGACCAGGCGGAGCGGATGACCGGCGTCGTGGCCGCGGACGCCAGCTGTGCGCCGTACCCGGTGGTGGTGCTGTTCAACGGGATCAACGTGAGCGCTGACAGCTACCGCTGGCTGGCGGAATCCCTTACTGGGCAGGGCTTTGCGGTCGTGACGTTCACCTTTGTCGAGGAGGTGTTCGGGACCGGCGTCGCGGTGAGCCCGGGGATCGACGTGGCGCTCATCAAGCCCGAGACCTTCGGCTCCGCGCCGAGCGGCACGGCGGTGCAGCCGATCCTCGACGCCCTTGCCAAGCTCGGCAGTCCGCTCGAGGGGCTGCTCGACCTCGACCGGGTCGCCCTGGGTGGGCACTCCGGCGGTGGCACGGTCGTGCTGCAGTCGGCCAACCCGAGCTGGTTCCCGCAGGTACGGGCCGTCTTCACCTATGGGGCACACGCGATGGCGAGCACGATCCTCGGCTGGCCCGTGGGGCACGTCATGGACCTGTCGGACGAGATCGCGGTGCTGCTTGCGACCGGAGAGTTCGACGGCGTGATGGCGGCCAGTGCCGTGCGATACGGCGAGGAGGGCGGTGTGGACCGGATGGACCCGGTCGAGCGAACCTTCGACCAGTCGTTCGCCGGCGGGCGCGGCGACGTCCACCACCTGGTTCTGCGCGGGGCCAACCACTTCACCGTGGCGTACCCCCTGGACCTCACCAGTGCGCGCGCCTTCCTCGACAAACCGGCCACGGGTGACGAGGACGTGGCGCGCGCTGCCCTGGCGCAGGCGATCACGCTGTTCCTCGACGCCAGCCTGCGGGGGGACTCGACCGCGGCGGCGACCCTGACCACCTGGAACACCGCACCGCCTGCCGCGGTGCTGAGCCTACGGAGCAAGTAGATGAGCGGCGCGCTGGAGGACCTTCGGGTCGTGGAGATGGGCCAGTTGCTGGCCGGACCGTTCGCCGGGCAGCTGTTCGCCGACTTCGGCGCGGACGTGGTGAAGCTCGAGCCGCCGGGCGTCGGAGACCCGATGCGCGAGTGGGGCCGGGAGAAGCCGCACGGCAAGTCCCTGTGGTGGCCGATCGTCGCCCGCGGCAAGCTCTCGGTGACCTGCGACCTGCGCACCGACGCGGGCCAG
This sequence comes from Mycobacteriales bacterium, assembly GCA_046590985.1. Taxonomy (GTDB): domain Bacteria; phylum Actinomycetota; class Actinomycetes; order Mycobacteriales; family SCTD01; genus RYN-111. The sequence continues at coordinate 5,162 of JBKJVH010000126.1, forward strand.
CAGATCGTCTACGACCTCGTGGCGAAATCCGATGTCCTCATCGAGAACTTCCGACCGGGCACGCTGGAGCGCTGGAACCTCAGCCCCGAACGGCTCTGGGAGATCAACCCCAAGCTCGTGATCCTGCGCGTGAGCGGCTTCGGTCAGAGCGGCCCGAAGAGCAGCCAGGCCGGGTACGGATCGGTGGGCGAGGCGATGGGTGGGCTGCGTTACGTGATGGGGGAGCCCGACCGGCAGCCCTCGCGGGCGGGCATCTCGATCGGCGACACCCTGGCTGCCATCTTCGCGACCCTCGGTGGGCTGATGGCCCTGCACGCCCGCGAGCGCACCGGCCGCGGGCAGGTGGTCGACTCCGCCATCTACGAGGCGGTGATGGCCGTCATGGAGTCGCTCATCACGGAGTTCGACGTGGTGGGCTACGTCCGCGAGCGGACCGGGGCCCTCATCCCCAACGTCGCGCCGTCCAACGTCTATCCGACCGCCGACGGCGTCGGAGTGCTGATCGCCGGCAACCAGGACACCGTCTTCAAGCGGCTCGCGGTGGCGATGGGACGACCCGAGCTCGGCGACGACCCGCGCTTCGCGACCCACGCGGCCCGTGGCGCCAGCCAGCTCGAGCTCGATGAGCTGATCGGGGAGTGGACCATCACGCTGGACTCCGAGAAGCTCACCGAGGTCCTCGAGGCCAACGGGGTCCCCACCGGCCGCATCTACCGAGCCAAGGAGATGCTGGAGGACACCCATATCGCGGCGCGCGAGGCGATCATCAAGATCGCCCACCCGCTGTTTGGCGACATCCGGATGCAGGGTGCGTTCCCCAAGCTGTCGGACACCCCCGGCGAGGTGCGCTGGGTCGGACCCGAGCTCGGCGAGCACACCGACGTCGTGCTGCGCGACCTGCTCGGCTACGACGACGCCCGGGTCGACGCGCTCAAGGCCGCCGGGGTCGTCTAGTGCTCGACACGTCCCGGCTGGTCCATGCCCCGGGCGTGGTCGATCCCGTCACCGCCCTGCTCGCCCAGCAGGCCGGCTTCGAGGCGCTGTTCCTTTCTGGGGCGGCCGCCAGCGCGGTGCTTCTCGGCAAGGCCGACCTCGGGTACGTGCACGGCACCGACATCGCCGCCCTCGCAGCGCGCATCACCAGCGTTGTCGACCTGCCCTTGATCGCCGACGCCGACACCGGGTACGGCGGAGTGCTGCAGGTCGCGCGCACGGCCGAGCTGTATGCGCGGGCTGGGGTCACGGCCCTGCAGCTCGAGGACCAGGTCTCGCCGAAGCGCTGCGGACACCTTGCCGGCAAGGAGGTCCTGCCGCTCGCGGAGGCAGTAGCCAAGGTTCGGGCGGCCGTCTCCGTCGACGGGATCCAGGTCATCGCGCGCACGGATGCGCTGTCCGTACTCGGGCTGGATGAAGCACTGCGTCGGGCGGCCGCCTTCGCCGAGGTGGGAGCCGACCTGGTGTTCGTTGAGGGAGCCAGCAGCCTGGACGAGCTCGCCGCCGTCGGCCACCCCCAGGTGCTGAACCGATCCGAGGCCGGCGGCGACGTACCCGCCCTGACCGACGACGGCCTCGCCGCCGCCGGCGTCCGGGTCGTGATCCATCCGGTGTCGGTGCTCGTCGCGATGGCCCACGCGGCGCGGGCGACGTACGCCGCGATCGTCCGCGACGGATCGGCGCGATCGGTTCCGCGGTTGGGCTGGTCGGAGCTCACCGATCTGCTCGGTCAACCGGCCGACCTGGCGCTCGAACGGCGTTACGCATGACCCGGGTGCTCATCGCCGGCGCCGGTCCGGTGGGGCTCACTGCCGCCCTTTCCCTTGCGCGCCAGGGGGTGTCGGTCACGGTGCTCGAGGTCGGGCTGGACCTCGCTGCCGAGAGCCGCGCCTCGACGTTCCATCCGCCGTCGTTGGAGATGCTCGCCGACCTCGGGGTGCTTGACGCCCTGATGGCGAGGGGCATCACGTCTACGACGTTCCAGTACCGCGACCGGTCAGGCGGGGTGATCGCTGACCTCGACCTGTCGGTGCTGGCGGGGGACACGGCGTACCCGTTCCGGGTCCAGTGCGAGCAGAGCCGCCTTACGCCCATCCTGCGGGGCGCCTTCCTGGAGCACGAAGGCTGCTCCGTCGTCTACGACGCCGCCGTCACCGACCTGGCGCAGGACTCGTCCGGCGTCCGGGTCCAGGCCGGGCAGGTCTACGCAGCGGACTGGCTCATCGGAGCCGACGGAGCGTCGTCCGCGGTGCGCAAGTCCCTGGGACTCGAGTTCGAGGGGCTCACCTATCCGGAGCGGTTCCTGGTGGTCTCCACGAGCGAGGACCTCGAAGACCTGCTGCCGGGGATCGCCGCCGTCAACTACGTGTTCGACCCGCACGAGTGGCTGGTGCTGCTGCGCACGCCAGATCACTGGCGGGTGCTCCTGCCCACGGATCCGGACACCGCCGACGAGGTCGAGCTCGCGCGGGTGCAGGACCGGCTGCATGGGGTTGTGGACCTCGGCCGTGACTGGGCGGTGCTGCACAGCTCGCTCTACCGCGTCCACCAGCGAGTGGCGTCGACCTTCCGGGTCGGCCGGGTGCTGCTGGCCGGTGACGCCGCTCACGTCAACAACCCGCTCGGTGGCATGGGGATGAACTCTGGCCTCCACGACGCGGTTGCGTTCGCTCAGGCGCTGGCCGAGCTGATCGACGGCGGCACCGATCGTCTCGACGAGGTCGCTGCCCGCCGCCGCTGGGTCGCCACCGACTACGTGAAGACCCAGACGCACGGCAACTGGGAGCAGATCCGCGAACGCGACCCCGTCGCTCGGGAGGCGCTGCACGCCGCGTTGCGGGCGCGTGCCGCCTCCCCGGGCGCGATGCGCGACTACCTGCTGACGACCTCGATGATCGACTCGCTGCGTACTGTCGTCCGGTGATCGTCCGCGAGAACCCGGCCCGGCCCTCGGAGGTCGTCGGTCGGGTCGCTGTCACCTCTGACGTCGGCGCGGTGGTCGGTGCCGCTGCGGCAGCCCAACGGGACTGGGCGGCCTTGCCCGTGGCCGCACGCTGTGCGACGGTCGCCGCGGCCCTCGACCTGCTCGAACCGCGGCTGGACGAGCTCGCCGTGCTGCTTGCCCGCGAGACCGGCAAGCCACGAGCCGACAGCAGAGGCGAGCTGGGGTTCGCGCTGGCCTTCGGGCGCTGGGCCTGCGACAGGGCGGTCGAGGTTCTCCAGGACGGCGAGGTCGATGACACCGCCGGGCGGCTCGTCTCGCGCCGGGTTCCCTTCGGTGTGGTCGCGGCGGTCACGCCCTGGAACGCTCCGGTCATTTTGACGTTGCTCAAGGTCGCCCCTGCCTTGGTCGCCGGCAATGCGATCGTGGTGAAGCCCTCACCGCTCGCACCCTTCGCGGTCACCGAGGTGCTGCGGGTGCTGAACGCGGGGCTGCCGGACGGCCTGGTCGCCACCGTGCAGGGGGGAGCGTCCGTCGGTGCCGCACTCATCGGCGACCCCCTGGTCCGCAAGGTCGCCTTTACGGGCGGTGAGGCGACCGGCCGTGCCATCGCCCACGCCGCCGCCGACCGGCTCATCCCAGCTGTCCTGGAGCTCGGCGGCAACGATCCCGCTGTCTTCCTCGCGGATGCCGCCATGACCGATGAGGCAATGGACCGGCTGGTCATGGCGTCCTTCGCAACGGCAGGGCAGGTGTGCATGGCGGCCAAGCGGCTGTATGTCCACCGCTCGTTGCAGCCGCACTTCCTCGACGCCTACCTTGCTGCCGCCCACCGCGTGCTCGTGACCGGCGACCCGCTGGAGGCGGGCGTGACGATGGGGCCTGTCGTGACGGCTGAGGCCGCCGTGGGCGTGCGTTCCCTTCTGTCCCAGTGGGTGCGAGATCCCCTGGGACAGAAG
>JBKJVH010000101.1:0-5315 GCA_046590985.1 Mycobacteriales bacterium
GGGCAAGGAGAACGCCCGCGCGTTCCTCCGCGACAACCCCGAGCTCGCCGACGACATCGAGCGCCGGATCAAGGAGAAGCTCCGCATCGGCCAGCCGATCCTCGACGTCACCGACGACGCGCTCGCCGACATGGTCGCGCCGGTGCCCGTCGACCTGTAGTGGCTCTGGAACGGCTTGCCCCTCTCGGTGACGAGGGGGGCAAGCCGGCCCCCAAGAAGAGCGCGCCAAGAGCGGCGGCAGGACCTGACGCGTCCTGGGGCGTGACCGCGGATCGACTCAGCACGCCCAGTCGGCAGAAGAAGCCCCGCTACCCGAGCCGCGAGGAGCGGGAGCAGCGCGCCGAGGCGAAGGCCGTGACGCGCGCCGCGGAGATCGCCGCAGATCCCACCGGGTTCGCCCGACAGGTCTGCCTACAGCTCCTGGAGTACGGCCCGCGTACCCGGCAGGAGCTGGCCTCGGCGCTCGCCAAGAAGGGCGTGCCGGACGAGGCCGCCGAGCAGGTGCTCGGCCGCTTCACCGAGGTCGGCATCATCGACGACGCGCTGTTCGCGAGCCTGTGGGTCACCAGCCGCCATCGCGGCAAGGGACTCGCGGGGCGAGCGCTGAGCCTGGAGCTGCGCCGTAAGGGCGTTGACGACGAGCTGGTCCGCGAGGCGGTCGAGCAGCTCGATCCGGACGAGGAGGCGCAGACCGCCCGGAGCCTGGTGCGGCGCAAGCTGCCCAGCACCCGCGGGCTGTCGACCGAGGCTCGGGTGCGGCGGCTGGCCGGCATGCTCGCCCGCAAGGGCTACGGCGGCGGGCTGGCGTTCCGGATCGTCAAGGAGGAGTTGGAGCGCGAAGGTGCCGACGTCCCGGATCTCGATACAGATGGGTTGTCTGCGCTCGAGTGAGAGGGGTAGGGCTCCCGCATGCCGACCTCGGCCTACGACTCGTCGTCCCCCGCCCGCACTGGCGCGATCCTCGGCGCCCGCATCGGTGGGGTTGCCGGCCTCGCCTGGATCGCCTGGGGGACGGGGGTGCTCCCACCGGCTGTCGGCGTACCTGTCCTGGTGCTGTCCGTGCTCACGCTGGTGATCGCCCTGCGGCACCTGAAGACCCCACCGGGAGTCGGCGGCCGCGTCGAGCCGGCGCCCGGCTACGGGAAGGTCGTCGCCGGCGAGGTGCTGGCGATCGTTGCCGGGCTGGTCGTGCTCGACGGGGTCCTGGACGCCCCGCAGGCCAACGCGGCCTGGATCTCCTTCGTGGTCGGGGTGCACTTCTTCGCCCTCGACCGGGTGTTCCCCGGCGGTCGGCTGAACCCGCTCGGTGCTGCTGTCACCACCTGTGGCGTGGCGGGCCTGGTGGCGGCCGCTGCCGATGCCACCACCGCGGCGGTCACCGCCGTGGCTGCCCTCCCCACGGGTGCTGTCCTGCTCGGCTCGGCGGTCCTGGTCGCCCGCCGGACCTGAGGTGGCCGTGAGTGCAGCGAGTGGGTTGTGTCTCCAGGTTGGTGCCCCTTGGCAACATCCAACAAGGCGGCGTAGGGTCCTCGGTCATGCGGAGCCTGGTCTACGCCAGCCGGGCGCTGCAGCCGTTCGGCGACGACGATCTGCTGCAGCTGCTGCAGGCCGCGCGGACCCGCAACGAGGCGCTCGGCGTGACCGGGATGCTCGTGTACGCGGCGGGCAGCTTCCTTCAGCTGTTCGAAGGCGAAGACGACGCGGTCGAGGTCATCTGGGACCGCATCCGGTTGGATCCGCGTCACACGGGACTGCGGGTGCTGCAGGACGGGCCAGCTCGCGACCGGCTCTTCGCCGAATGGTCCATGGGGTTCCAGCACCCCGACCAGCAGAGGCTCGAGGAGACGCTGCCCGGCTACCGCGCCGGAATCGTCTACCCCTTCGTGGACTCGCAGCTGGTCAGCACGGCGGACACCGCGTCGACGCTGCTGGAGCTCTACGCGAGGCGGTCCGACTGACCTCCCTGCTTCACCTGACCGTGCGATCGACAAGCCCGTAACACCACCAGCTCCCGGTGGCCAAGCGGAGCTGGGCGGGAGTAGTGGCAGGCTGAGGGCATGACGACCGACGTGCAGCTACCCCGCCTCCGCCTCGGCGGCCAGGACCTCGCCGTGGTGGGTCGCGCCCGCATCTACGTGTGCGGCGTGACCCCGTACGACGTGACCCACCTCGGCCACGCGGCGACGTTCGTGTGGGTCGACGCCGTGGACCGGGTGCTCCGCAGGCTCGGCGTCCAGGTGGAGGTGTGCCGCAACGTCACCGATGTCGACGACGTGCTGTTCGACGCCGCGGAGCGCGCCGGGGGCTACTACGAGCAGTTCGCCGCGGTGCAGCAGTTCCACTTCGAGCGGGACATGGACACCCTCGGCGTCCGGCGCCCGACGCACGAGCCGCGGGCCCACACCTTCGTGCCGCAGGTCGTTGCGCTGGCCCGGACCCTGCTCGACAACGGCAGCGCCTACGCCGCCGGCGGCAGCGTCTACCTCAGCGGTGCCGAGGTCGTCGCCCGGCACGGGCTGTCGGAGGCGGCGGCCATCGAGTCGCTGCGGGACAACGGCGGGCGGCCCGACGACCGCCACAAGCGCAGCCCCCTGGACCAGGCCGTCTGGCAGGTCAGCGCACCGGGGGAGCCGGCCTGGGCCAGTCCGTGGGGACCGGGTCGGCCCGGCTGGCATGCCGAGTGCACGGCCATGGCGCTGAGCACCTACGGATCCAGCATGGACCTGCACGCCGGGGGCGCGGACCTGCGCTTCCCGCACCACGCCTACGAGGCCGCGCAGGCCGAGGCGGCCACCGGGGTCACGCCGTTCGCACGGACGTGGATGCACGTGGGGATCGTGCAGCTCAAGGGCGAGAAGATGGCCAAGTCCGTCGGCAACCTGGTGTTCGTGAAGGACCTGATCGCCACCGCCACCGCCGGCGCGGTGCGGACCCTGCTGCTCGACCGACGCTACGACCTGCCCTGGGACTTCACCCCGGAGCTGCTGGACCAGGCCGGCGCGCGCCTCGACGCGCTGTACGCGGCGGCGGGCCGCACCGGCAGCTCCGAGGCGGCGACGAGCGCCGTGCTGACCGCCCTGTCCGAGGACCTGGACGTGCCGCGCGCGCTCGACATCGCGATCGAGCAGGGCGGTCAGGTGGCGCGCGACCTCACCACCGTCCTGGCTCTCTGACAGCGGCATCTGTACAAATCGGCCGAACTCGTTTCATACTGCTCACACACACCCTGACCGGCACCCCGCCGGTCCTCCCCCCGGAGGCTGTTCAGTGAGCCGTACCCGCCTTGTCCCTGCCGTCGCCGCTCTCGCTGTGGCAGGGGCTCTCGCCTTCCCCGCCGAGGCCACCGTCGTCCAGACGTCGTCCTACATCGTGACCACCAAGGGCGCGCCGACCACCGTGGCAACCCTCGCCAAGGCGCTGGGCGGGCGGATCGGCTTCACCTACACCCACGCCCTGCAGGGCTTCTCGGTGACGCTTCCCACGGCGGCGCTGCCTGCACTGCGGCTGCTCCCGGGCGTGGCGTCGGTGCAGGCCGACCGGATCGTGCGGGCCAGCACCACGCAGGCGTCGCCGCCCTCCTACGGCCTGGACCGCATCGACCAGCGGGCGCTGCCGCTGTCGAGCAGCTACAGCTACAGCCAGGCCGGTGCGGGTGTGACGGCCTACGTGATCGACACCGGCATCCTGTACGGCCACACCGACTTCGGGGGCCGGGCCGTGCCCGGGTTCGACGCCGTCACGACCGGTGGCGGGGCGGTGGACTGCAACGGGCACGGCACGCACGTCTCCGGGACCATCGGCGGTGCGACGTACGGGGTCGCCAAGGGCGTGAAGCTGGTCGGCGTGCGGGTGCTGGGCTGCGACGGCTCCGGCTCCACCTCCGGGGTCGTCGCCGGGATCGACTGGGTCACCGGCAACCACCAGGCTGGTGCCCCCGCGGTTGCCAACATGTCCCTCGGTGGCGGTGCTGACGCCGCCCTCGACGCGGCGGTGAACCGCGCGATCAGCGATGGCGTGACCTTCGGCGTGGCGGCCGGCAACGACGGCGGCTCCCTCACGGACCTGCTGGGCCAGTCGAACGCGTGCAACTACTCACCGGCTCGGGTGCCGGCTGCCCTCACCGTCGCGGCGACGGACGCCACCGACTCCCGGGCCAGCTACAGCAACCGGGGCACGTGCGTGGACCTCTGGGCGCCGGGCACCGGCATCAAGAGCGACTGGTACTCCTCGACCACCGCCACCAACACGATCTCCGGTACGTCCATGGCGACGCCGCACGTGGTCGGGGTGGCGGCGCTCTACCTGAGCGGGCACCCGACCGCCAGTCCAGCGGCGGTAGCCACGGCGCTGACCTCGAACGCCACGGCGGGGGTCGTGAAGAACGCGGGCTCCGGCACCCCGAACCGGCTGCTGTTCAGCAACTACTGACGGGCGTAGAGCAGCCGCCAGACCAGCTCCCAGCCGCTGGCGGTCTGCTTCTCCCAGTCCCAGGTGAACCCGTCGGCGGTGCGGTCCCGGAACACCATCCGCTGACCTGGCCGGGCCAGCACCAACCCTTCAGGGGCGGGCCCGCCCGTGAAGTCCAGGTACCCGCCCTGGTCGTCGACCCAGGTCTGGCACCAGCCCCGTTTCGGGTCCAGCACGGTGTGCGAACGGCCGTTGAGCTCGGTGCCGGCCGCGTCGACGATGCGGAAGACCTCTTCGACGACCCGGCCGCCCAGGATCCGCGACACCTGGTTGCTGCCGACGGAACCGTCAGCAGGGTCCGTACAGGTCCAGGAGCCGAGCCAGAAGTCGAAGTCGGACGGGTCCATGCTCCGACCTTAGGGGTCCGGCGCGGTCTGCGGTGAGTCCCAGCTGCCCAGGGCCGGCAGGTCGATCACGGCGCCCTCCGTCGCCGCGCCGACCCTGAGCCCGCCACGGGGCAACGCGGCGACGATCGCGTCCAGCTGCTCGTCGGTCCGGGTCGGCTCGTGGTGGAACAGCAGCAGCTGCTGCACGTCGCACGCCTGCGCGAGTCCGACGGCGTAGTCCACCGTGCTGTGCCCGAAGTCGCCATGCGTGACGAGCTGCTCGGCGGTGTACTGCGCGTCGTGCAGCAGCAGGTCGGCGTCCTGGCACAGCGCACGGGCGGCCCGGTGGTAGGCGCCGTGGCCGTCTTCGCCGGGGCCGATGTCGAGGGGGCAGTGGTCGCTGAGGTAGGAGATCGTCCGGCCGCCGGCGGAGACCCGGAACCCGAACGTGCGGCCACCCCGGTGCGGGATGTCGAGCGCGAGGACCTGGAACCCCTCGATCTCGTGCTCCCCGGCGGCCAG
>JBKJVH010000083.1:0-11281 GCA_046590985.1 Mycobacteriales bacterium
GGGTGACAACATGGTCCCTTCTGACCGCTCTGGCCTAGTCCGTTCTGGGGACGTCTTGTCAGGGCGGCGACGGGGTGCGACGGTGCGCGCAGGCCCTCGACGCCGTCGGGTCCTGCACCTCTATCTGGTGCTCGACCCGTCCGTACCGGGTTCCGAGACGCCCACGGGGACCACCTACGGGTCGGTCACATCCGGGACCGGATCGCAGGAGGCGGTCTACGCGATGACGGTCAACCCGCTCACCGGCGCCAAGAGCGCCTTGGTGCGGGTGCGTCCGGAGGACACCGGGCACCAGCTGTTCCCGGACATCGCGGTCGACCAGGGCGTCGCCCACGTGATCTGGTACGACAGCCGCAACGACAGCTGCTACTCCCCGGCCCGGCCGATCGGCAACTGCGCCGACCTGAGCCTCACACCGTCGCTGGACGTGTACGGCGCGACGCTGACCACCGGGCTGACGGCCGCCGACGAGACCCGGCTGACCGACGCCACCCTCAACCCCAACTGGGACCAGTTCGCGGGGCGCACCGTGCCGTTCGCGGGTGACTACCTGTGGGTCGACTCGGCGGGTGGGAGGACGTTCGGGGTCTGGACCGACTACCGCAACACGGTGGCCGGGAACGACCCGCGGACCACCGGCACCCGCGGTGACGTGCTGCAGTGCCGCACCCAGCGAGCCGACGGCAGCTTCACCGGGGACACCTGCCCGCGGGCCGGCGGGATCGACCAGGACATCTACGGCGACCTGACGCCGTAACGGTCCAGGCCCGTCACCCCTGCGAACCGGGCTGGTTGTTGATTGACTCCCGGGATGCCCACCGAGAACCACGACAACGCGGACATGCCCATCACGGGGCGGCGCGCAGAGCTGCAGCTCTTCGTCGACCGCCACCGGTACGTGCGTGAGTTCCTGACCGCGCTCCACCGGCGTCCGCCCGAGAGCCAGCTGCTCTTCTTCTACGGCGTCGGGGGTGTCGGCAAGAGCCTGCTGCTGCGCTACCTGAGGGACCGGGGCTGCACCCTGCTCTCGCCGGCCGTCTTCACGGCGCTGGACGAGCTGGGGGACGATGAGTTCCGGACCGCGTTCGAGAACGCCGTCGGGGACCAGGTTCCGGTGGCGCTGCACGACTTCTCGGCGCACGTCGTCGGGGACGAGGACCCCTGCAACGACTTCCACGGACCGCTGATGCTGCGGGCCACCTTGGGACGGATGGGCTTTCGGTTCCCGCGCTTCGACTTCGCGGTCGTGCTGTTCGCCCAGCGAAAGGGCTTCTCGAGCGAGAAGATCGCGGCGCTGCTGCCGGCGACCGACAAGGGCGTGACGGGCGACCTGCTGAGCTTCCTCATCGACAACAGCAAGGTGGGGGCGGTGGCGTCGTACGCGACCACCAAGCTGTTCGAGCGGTACGGGGAAGGGGTGTCGCTGACGCTGGCCAAGCGGCGAGCCCCGGAGAGCCAGATCGCGGAGATCTACGGCCTGGAGATGGACACCGAGCTCGTGCCATTGCTGCCGCGGTACCTGGCGGAGGACCTGACGGAAGCCCTGGACAAGCGGGCGGCCCAGGGCGAGCTCGCCCGGTTGTGCCTGTTCTTCGACACCCACGACGCCTTCTGGGCGGAGCAGCACTTCGGCGGACCGGAGGCTCAGCGCAACAGCCGTGACCAGTGGTTTCGCACGCTCGTGAACGAGCTCGACCTGGCGCGGACCTTGGTCGTGGTCACCGGGAGGGAGCGCCCTCGTTGGTCGAGCGCGGCCACCCAACCGGTGGCGGCAGAGCGGGTCCGGGACATCGCCGTGGGGGACCTCGCCCCGGAGGATGCCGACCTCTACCTCCGCCAGCGGGGGGTCGCTGCAGCCACAACCCGCGCCGTGATCCTCCAGGGCCTGGAGACGGAGACGGGCCTCCACCCGCTCTCGCTCGGCCTGGCGGCCGACCTGGTGAACGTCAAGGGTGACGGCAGTGCCGACGACCTCGCGGGCCTGCTCGCCGGCGGTTCGCTCGACTTCAGCCGGATCGGGCCGAAGCTGCTCGAGCGGCTGCTGAGCTACCTGCCGACGGAGGAGTGCCAGGCGATCACCGCCCTCGGCGCCTGCCGCACCTTCGACCGGGACCTCTACCTGATGCTGGGCAAGGAGCTCGCCTTCACGGCGACCGGCGCGGCGTTCCGGGAGCTCAAGCGACTCAGCTTCGTCATCCCGTACGTGGACAGCTCCGGGCAGGAGAGCTTCAAGGTGCACACCCTGCTGCGCAAGAGCCTGATCGAGAGCACTGACGAGCTGGTGCAGGAGACGCATGATGTGCTGACGCGTCACTACGGCGCCCTGTCGCGGGAGGTCGGCGACCCTGCGCACGTGGAGCAGCTCTTCCACAGCTCGCGGTTGGCAGGCCGACGTGACGCAGCCGTACGGGAGTGGTTGGAGTCGATCGCGCTGGCCGCGGACGCGACCGACACACCCATGCTCCTCCGGCTGCTGGGCCTCGAGGACGAGCTCGAGCTGCGCACCTGGCAGGAGCGGGGGATGCTCGCGCTCGGTCAGCAGGCGCTCCACGGAACCCAAGGTCGTAGCGACGATGCCCGCGCGGTGCTCTCCGAGGCGCTGGAAGGCGCGCGAGCGGCTACCGGGGGCACCCTCGCGGATCAGCTGCTGCGCGCAGAGCTCCTGCTTCAGCTGGGTTGGGTCGAGCGCTACCGGACCCGCGCCGAAGCGGCCACGGCGGCCTTCGAGGAAGCCCTTGCTGTGCTTGAGGGCACCAGTCCTGCGTGCCAGCACATGCGAGGTCGGCTGTGGTTCGGGCTGTCAGGGGTGCCCTCCGATGCGGGGGAACGCGACGCCGCCGCGTCGATGCTCGTCGAGGCGGCAGCCGGCTACCAGCGTGGGCTGGCCGCGCAGGACTCCCCGACGCCGATGCGCTGGATCAGCGACGCGAGCTTCACCGACACCTGCCTCGCCACCAGCCGACGCGTACAGGGCCGGCTGACCGAGGCGATCGCGCTCGCTGAACGCGCCGTCGTCCTCGCCCGGCAAGCCCATGAGCTGGCCACCGAGGACCTTCGTGGCCTGATGAACCTCGAGAGCGCCTATGCCGAGCTGGCCACCTGCCTGGCGGCCGACGACCTCCCCCGTGCTCTGGAGCTCGCCGATCTTGCGGTGGCGGTCAGCCGGCAGCGTGCCACCCGCTCCTATGCCCCGGCGGGGCACGCCAGTCTCGTGATCCGTTCTCGACTGTGGGTCCGGGCGGGCGACGCCGACAGTGCCGGGCGCGACCTCGCCGAGGCGACGAGCCTCGCTCGCCGCGCCAGCGAGCTGCAACCCCGGAACCGGGGTTCGCAGCTCAACCTCGCGGAGGTGCTGCTGGAGGGCGCTTCGGGCCTGCAGCCCTGGGAGCGCGCGGCGGTGCTCTCCGAAGCGACCGCGGCAGCGACCCGGGCGCTGGCCATCGCGCCTGGCTGGCGCCACGCTCAGACCGTGCTCGACGCCATCGCCCGTCGTGCTGCCGGCTCGCTAGAGTCGGCCGATGCTGCTCTCTGACCGCGACCTCAAGGCCGCCATCGCCGACGGCCGGCTCGGGCTCACGCCCTTCGACGAGTCGCTCATCCAGCCGAGCAGCATCGACGTCCGCCTGGACCGCTACTTCCGGGTGTTCGCCAACCACCGGTACACCCACATCGACCCGGCCGAGCAGCAGGACGACCTCACCGTCCCCATCGAGCCGGACGGCGACGAGCCGTTCATCCTGCATCCGGGGGAGTTCGTCCTCGGGTCGACGCTCGAGGTCATCAGCCTCGGTGACGACCTCGCCAGCCGGCTCGAAGGCAAGAGCTCGCTCGGGAGGCTCGGGCTGCTGACGCACTCCACGGCCGGGTTCATCGACCCGGGGTTCAGCGGACACGTGACCCTGGAGCTGTCCAACGTCGCGAACCTGCCGATCAAGCTCTACCCCGGCATGAAGATCGGTCAGATCTGCGTGTTGCAGCTGTCGTCGCCGTCGGAGCACCCGTACGGCTCGAGCCTCTACGGCTCGCGCTACCAGGACCAGCGCGGCCCGACCCCGTCTCGCTCCTACTTGCGCTTCAACCGAGCGGAAACTCAGCCGTAGCGGCTTGCCCGCGAGGTGTGCCAAGCGCCCGTCTGGACCGCACGCTCAGCTCGGCAGACCCGCTTCTTTCGCGGCAGTGGCATGCTTGGCAGCGCTCATCCGCGACATCGACAAGGGGAGTCTCGCCATCAAAGGCATCGTTCTGGCAGGTGGCTCCGGCACCCGGCTGTACCCGATCACGAAGGGCGTCAGCAAGCAGCTGATGCCGGTGTACGACAAGCCGATGGTCTACTACCCGATCTCCACGCTGATGCTGGCCGGGATCCGCGAGATCCTCATCATCACCACCCCCGAGGACCAGCCGTCGTTCCAGCGACTGCTCGGGGACGGCACGTCTCTCGGCTGCCGTTTCGAGTACGCCATCCAGGACGCCCCCAACGGGCTTGCCGAGGCGTTCATCATCGGCAAGGACTTCATCGGCGCCGACAAGGTCGCGCTGGTGCTGGGCGACAACATCTTCTACGGCCAGGACTTCGGCGACCAGCTCGCGAAGTACACCGATGTGGACGGTGCGGCCGTGTTCGCCTACCACGTCGCCGACCCGGAGCGGTACGGCGTGGTCGAGTTCGACGCCGAGCGGCGGGCGCTGTCGATCGAGGAGAAGCCGGTCGCGCCGAAGTCGTCGTACGCGGTGGTGGGCTTGTACTTCTACGACAACGACGTGGTCCGGATCGCCTCGGAGATCGAGCCGTCCGCCCGCGGCGAGCTCGAGATCACCACCATCAACCAGCGCTACCTCGAGGCCGGCCGGCTCCAGGTCGAGACGATGGGCCGCGGCACCGCCTGGCTCGACACCGGCACGTTCGCCTCGATGATGCAGGCCTCGCAGTTCATGCAGGTCATCGAGGAGCGCCAGAACCTCAAGATCGGCTGCATCGAGGAGATCGCCTGGGAGCAGGGCTACATCGACGACGCCGGCCTGCGGGCGGTGGCGGCGCCGCTCGAGAAGAGCGGGTACGGCCAGTACCTCCTGAAGCTGCTGGGGTAAGCCGCATGACAGTATCTTCAGTGATACTGTCATGGATGTGTTCGTTGGTCGGGAACCCCAGCTCGCGCAGCTCAACGCCCTGCTCGCGACGGTAGGACGCCCCGAGGCCGACAGTCCCGGCAAGGCCCTGCTGATGCGAGGCCGACGGCGGGTGGGCAAGTCCCGGCTCGTCGAGGTGTTCCTCGAGCGGGCCGGCGTCCCGCACGTCTACGTCACGGCCTCGGGCCGCACCAGCGCCGAGGAGCTGCGCCTGTTCGGGGCCGAGATCGCGGCCTCGAACCTGCCCGGGTCACAACTGTTCGCCGGGGTGCTGCCCGAGACCTGGGACGCCGCGCTGCGGCTGCTTGCGGCGGCGCTGCCGGATGACAGGCCGGCCGTGGTGGTGCTCGACGAGCTGCCGTACCTCACGGCCGCCGATCCCGGCTTCGAGGGAACCCTGCAGAAGCACTTCGACCGCGAGCTGCGGCGCAAGCCCGTACTCCTGATCGGGATCGGTTCTGACCTCGCCATGATGGAGGCGCTCAACGCGTACGGGCGCCCTTTCCACCAGCGGGCGACCGAGATGGTGGTGCCGCCGCTGAGCCCCCGCGAGGTCGGGGCGATGCTGGGACTCGGCGCGGCGGAGGCCTTCGACGCCTGGCTCGTGACCGGCGGGCTGCCGCTGGTGTGTGACGCCTGGCCGCGCGGTGCGGAGCTGTTCGACTTCCTCGGGCAGGCGCTGCAACAGCCCACCTCGGCGCTGCTCGTCTCGGCCGAGCGTGCGCTCGCCGCGGAGTTCCCGGCAGCCGCGCAGGCGCGCACGGTCCTGAGCGCCGTCGGCAGCGGCGAGCGCACCTTCACCAACATCGGACGCGCGGCCGGCTCGTTGCAGCAAGCGTCGCTCAGCCGGTCCCTGGGCGTGCTGACCGGCAAGCGGATCGTGGCCGCGGACCGGCCGCTGTCGACGAAGCCGAGCAAGGAGACGCGCTACCGGATCGTGGATCCCTACCTGCGCTTCTACCTCGCGTTCCTCGAGCGTGGCATGAGCGACGTCGAGCGCGGTCGCGGTGACCGGGTGCTGGCGGTGATCGAGCGGGGTTGGACCTCCTGGCGCGGCCGCGCGGTCGAACCGGTCGTCAGGGAGTCGCTCGCGCGGCTGCCCGGGGTCTGTGGTCTGCCCGAGACGGTTGTCTGGGGTGGCTACTGGACCCGCACGAACGATCCCGAGGTCGACCTCGTGGCAGCCGACCACGGTCCCGTGGCAGGGCACGTCCACGCCGTGGGTTCGGTGAAGTGGCAGGAGCGGGCGCCGTTCGACGGCCGCGATGCCGGCGAGCTGGCGCGACACCGGGCGCAGGTGCCGGGGGCTTCGGACGACACGGTGCTCGTGGCGGTGTCGCGGGCCGGCGTCACCGCCGCCGGTGTGCGTGCCGTCGGCCCGGACGAGCTGCTGGAGGCCTGGTGATGAGCAGGCATGATGGCCGCATGGACCTCGACGTCGACGCGACCGTGCTGCTGTGCGACGCGGCCGTCGCCGACCCCACCGGCAAGGTCCACATGCTCGGGGCCGGCTGGTCGAGCACCGGAAGCCCGACGCCGCCGTGCGCGGTGGTCGCGCTCATGAAGATCCCGTGGGA
The DNA here is from genome assembly GCA_046590985.1 of Mycobacteriales bacterium. GTDB lineage: Bacteria > Actinomycetota > Actinomycetes > Mycobacteriales > SCTD01 > RYN-111. The sequence continues at coordinate 6,705 of JBKJVH010000083.1, forward strand.
CCGCGCGAACCAGCCACTGCCGATGGAGCTGGACCTGGTGGACTCCGACGGCCAGCCGGTGCTGATGCCGACGCCGACCGGGCCGCAGGGCCTCAAGGTGACGCGGACGATCGAGGTCGGCCGGCCCGCCGGGCTGGCGCACGGCAGCCCCCTGGACTCGGCCTTCGTCCTGAACCTGTCGCCGCTGCCGTTGGCCCCCGGCCGGTACGAGTGGCGCCTGACCCTGGCCGGCAAGGCCTTCGGAGTGGCGTTCGGCGTTGTCGGCTCTGCTCGTTAGCCTGACGGCATGGATGAGCAGACGGACAGCTTCGAAGCGGCCTTGGCTTTCACGCAAGCCCAGGTGGACAGCGCCCTCAAGGCGACGTCCGCGGTGGGCAAGGACCTCAAGAAGGCCCGGACCTCAGCGGTCGGTGGCCAGGTCCGCGACCTGCGCAAGGCCCTCGACGCGGCCGTGACCGCGGCCGAGGAGGCGCTCACCGCGGCCCGGGAGGCACAGGCGTCGTACACCGTGGACGAGACCGAGCTGCTCTCCTCCGGCGCCTACGCCAAGGAGCTGCTGGCGCTCGCGGCCGAGCGAGGCGTGGCGATGGTCGAGGAGGACGAGCGACTGCTCTGCTACCCGTCCCTGATCAAGGTGCTGCCAGGTGACGCCGCCCTGGAGATCGACCGGCGCAAGGACCGCAAGCTGCGCCCGTCGGTGGTCCTGGACGCGCTCGCTGCCGCCCAGAACCGGCCGCCGCGCTTCAACGCCAAGGTGTTCCTGGAGAGCCTGGTCGGCGGTTATGACCTGCTTGCCCAGCGGGAGGCGCTGCCCGACCCCGTGATCCGGCTCGATGCGGTCTGGGCTGTGCTGACCCTGCTCCCCGGGCAGGCGAAGGAGTACAGCCGGCCGGAGTTCGCCCGCGACCTCTACCAGCTCGACCAGAGCCCGGACCGCATGACCAAGTCGGGCCGCACGCTGCACTGGCATGCCTCCACCGGTACCCGCGGCACGGGCGTGCTGACGACCGTCGCCAAGACGGGTCAGCAGCAGCGCTACTGGGGCCTGTCGTTCTCGTAGTGGACGCACTACGCTGCATGACATGAGCACGCCGTTGTCCATCCGGTTCCAGCCCGAGATCCTCGACAGGCTGCGCGAGGTTGCCCGGCAACGTCCTGGGGCGACGGCCTCCGGGCTGGTCCAGCAGCTTGTCGATGAGGGCCTTCGCCAGCTGGAGCACCCGGGCATCGTGTTCAAGGACGGCCCCACCGGCCGCCGCGCGGCGCTGGCCTTCGGGCCTGATGTCTGGGAGGTCGTCGCGGCCCTGGAAGGCCTCGACGAGCGGGGCCAGGCGGGCATGGCAGTCCTCGCCGACGACCTCGAGCTGTCTGTGGTCGCGGTGCGCAGGGCAGTCCGCTACTACGGGCAGCACCACGCAGAGATCGACGAGGAGGTCGCGCACAACCGACGCGCCGCCGAGCAGGGCGAGCGTGAGTGGCTGGTCGCGCAGCGCCTGCTGGCGTGACGGGAGTCGCCCTGGTGCTGGATGCGATGTTCGCCCCGAGGATCGCCGGTCAGCTGCGCGACCGAGGGCACGACGTCGTGGCCCTGGTCGCGGATCCGGTGCTCGCGATCCTGGCCGACGACGAGGTGCTGGCGTGGGCCGTTGACCACCGGCGCAGGGTCGTCACGGAGAACGTCAAGGACTTCCGGCAGCTGATGAGGTCCTCCCCGGCCGGCGCCCAGGTGCTCTACACGAGCAGCCGGACCTTCCCGCGGCAGGGTCGAGGAGCGCAGCGGTTGGTCGACGCCCTCGCGCGCTGGCTCAGCCAGCCTGACGTGCACATTCGGCCCGAGGAGGACTGGTTGCCGGGGCTTGTCGCTGACGGACGATAGGTTGCCGGACACACACGCAAAGGGGGACAGGTGGCTCAGGTGGCAGTGTTAGGCGGTGGCAGCCTGACGGTGCCGGACTATGCCGCCTTCCTCGCCGAGCACTACCTCGCCGACTACCTGCCGGCCGGGGGCGCCGCCGTGAAGCTGGCGGTCGCCGGCAGCCCTGAGACGGCCGGTCGGCTGGAGCGAGCCTTGGGCGCCGCTGCCGACGCCGCGGGCTGCCTGTTCGTCAGCGTGCCCGCCGACACCGTCCGGTTGTCGCAGATCGAGCAGGTCTTCTTCGCGGTTGCCCGCGCGGTGGACTGGGACGCCCTCGCCGCCGCGGTCGTGCGCACGGCGTACGACGAGGTCGCCTTCCCGGCCGGCGAGAAGCTGAGCGTGGCCGCGGTCGCCGCCGAGCACGAGGTCGACAGCCGCGAGCTCTACCGCAGCGTCCGGCGCCAGCTCGAGCACGACCTGCTGGGCGATGCCCACCTGGTCCGGGAGCTCCGGCGGGCCGTGCTGCGGCTCGCCCAGGTCCACCTTGCCGGCGGGGACGTGGACGCGACCGAGCACGAGGCGGTGCTGGCCTGGCTCCGCGGCGAGCTCACGTCCCTGGCGGTGCTCCGACCGACCCTGATCTCGCAGAAGATCGGCCGCTCCAACGCGCGCGAGCTGCTCACCTCGACGGCCCGGCTGCTGCTGCGGGCCGGTCGTGGCGGGCTGGTGCTGCACCTGGACGCGTCCCGGCTCGCGGAGAGCCGGCGCCCGCCGGTGGAGGAGCGTACGGGGGTCTACTACTCCAAGGCCGCTGTGCTGGATGCCTATGAGGTGCTCCGGCAGCTCATCGACGCCACGGACGAGTTGCGCGGCGTCCTCGTGGTGGCGGTCGTCCCGCCCGACCTGGTGACCGACGAGGGCCGCGGGCTGCCGGCGTACACGGCGTTGCAGCTGCGGGTGGCCGACGAGGTCCGCGACCGACGCCGGGCGAATCCGTTCGCGGCGCTGGTCCGTCTTGAGGTCCGGCTGGAGGCGGTCACGTGATGACGCCGGAGCAGGTCGCCCGGCGGCGCGCGATCGAGGCTCTGCGGTCGGGCGTCCCGAGCTGGGATGCCGTTGCGGCGCTGGGCTCGGGTCAGAGCGCGGCGGAGGACCGGTTCACGGCGCTGCTCGGCGCCGCCGAGGACGGCAAGGCCGGCGGCCTGCTGCTCGGTGGCGGCTTCGGGGCCGGCAAGAGCCACCTGCTCACGCATCTCGCGTCGCTCGCGCTCGACCGCGGCTTCGCCGTCAGCACCGTGGTCATCAGCAAGGAGACCCCGCTGTATGACCCCGCGAAGGTCTACCGGGCGGCGGCCGCGTCGCTGCTCGGACCGTCCCGGGTCGGGGGCGTGCTCGTCGAGGCGGCCGCTGCGTTGGATCCGGACGCCGGCCGGTACGCCGACCTGGTGCGCTGGACCCGCTCCCCGGGCGGGCCGGACGAGCGCTTCGCCGCGACCTTGCTGGTCCACGAGCAGCTCAGTCGCGGCAACGTGCCCGACAGCGACGAGACCGTCGCCGCGATGGTGCGCTTCTGGACCGGCGAGCCGCTGCGGATGCCAGACCTGCGGCGCGCCCTCAAAGCCGTCGGCGCCGCCGGGACGTTCGAGTTCGGGCCGCTGCCGGCCAAGGAGCTGGCGAAGCAACGCATCGCCTTTGCGGCCCGGCTGCTCCGGGCCGCCGGGTACGCCGGCTGGGTGGTGCTCTTCGACGAGGTCGAGCTCATCGGGCGGTACTCCGTGCTGCAGCGCGGCCGGTCCTACGCCGAGATCACCCGGTGGCTGCACGGCGACCCCACCGCGCCGCTGGCGTCGGTGCTGGCCCTGACCGACGACTTCGCCGCCGCGGTGCTCGTCGACAAGGACGACCGCACCAAGGTGCCCCTGAAGCTCCGGGACAAGCAGACCCAGGAGTGGACCGAGCTCGCCGCGCTGGCCGAGAAGGGGATCCGGTCCCTGGAGCGTGAGGTGCTGCGGCTCGAGCCACCCGACGCTGCTGAGCTCGACCATGCTTACGCGACGCTGAAGCAGCTCCATGGCGAGGCGTTCGGCTGGAACCCGCCGGAGGTCCCCGGCCTGGAGCGGCTCGGCGCGACCCGGATGCGGCAGTACGTCCGGGCCTGGATCAACGCCTGGGACCTGGTCCGGCTCGATCCCTCCTTCGTCCCGGAGGCCGAGGCGGTAGAGCTGGTCGTGGGCTACGACGAGGACGAGGCGCTCGAGGAGTAGCCCGTTTGCTGCCGGGGTGCGTGCCATGTCCGGATCGAGTCCAGAATTCACCCGTTTGGCCGAACCCAAATCCCGGAAACCGGGTCAGGATGGGACAGACGCTCCCCACAGCAGACCTCGGCAGTCTGGCCGCTGGACTTGAGGGGTTGGGGCGAGAAGTTTCAACTGGGGGAGAACATGAGCGTTTCGGTCGGAGTGGGCGGCACCACCGTCGGCGGGGTGCTGGTCGGAGCGTCCGCGGACCCGACCGTCGTGGCGTTGCCGTTCACGGGTGCGCCGCACGTGCTGCTGCTGCTCGTGATGGGCCTGATCATGGTCACCGCCGGCATCTTGACGCTCGGCCTCGAGCGTCGGCACGCCCGCGTGGTCCCGGCCGCGCCCGCCCGGGTGAGCCCACCACCGCCCAGCACCTGACCTGAGCTCAGGCCATGACCCTGCTTGAGCTGCAGCTCTTCGAG
>JBKJVH010000224.1:0-9928 GCA_046590985.1 Mycobacteriales bacterium
CTTTAGGTGAGCGTGTCCACCCGGCAGGAGATCGCTCGAAGGTGACGAATACCTCCCTCGGAAGCGCCCCAGCCCGCCTACGAAGGAAGATCTCATGCGTGTCACCCGTCCCGCCCTGTGCCTGGCCCTCGCGGCCTCCGTCGTCGCGTCCGGTGCCGCCAACGCGGCCGCCAAGAAGCCGGCACCCAAGCCGGTCTGCAACCTCATCACGGACGACGCGGGCGACGCCGGTGTCGTCACGGGCCAGGACGGGATGGACATCCTGTCCGCCGACGTTGCCTCCAACGCGAAGATCGTCACCGCAGTGATCAGGCTGAAGGCGGCTCCGAAGCAGAGCAACCCGGAGGCCCCCGGTGGCACGATCTACTACCTGAAGTTCCTGGCTCCTGGCTCTGACAACCCGCAGTACTTCACTGCCTCGGTCCCGTTCTCGGGTGCGATCACGTACGCGACCGGCGAGGTGACCACCACCGGCGGGCAGCACGTCAGCAACGACGACGCTGCGGGCAGTGCCGTCGGCAGCATCAAGGGTTCGATCTTGACGATCACGGCTCCGGTGAACGGGTTCTCCCGGGTGAGCCTGAAGCCCGGCCAGAAGCTGAGCGAACTCACGGCGGAGGTGCGGGTGCTGATCGGCGCGGCGGGCACCGGCTCGCTCGTGCTCGCTGACGACGCCGCGGGGGTCAAGCCCTACGTGGCGGGAGCGCTCAGCTGCGTCAAGCCGTAGCGCCCCTCCGCACGGCCCGGTCCCGCCTGGGACCGGTCCGTCCGGCTTTCTGGAACACTGGACCCATGCGCATCCTCGTCACCGGCGGAGCCGGCTTCATCGGCGCCAACTTCGTCCACTGGACCCGTCAGCACCGGCCGGAGGTCGAGATCACGGTTCTCGACGCCCTCACCTACGCCAGCGACGGCACCGCGCTGGACCCGGTACGGGACCAGATCACGTTCGTCGAGGGCGACATCACCGACGCGGCTCTCGTCGACCGACTGACCGCGGACACCGACGTGGTGGTGCACTTCGCCGCGGAGAGCCACAACGACAACTCGCTGGTGGACCCGTCGCCGTTCCTGCAGACCAACATCATCGGGACCTACACGATCCTGGAGGCGGTCCGCCGGCACGGCAAGCGGCTGCACCACGTCAGCACCGACGAGGTCTACGGCGACCTGGAGCTCGACGACCCGCAGCGGTTCACCGAGGAGACCCCGTACAACCCGAGCAGCCCCTACAGCAGCACCAAGGCGGCCAGTGACCTGCTCGTCCGGGCGTGGGTGCGGTCGTTCGGGGTGCAGGCGACGCTGACGAACTGCAGCAACAACTACGGGCCCTACCAGCACGTCGAGAAGTTCATCCCCCGGCAGATCACCAACGGCATCGACGGCGTGCCCGCCAAGCTGTACGGCGAGGGGCTCAACGTCCGCGACTGGATCCACGTCGACGATCACAACAGCGCCGTCTGGACCGTGATCGACAAGGGTCGGCTCGGTGAGACGTACCTGATCGGGGCCGACGGGGAGAAGAACAACAAGGAGGTCGTCACGGCCATCCTGCGCGCCCTCGGCAAGTCCGAGGACGACTACGAGCACGTGACCGACCGCGCGGGTCACGACCTGCGGTACGCGATCGACAGCACGAAGCTCCGCACCGAGCTCGGCTGGGCACCGCTCTACAGCGACTTCGACGAGGGCCTGCGGGCCACCGTCGCCTGGTACCGCGACAACGAGTCATGGTGGCGGCCGATGAAGCAGGCCACCGAGGCGCGCTACGCGGCTGCCGCAGCGCGCTGACCGTCATCGACCCCCGACGCTGGCGGCGCGACCCCGCCGCCCTGCTCGTCGCTGCGCTCTGCGCGGTGTTCGTGGCGCTCGCGGTCGGGCCGTCCCTGGTCGGGGCGCGCGTGTTCGCCAGCGCCGACCTCGCGCTGCAGTTCGCCCCCTGGAAGGCGACCCAACCGGTCGACGCCAAGCCCGACAACGCCTGCGTCAGCGACCCGGTCGACGGCTTCCTGCCGGCCGCCGCGGAGTTCCGGCGCGAGCTGCTGCACGGCGACATCGCGCAGTGGGACAACCTCGCGTCGGGGGGCGCCCCGCTCGGGGCGGTGCCGAGCTTCGCGACGTACTCGCCGTTGTCGTTGCCCCTGCTGGCGCTCCCGACCTGGCTGGCGCCGGCGTGGATGAAGCTGCTCGAGATGGTCGTCAGCACCGGTGGGATGTTCCTGTTCCTGCGGCGCCTGAGCCTGGCGCGGGCGCCGGCACTGCTCGGTGGGCTGGTGTTCACGACCAGCGGCTTCATGGTGACCTGGACGAACTGGCCGCACACCCGCACCGCAGCCTTCGTGCCGGTGCTGCTGTGGTCCTTGGAGCGGCTGATCCAGCTCCGGACCGCCCGGTCCGTCGTGCCCGTCGCGCTGACGGTCGGGGCGCTGCTGCTCGGCGGCTTCCCGGAGGTGACCGGGTTCGCGATGTACCTGGCCGCGCCCTACGTGCTGTTCCGGGTGCTGAGCAGCCGGCAGCGGCCGGTCACGCAGGTCCGGACGATGACGTTCGCCGGGGTCGGGGTGGCGCTCGGCGCGCTGCTGGTGGCGTTCCAGCTGCTGCCCTTCGCGTCCCAGATCGGCGGCCTGGACCTGGCCGCCCGTGCGCAGACGCCGAAGCAGCACCTACCGCTGCTGTCGCTGGTCACCACCGCGCTGCCCAAGGCGTTCGGCAGCTGCCCCGGTCGCGACTACGTCGGGCCGGTCAACGACATCGAGGCGAACGCCTTCATCGGCAGTGCGGTGCTGGTGCTGGTCGTGGTCGCGCTGCTGCGGCGCCGGCGTCCGGAGACGCCCGCCGGGGTCCGCGGGTTCTTCGTGGTCGCGGCCCTGGTGACGGTCGTGCTCGGCTGGGTCGGTGGCCCGCTGCTCGCGCTGGCTCAGCACCTGCCGGTCTTCTCCAACAACCCGGTGCCGCGCATCCGGGTCATCCTCGGGCTGTGCCTGGCCATCCTCGCCGCCTTCGGGTACGACGCCCTGCTGCGCGCCCGGGCCGAGCAGCGGTCCTCGCGTCGCTGGGTGGAACCGGCCGTGTGGCTCGGGCTCGCGGCCGGCTCGGTGCTGGTGCTCAACCGGCTGCGGAACAACCTCCGACCGACTGGGCACCTGGCGGTCAGCGACCGGCAGACGCTCTACGCGGCGGTTGCGGTGGCGGTCACGCTGACCGCGGTGCTGCTCGCCCGGAGCCGCTGGCACCGGCTGGCGGTCGGCGCGATCCCGGTCGTGGTGCTGGTGCAGGCCCTCAACGTGGTGCTGCCGTTCTGGCCTCAGATCCCGCGGCACGACTTCTACCCGCGGACGCCGGTGCACGACTACCTCGCAGCCAACCTCGGCAGCGAGCGGTTCCAGGGCACCGGGCTGACGATGTTCCCGGGCACCAACGTCTACTACGGGCTCAGAAGCCTCGGCGGGCACTCGTTCACGGCCTCGACCTGGCGTGAGCTGATGGAGGTGGCCGACCCGAGCGCCTTCCGGACGCCGACCTTCAGCTCGCTGTCACCGGCGCTCGCGACCGCCGTCTCGCCGGCGCTGGACCGGTTCGCGGTGAAGTACCTCGTGATGGGGCCGGAGGTGCAGCCGTTCGGGGCGGCCGCCTCCCCGGGTGCTGCGGCCGGCTCCGTGGTGATCCCGGCCGGTGGGCGCCTGGACGTGCCGGTGACGGGGGCCCTCCGCGGCGTCGACCTGCCGATCGCCGCCGTGGCCGGCGCCGACGGGGAGCTGACCGTGCAGGTGCTGAGCAAGGGGACGGTCGTCGCGTCCTCCGGGCGGCGGCTGCTGCCGACGACCGGCCCCGGGGACCTGCCGGTCGCGCTGGCCGGCGAGCAGCTCCCGGCAGGGCCGCTGGTGCTCCGGATCGCCAATGCGACAGCGGTCCCCGTCACCCTGGCGGCCAACGGAGGCATCCCTGCGCTGCGGCTCATCCGGCCGGCGGCCGACGGCCTTCGGGTCGCGGAGGCCAGCGTCTCCGGGACGGTCTGGGAGCGCACCAACGTGCTGGACCGGGTGCGGTGGGCCTCCACGGTGTCGATGGCTGCTGAGGGTCCCGCAAGCCTCAAGGCCGCCGGTACGACGCCTGCGGTGAACGGTCAGGTGGTGCTGGCCACCAACCCGGCCAAAGCGAGCGGGGCGGCCGGCACGGTGCGGACCGTGCACGACGGTCCCGACGCGCTCCAGGTGCGGGTGCAGGCGAAGGGCGCCGGCTACCTCGTGGTGGCCGACGGGCTGCAGACCGGCTGGCGCGCGACCGTCGACGGCCGCGCCGTCCCGCTGCTCGACGCCGATCATGCGCTGGTCGCGGTGCCCGTCCCAGCCGGCGTCCACGAGGTGCGGCTGCGCTACACCCCTAAGGGGCTGCGACCTGGCTTCGTGCTGACGGGGCTCGGGTTGCTGGCTCTGCTGGGACTGGGCATCACAGGGCGGCGACGGGCTCCCGGGCCGCCGGCCGCCTGAGCGGTGCGAAGGCGCCCCGGGCCGCGAGTACCAAGGCGATCAGCGCCACCAGCGCTGTCGCGGCAAACACCAGTCGGGTGGCGGCGGTGGACCAGGGGGAGACCACCTCCAGGCCGCGGAACGCCCTCCGCAGGCCGCCCTGGCCAGGGCCTTCCCAGAGCTGCCGGAGGATCGCCCGGCCCTGCAGGCCCTGCAGGAGCAGGACGACCCCGACGGCGAGCAGCGGGAGGACGCGACGGGCGCTGCCCAGCAGCCGGTCCCAGGCGACGGCAGTGGTCAGGGCCAGCCCGGACACGGCGAGGTAGAGGTAGCGGCCCTGCAGCCCGGGCAGGCTGCCGTAGGTCGCGAAGCTGCTGTACGCCCCCGACAGCACGATCCCCAGGGTGAGCGGCAGCGGCAGCAGGAGCAGCACCAACGTGCCGCGGCGGGCCTGGCCGCGCAGCCCGAGGGCCACCCCGACGAGCACCGACAGGAGCAGGATCAGCGTCAGGACGGTGGCGAGCGCGACCTCCATCGTGGCGTGGCCCTGCGGCGCGCCACCGCCCCAGAAGGTGCGCGTCATCCGGTTCCAGGCGGCGTCGAGGAACACCCCTAGGTCGGCGTGGCTCCCCGGTGGCCGCTTCGGGCCCTTGATGCGAGCGAAGGCCACGGCGCCGTAGCCCTCCGGTTGCAGCGTGCCGTACAGCAGCAGGTTGCGGACCCACCACAGGCCGCCGGAGACGAACCCGACCCCGAGGGCCCAGGCGAGCGGCGCGACGCCCCGGGCCGGCGACTGCTTGCGCACCGCGAGCACGTACGCGAGGACGACCAGCAGCGGAAGCGGCAACGCGAAGCCCTTGGACAGCAGGGCCAGGCCGGTCAGCAGACCGACCACGATCGCGGTCCGGCGGGTCAGGTCACCGGTCGCGACGTGCACCAGCCCGAGCAGCAGCCCGGTCGTGGTGAGGATGAGGAAGTCGTCGTTGTTGACCATCCCGGCCACGCGAGCCAGGCCGGGGAGGGCGATGGCGAGCGCTGAGGCCGCGACCGCGACACCCGGACCGGCCCGGAGGCGGACCGCCATCGCCCACACCAGCAGCGGCAGCGGCGCCACGATCAGGGCGGACACCAGTCGCAGCAGCTCGACCAGGCGGTCGTAGGACCAGTGGTCCGCGCCGAGGGCCTTGAGCACCACCGCCTCCAGCGCGTAGTAGACCGGCGGGTGCTGGCTGATCTGGTTGGGGGTGCCGCCCGCGGAGGCGTCGCCGCCGAGCTCCGCGAAGGTCTGCCGCTCCCCGCGACCCGGCAGGTCCTTCAGCGCGAGGTCCAGCGGCCGGGTCCGCAGCCGCGAGCCGTAGTACTGGTTGCTGCTTCGCGCCACCGCCTGAGAGAGGTTGCGGTGCCCCGGCGCGGCCCAACCGTCACCCCAGGCGACCGCCGCGACCATGTCGACGTGCTGCGGCTCGTCGAAGCCGAGGTAGGTGGGGAGCACCAGGCTGGCGCTGACCGAGAGCAGGAAGCCGAGCAGGGTGATCGCCCACACCACCGCAGGTGGGTGGAAGCGACGGCGCCGGGGCGGGTCCGGGGCTGTCACACGGGTCGCTGCGCCAGCGCGACCAGCCCGGTGCCGCGGTGCGGGAACTGCCGCTGCAGCAGCCGGAACGGCGCCGTCCCGACCTGTACGGCGCGAGCTGCTGCCGCCGGCGGCTGGAACAACCGGCCGCTCCCGGAGGTGAGCTCCGCCATGGTGGCGGGGTCGAGGTTGTGCTGCGCGCCCTTGGGAACGGGCTTGCCGGCCTTGCGGAGCCGGCGGGCGCCGAGGATGTTGCGCAGGCCCTCGAGGACGTTGCCGAGGCCGGCGCCGTAGACCACCACGTTCGGGTCGACCAGGCCGGCCTTGCGCATCAGGTCGGCGAACGCCTCGGGGTCATAGCGACGGAAGTGCCCGACCATCGCGTCGCTCGGGCCGTACCGCTCAGCGAAGGCGGGGGTGGAGAGCAGGACCCAGCCGCCGGGGCGGACCCGCTCGACCCAGCCGGTGAGCGCAGCGACGTCGTCCTCGATGTGCTCGATGACCTCGAAGGAGCAGATCAGGTCGAAGGTGCGGCCCGGCTCCACGACGTCCTCCATCAGGCCGAGGCGGACCTCACCGCGCCCGAGCTCCGCGACCCGGCCCTGGGCGACGCCGCAGGACGTCACGTCCGGCTCGACGCCCAGGTAGTCGGTGGTCGCCGCGATCCGGGTGCCCATCGAGCCTTGGCCGCAGCCGATCTCCAACACGGTGCGGGCCTCGCTCGGCAGCAGCCGGGTCACCACGTCCCAGCGGAGCCAGGCGTTGGGGCTGAGGGCGGGCAAGGTCATGCGGAGGCCTTCCGGAGGAGGGTGTCGTAGAGGGGTGCGACGACCGCCTCGGGGAGGAACTGCTGCTGTGCAAGGTCCCAGGCGGCCTGCCGGAGCGCGAGCAGCCGCGCGGGGTCACCGCTGAGATCGGTGAGCGCTGCGGCGAGGGCGCGGGCGTCGCCGGGGGTGACCAGCACGGCGGCCTCCCCGAGGGCCCGGCGCTGCGGCGGGGTGTCGGAGGTGACCAGGCAGCAGCCGGCGGCGGCGCCCTGGAAGACCTTGTTCGGCACCACCCGGGTGCCCTTGCCCGCGGCGCTGAAGATGCCCAGGCAGACGTCGTGCTCCCGCACCAGGGCGGGCAGGTCCTGGGGCTCCACCCATTCCAGCCAGGTGACGTCGGCCCGGCCGGCCAGCCGCTTCGTCTGCTCCAGGTCCTGGCCGCTGCCGACCATCGTGACCGTGATGCCGGGCCCGAGCCGCGCGAGCGCCTCACCGATCACCGGAGCGCCCTGCAGGGGCGTGTACAGGCCGAAGAACACCACCCGGAGCGGGCCCTCCCGCGGGGTCGGCGGCTTCGCGACCCACGCCTCGGGGGCGCCGACGGGGACGACCAGCCCGTCCGTACCGGCCGGGAGCATCGCGAGGTGCTCGTCGGTGTCGACCACGACCACGTCGGAGGCGCGGATCGCGGCGCTGTCGAGGCCTCTCAGAAGCCGCTGCTTCAGGCCGCCGGCGCCGCGGTCCCGGGCGGTGTCGGAGGCGAAGATGAGCATGTCGTGCACGACCAGCGGCCGGCGGAACAGCAGCCGGGCGAGCAGCACGTCGAAGTGGCCGAGGTAGCCGACCAGCACCGCGTCGGGGGTCGGCAGCGTCCGGGACCGGCGGGCGAGCTGCCACCAGGTGCGGACCAGCATCAGGGCCAGCAGCGGCAGCCGCCAGGGCTCCTTGAGCATCCGGACCCGGTCGGCGGTGTCGAGCTCGAGCGGCACGTTGCAGACGTCCACCTCGACGCCGCGGGCCCGCAGGCCGTCGAGGAGGATCGCGATGCGGGGGTGGCGGACCGCGTCGAAGCTGCCGAAGGCCTGAACGCGCATGCGCTGACGTTACCTGCGGCGGACCGCGATACTGGGGGCATGACCCGCCGCCGCGTGCTTCGGGGGACCGCGCTGGCGCTGGTCCTGCTGTTGGGCGCGCTCGCCATCGGCAAGAGCGGCGGAAAGCTCGCGGACCACGTGGACGAGCTCAGCGTGGGCTCGCTCGTCGGTGCCGGCGCGGCGGTCCTGGCCGGCCTGTTCGCGACGATGCTGAGCTGGCGGGCGGTGCTCACCGACCTGGGTTCGCCGCTGCCGCTGCCCGCTGCGCTGCGGGTGTTCTTCCTGGGCCAGCTCGGCAAGTACATCCCCGGCTCGGTCTGGCCGGTGCTGGCCCAGATGGAGCTCGGCAAGGAGCATGGCGTGCCGCGTACCCGCTCGGGGACCGTCGGGCTGCTGACCGTCGCGCTCAGCCTGGTCGCGGGGCTGCTGACCGCCGCTGTCACGCTGCCCTTCACCAGTGCCGATGCGCTCTCGCACTACTGGTACGCGTTCCTCGCCGTCCCCGTGCTGGGCATCGGGCTGGTGCCGGCGGTCGCCAACCCGGTCCTGGACAAGCTGCTGCGGCTCGCTCGGCGCGGGGGCCTCGAGGAGCGGCTCACGGGGCGCGGCATGGCCACCGGCCTCGGCTGGGCGGTGCTGGCCTGGGTGTTCTTCGGTCTGCAGGTGTGGTTCCTCGCGCGGACGCTGGGCGCCTCGGGGGCGCTGCCGCTGTCGATCGGGGCGTTCGCCCTCGCGTGGACGCTGGGGTTCCTGGTGGTGATCGCCCCCGCGGGTGCGGGGATCCGGGAGGCGGCGCTCGTCGTCGGGCTGTCCCCGGTGCTCGCCAAGGAGGAGGCGCTGCTGGTCGCGCTGGTCTCACGCGCCCTGATGAGCCTGGGTGACGCGGTCTGGGCGGGCGTCGCCGTGCTCGCGGCGCGTCGGCACCGGGAGGCCGTCCCGCAGTAGCCTGCGGCGGTGACTTCTGCCCCGCGCGCGCTCATCACCGGCATCACCGGCCAGGACGGCCTCTACCTCGCCGAGCTGCTGCTCGACAAGGGCTACGACGTGTTCGGCCTGATCCGCGGCCAGAACAACCCGAAGTACGAGCTGGTGCGGGAGACCGTTCCCGGCGTGCAGCTGCTCACCGGCGACCTGACCGACCTGTCGTCACTGATGCGCGCCCTCGCCGCGGCACAGCCGGCCGAGGTCTACAACCTCGGGGCGATCTCGTTCGTCGCCTACTCGTGGGAGAACGCCCACGTCACCACCGAGGTGACCGCCAAGGGCGTGCTCAACATCCTCGAGGCCACCCGGCTGCACTGCGGTTCGGACCCTGCTGCGGTGCGCTTCTACCAAGCGTCGTCGTCCGAGATGTTCGGCAAGGTCCAGCAGGTCCCGCAGCGCGAGGAGACGCTGCTCTGGCCGCGCTCGCCCTATGGCGTGGCCAAGGTCTTCGGGCACTACATGACGATCAACTACCGCGAGTCGTACGGCATGCACGCCTCGAGCGGGATCCTGTTCAACCACGAGTCGCCGCGGCGCGGGCCGGAGTTCGTGACCCGCAAGGTGTCGCAGGCGGTGGCCCGGATCTCCCTCGGGCTGCAGGAGACGCTGACGATGGGCAACCTCGACGCCCGGCGGGACTGGGGCTTCGCCGGCGACTACGTCGACGCGATGTGGCGGATGCTTCAGCAGGACGTCGCGGATGACTACGTTGTCTCGACGGGCCAGACGCACACCATCCGGGAGCTGCTCGACGCGGCCTTCACACACGTGGGCATCGACGACTGGTCGCCGCTGGTGCGCCAGGATCCTGCGTTCATGCGCCCGGCTGAGGTGGACCTGCTGATCGGTGACGCCACCAAGGCCGCCGACGTCCTGGGGTGGACGCCCACGGTCGCCTTTGCCGAGCTCGTCGCGATGATGGTCGACAGCGACCTGGCGCAGCAGAAGAAGCTCGCCGGCCTCTAGATGTCGGCGACCTGCCTGGTCACAGGCATCACCGGTCAGGACGGCGGCTACCTCGCCGAGCAGCTGCTCGCGGGCGGC
>JBKJVH010000038.1:0-38969 GCA_046590985.1 Mycobacteriales bacterium
GGCAGCGCCTTGGGGTCGTCGGGATCGGCGAGCGTGTCGCCGATCGTGATCTCGGGGATGCCGGCTATCGCGACGATCTCGCCCGGGCCCGCCTCGTCGGCGGGCAGCCGCGTCATGCCCTCGGTGATGTACAGCTCGGTGATCCTCGCCGAGCTGAAGTCCTCCTGCTCGTGGCGATACCACGCGACGGTCTCGCCCTTGCGGATCGTGCCGTTGTGCACGCGACACAGCGCCAGGCGGCCAACGTAGGCCGACGCGTCGAGGTTCGTCACGAGCGCCTGCAGACCGTGCCCGTCGGTGTACGTCGGCGCGGGCACCGCGGACACGAGCAGGTCCATGAACAGCTCGTAGGTCTCGTCGACCACCTCGGCGATCCGGGCGTCGCCACGGTCGGTCTTGTTGACCACCAGGACCACGGGCATGTCGGCGTTCAGCGCCTTGCGGAGCACGAACCGGGTCTGCGGCAGCGGCCCCTCGGACGCGTCCACGAGCAGTGCCACCCCGTCGACCATCGACAGGCCGCGCTCGACCTCACCACCGAAGTCGGCGTGACCGGGGGTGTCGATGATGTTGATGAGCAGGTCCTTGCGACGGACCGCGGTGTTCTTCGCGAGGATCGTGATGCCCTTCTCGCGCTCGAGGTCCATCGAGTCCATGACCCGCTCGGTGACGCCGCCGTCCTCCTGCTGGTGGGCGGTGTACGCACCGGACTGCAGGAGCATCGCGTCGACGAGGGTGGTCTTGCCGTGGTCGACGTGGGCGATGATCGCCACGTTCCGGATGTCATCACGGGTGGGCATGCGAGAAAGCTCCAGCTCAGCAGGGGAGGGCCGAGCACGCACAGTGGGCCCGGGTGGCGCCTCCAGACTACCGGCGGCCGAGCTCGGGCTGGGCCGTCACCCTGTACGCGCACGCTCGTTGGACAGGGTAACCCCGTCCCTGGAGGACCTGTGCTTCGCCGAACCGCTGTGCTCTGCGCCACCGCCCTGACCCTCGTCGCCGCACCGCACGCCCTCGCCGCCGCCAAGAAGCCGGCGGCCAAGCCGGTGAAGGCGCCGGTCGTCGCCGTCATCGACACCGGCGTGAACGCCAGGCACCAGGAGTTCGACTACCGCGGGAAGTCCTCCAGGACCGACCAGTTCGTGGGCTGGTTCGACTTCACGGGCGAAGCCAAGGGCGGCACGTTCTACGCCCCGGCCCCCGGCCAGCTCTGGGACGACCGGGTGGCCGACCCGTACGACCGGAACGGGCACGGCACGCTGACGGCGTCGATGGTCGGTGGGCGCACCGCCTCCTCCGTCAAGACCCCGGCCGCGGCGCCCGGCACCAAGCTCGCGATCGCCAAGGTCGGCGAGGGCGACGGCACCATCTCCGGGGACATCGCCGGCGCCATCACCTGGGCCGACTCGACCGTGCACGCCGACGTGATCAGCATCTCGATCGGCTCCATCGTGCCGTTTCCGGCGTTCCTGGACAGCGACGTGTACGCCGCGATCACGACGGCCCGCTCGCACGGCATCCTGGTCGTCGTCGCGAACGGCAACGGCTTCGCCAACGCCGGCATCCCGGGCGACCCGGGCTGGGCGAACAACTCCTCGGCCTCCACCGACGTCCTCGCGGTCGGGGCATCCGGCGCCGACGGCTACCTGGTCTCCACCGACCCGGAGGTCGCCGCGGTGTTCACCGTCACCGGCCCGTCGTTCAAGGACAACACCTCCTACGTCACCGAGTCCGGCACGTCCTTCGCCACCCCCTACACGGCCGGCTTCGCCGCTGCCCTCGTCGGGGCGGCTCGCGCGGCCGGCCACCCACTGAGCGCGGCCAACCTCGAGAACCTCATCAAGTGGTCCGCCACCGACACCACGACGCCGCCGCAGTTCGAGGGCTACGGCGTCATCAGCGGCAAGGAGCTGCCTCGCGCCCTGGCGCACGCTCGGGCTGGGACGCTGCCGGCCGCGAACGCGACGAACAAGCTGTACGTGGAGAGCGTCGCCGGCAACCTCCGCGCAGGTTGGACCATCGCCTGACCTGCGCGGGTGAGCCCGGTTCTGCGGGCCGAGGTCAGGCAGGCACGCGCGGACCCGGAGGAGGCGACCGGCTCGGCACGGTCTCGGGCTATCGCGGGTCGCAACTGTCCGCGCCGCCGTGGGGGCTCGCCAGGCTGCTGCCCAGGTAGGCGCGCAGCGGGGCCAGCACCGGTGCGTCCACCGGGATCCACCGCACGTCGTCGAGCTCATCCGCGGCAAGCCACCGGTGCGCGTCGTGATCGCGCAGCTGCGGCTCCCCCTCGGTCAGGGTGGCGAGGTAGACCCGCATCACCGCCGTGTCCCCGATCAGCAGGTCCGGGCCGATGCGTCCGCCGATGTCGGCCTCGCAGCCCAGCTCCTCGCGTACCTCCCTGCGGAGCGCCTCCTGGTCGCTCTCACCGGCCTCGACCTTGCCGCCGGGGAACTCCCAGAAGCCGGCGAGGCGGGGCGGGCCGGTGCGCCGGGACGCCAGCACCCGGCCGTCCCGGAGGAGGGCTGCACCGACAACGGAGACGCGCACAGGCGTCATCCTGCCGGTTCGGGGGAAGGATGGGGGCACAACCCCTGGAGGAACTGTGCCC
Organism: Mycobacteriales bacterium; assembly: GCA_046590985.1. Lineage (GTDB taxonomy): Bacteria > Actinomycetota > Actinomycetes > Mycobacteriales > SCTD01 > RYN-111. Next base: position 2,609 of record JBKJVH010000038.1, read on the forward strand.
ACGATCCTTGATGCTGGCCTGCTCACCGAGACCCTGAAGGCCCTGCCCGGCTGGCAGGGCGACTCCCACGCCATCTGGCGCGACCTGACGCTCGACCCGTCCGTCGACGCCGAGCTGCGCCGCCAGGTGGCGGTCGACGGCGGCGCCATGGGCCACCCGCCGGAGGTCCAGGACCGCGGTGACGGCGTCACCCGCTACACGCTCAGCACCGACGGCGGGGTGAGCGAGCTCGACATCGCCTTCGCCTCGCACCTGAGCGACCTGGCGCACCGGATCGCAGCGACCGAGCCCGGGATCGACGCGGTGCGCGCCGGCGACCCGATCGTGATCTTCCGCGCCGGCGAGGATCCCGCAGAGTCCTAGCCCTCAGGCCTCGGGCAGCTGGCCGGCGAAGTCCTGCTGCACCCGCCGGGGCACCCGGGTCAGCGGCACCGGACCCAGCAGCCAGACCGGGTCCTCCGGTCGACCGGCGCTGAGCAGCAACCCCTGGTGCCCGTCCCTGCCGATGACCAGCACCAGGTCGTCGGCGTCCACCACGCCGCGGGCATCGGCGGCCCAGACGTGGTGCACAGGGGTACGCAGGGTCAGGTGCTGACCGTCCGGCAGCACCGCGTCGAACCAGGTGTGGAACGAGTTACCTACGGTCTTGCGCTGGTCGATCCGGCGCTCCACCCGTACGGGCGTGACCTGTCCGAGGGCCAGCCCGGCGGCGACGTTGGCGCGCAGCCTCAGGGGCAGCCTCCACGTGATGACCGCGAAGCCCAGCGGGATCAGCGCCAAGACGGCGAAGACCACGCCCGCGACAGGCTCGGCGAGCACGAAGCCGTACACCGCGGAGCCGACCAGCAGCAGCAGCGGCGGCGCGAGCACGGTGTAGCTGGTGAGCTGGAGCCGCTGGAACATCGGCGCCGGACCGGCCCAGGTCTCGAAAGCGGGCACCTCAGGCACCGCGGGCCGACCCGCCATGACCGCCGCCACGCACCGGCGGGCTCGCCGGTGCGCCGGGAGGGCGAAGACGACCACGGGCAGGGTCGCCACCCCCACGCCCGCCGCGACGAGGAGCAGCCGCCGACCCCACTCGGTCTCGGTCGGCTCCCCCAGGCCCGGCGAGATCCCCGTCCCGAGGAGCAGCAGGGCGCCGAACCAGGTCGCGATGCTCGCGAGCAGCACCCAGCAGCGCCGCAGCGACCCGCCCTGCCGCACGGCAGGGAGGGTCGTCGCGGAGGGCGCCTGGGTCACAGGCCCACAGGATGCCTTACCTAGCGGAGACATCCACGTAGTCGCGCTCCGTGGCGCCGGTGTAGACCTGCCGCGGACGGCCGATCTTGGTCTGCGGGTCCTCGATCATCTCGCGCCACTGAGCGATCCAGCCGGGCAGCCGGCCGAGCGCGAACAGCACCGTGAACATCGGGGTCGGGAAGCCGAGCGCCTTGTAGATCACGCCGGTGTAGAAGTCGACGTTGGGGTACAGCTTGCGCGACACGAAATAGTCATCGGCAAGCGCGACCTCCTCGAGCTGGATCGCGAGGTCCAGCAGCGGGTCCACGGTGTCGAGGGAGTCGAGCACGTCCTTCGCGACCTTCTTGACGATCGCGGCGCGGGGGTCCCAGTTCTTGTACACGCGGTGCCCGAAGCCCATGAGCTTGACGCCGGGCTCCTTGTCCTTGACGCGCTGCACGAACGTGGCGACGTCGCCGCCGTCGGCCTGGATCCCGGCGAGCATCTCCAGGACCGCCTGGTTCGCACCGCCGTGCAGCGGCCCGAACAGCGCGCTGACGCCGGCGCTGATGGACACGAACAGGTTGGCGTTGCTCGAGCCGACCATGCGTACCGTGGACGTGGAGCAGTTCTGCTCGTGGTCGGCGTGCAGCAGGAACAGCAGGTTGAGTGCCTTGGACGCGACGGGGTTGACGACGTACTCCTGCGCGGGGACGCCGAACGTCATGCGCAGGAAGTTGTCGACGTACCCGAGGGTGTTGTCCGGGTACAGGAAGGGCTGCCCGACGGACTTCTTGTGGGCGTACGCGGCGATGGTCGGCATCTTGGCGAGCAGCCGGATGGTGGACATCTCGACGTGCTCGGGGTCGAACGGGTCCAGGCTGTCCTGGTAGAAGGTCGACAGCGCCGCGACCGCGCTCGACAGCACCGCCATCGGGTGCGCGTCGGTCGGGAAGCCGCCGAAGAACTCGCGGAAGTCCTCGTGCAGCATGGTGTGCTTGCGGATCTTGGCCTTGAACGCGAGGAGCTCCGCTTCGGAGGGGAGCTCGCCGTAGATCAGCAGCCAGGCGACCTCGAGGAAGCTGGCCTGCTCGGCGAGCTGCTCGATCGGATAGCCGCGGTAGCGCAGGATGCCGGCGTCACCGTCGATGAAGGTGATCGCGCTCTGGCAGCTCGCGGTGTTGACGAACCCCGGGTCCAGGGTCACGTGCCCGGTGCTGCTCAGGAGCTTGCTGATGTCGAGCCCCTCGGGGGCCTCCGTGCCAGCCACGGTCGGGAGCTCGATCACGCCGTTGGGGGTTTCCAGCTTGACGTCAGACACGCGTCCTCCACTCTCTTGTTGTACGCATTCTTGCCGACGCCTTTCGGTCGCTGTCAGCGGCCCACGGTCGGCAGCGGCGGAAGGCCGGCGAGGGCATCGACGGTGTGCAGGTCACACGTCGGCTGGGCAGCCAGGGTGCGGATGTTGGCATCGGGCGACCAGTGCGAGGCCAGCACGCACTCGGCGGGCTTGCCGGCAGGGGAGAACCCGATGTCAGCGGCGGAGCTCCCCACCTGCCACCGCCACCAGGTGATGCCGTAGACGCCGGGGGTGATCGCCAGCATGTCCAGGGCCGCCCGGTAGGCGTCGGCCTGCGCCGCGGGTGCCGGGTTGCCGAGCCTCGGGGAGAGATTGGGGTGCGCGAAGGTGCCCGCCTGGCTGCTGTAGCCGGTCTCCCCGTAGATCACCGGCATCTTGACGGTCTTCACCAGGGCGGCGACGTAGGGCAGGTGCGTCTGCTTCCAACCGATCACATCCCGGTCGTAGGTCGGGCGCTTGTCGTCACCCATCGAGAAGTACGGCGAGATCGAGGCCAGGTCCAGGCTGTTCCAGAACTTGATCTTGGCCGCGTCCCTGGGGACCGACATGTAGCTCATCGCCCCGGCGTAGTGCCGGCGCACCGTCGCGATCAGCGTGCGCCAGGCCGCCGTCTGACCCTCGAGCTGACGGTTCTCGCTGCCGACGAAGAACAGCGTCACCCCCAGGCTCTGAGCCAGGTCGGCGTAGTGCACGACCTGAGCGGTGTAGTTGGCGAAGAACGCCGGGAGATCCGAGGGGAGGTACCCCCCGCGCCAGCCGTTGGTCGCGTCGTCCAGCAGGACCGGCATGAACTGCACGCCGAGTCCGGCCGCCTTCGCGGCGGTGGCGACGGCCTGCAGCTCGGCGTCCGTGGGGGTGTAGGCCCCGCTGGCGATCGTGGTGCCCGTCGGGCTCGGGGTGTACAGGTAGATGTAGACCGCGACGGAGTTGATCCCCACCTGGGCCATCCGGGGGAAGTCCGCGATCGTCCCGAGGAGCAGCCGGCTGGGGACGCCGACGTCGTTGAGGGCCATCCCGCGCAGCTCACCGGCGGGGCCGAGGGCCGCCGCGACCCGGTTCGAGACGGCGCGGCGGACGACGTGGCGGTCGGCCGGTGCCGAGGTGTGGGGCGTTGCGGCCGGCACCACCCCTGGCCGGGCTGCGACCGCGCTGACGCTGGACACCGCGGCGGCGAGGACAGCTGCGGACAGCGCTGCTCGGAGGCCGGCAGACGGACGTCGCACGTGTCTCCTCGAGGAACCTGGGTAAACCGGGACAGAACATGAACAAGGTACGCGTGAGGCGGACCTCTCGTCCGTACAACGACGTCGCTCGCGGGAGGTGACGCGGGTGTCCCGGCGGGTGGGGTGCACCACCGCTCCCCCGCGGCGTGCCACCCTTGTGACAGCCGTGTCTTCCGGGACACGCCTGCGTTGTGCATCGCAGAAGGCTCCCCCGGGCCCTCGCGCACGGGGGAAGAAGCGGAGGACGGCAGCGTGACAACGGTCGATGGGCCGCGCGCGTGGCTGCCCTTCCCCCGCGCTGAGCGTGCCCCGCACCTCATCGCGCAGCGCACCCACCGGGACCGCTCGCTGTCGCTGCCGTTGCGCACGCTGAGCGCGATCCACTGCGGCTCCCCGGGCCTGCTGACGCTGGCCGTGGACCTGGTGGTCCTGGTCGCCACGGCAATGGCGATCCTCGGGCTGTCCGGTTGGTCCACCGGTCTGGCCGAGGCGTCGGCGCTGTGGCTGTCCGGCCGGGTCTACCGGGACCGGGACCGGGTGGTCGCCCGCGGCCTGGGCTGGTGGCCCGGGGCCCTGACCGGCCCGGTTGCCGTGGGGCTGCTGATCGACGTGCTGGTGACCGACCACCGCGTGGAGCCGGCCGTCCTCGCCGGCCTGGCGGGGCTCGCGGCACTGCTGGCGGTGCGTACCGGCTCCTGGCTCGTCGTGGCGTCCCGGCGGCGGGACGGGCGCGACCTCGCGACAGCCCTGGTCGTGGGCGACGGCGACCGCGCCGCGACGCTGGCACGCACCCTGGACCGGCACCGGGAGATCGGACTCCGGGTCGGCGGTGACGTGGACGCCTCGGTGCTGAGCGATCCGCACCTGCTGGCGGCCGCAGCCCTCGAGCACGGCGCCCGGCACATCTTCCTCGTGCCGACGGACGGCGTCCCCTCGCCACCCGCGCTGCGCCGGGCCCTGGGCATGCCCGTGCACGTGTCCTACGTCCCGCTGGTCTCGGACGCCTTCCTCGACAGCCGCGCGCGCGGACGGGTCGGGGGCGTCGCCGTGCTGCCGCTTGGCCAGCCGCTGCGAGGGCCGTCAGCGATGTGGGGCAAGCGGGCCGGCGACGTGACCGGCGCCGGCTTCCTGCTCCTGCTGAGCACCCCGCTACTGGCTCTCGCCGCCCTGGCCGTGCGCCTCGGCGACGGCGGCCCGGTGCTCTACCGACAGACGCGTACGGGCCGGGACGGCAAGCAGTTTCTCATGACCAAGTTCCGCACGATGCGCGTGGGCGCCGACGGCGAGCAGGCCTGGCTGACGTCGTACAACACGAGCGACGGGCTGCTGTTCAAGATGAGCCAGGACCCACGGGTGACGCGGGTCGGCTGGTTGCTCCGCCGCTCCGGCGCCGACGAGCTGCCGCAGCTCATCGACGTGCTGGCCGGCCGGATGAGCCTGGTGGGACCCCGCCCCCTGCCCGTCGAGGCGGACGCCTTCTCCGAGCGGGATGGGGAACGCCACCTGGTCCGCCCCGGCATGACGGGCCTGTGGCAGGTCAGCGGCGGCTCCACGCTGCGCTACCGGGAGATGATCGACCTCGACCTGGCGTACGTGCACGCGTGGACGCCCTGGCTCGACATCCAGGTGCTGCTCGCGACCGTGGGCGTGCTCCTGCGAGCCACCCTGAACCGCGACGGTCACCGCTCCTGACGCCGACGTGAGGGTGCTGTGCGTCAACGACCTGCCACCCGGCGCCGCGTCGAGCGGTGGCGTCGAGGTGCACCTCGGGCTGCTGATCGACGGGTTGCGCGCCACCGGGGACGACGTGCGAGCCTTCAGCCGCCCGCCCCGCACGGGCGCGGGGCGCCTCGCGGACACCTGGGACCCGTCGGCGCGGGCGGCACTGGAGCGGGCGGTCGAGGCCTTCCGGCCGGACGTCCTGCACTTCCACAACGTGGTACGCGAGCTGTCGGTGGCCGTCCTCGGGGCCAGCCCAGGGCTGGCCAGGGTCCTCACCGTGCACGACGGCCGGCTGCTCGGGGACGCCGACGGCCAGCACGGCCTGCTGCGGGCCCTGCAGCACCGGCGCGGCCGCTGGGACGGCTGGGTGGCCCGGCGCGCCGGGGCGACCGTCCTCGCCGTCTCAGGCCCGCTGCAGGAGCGACTGCAGCAGGCCGGCTTCACCCGGGTCGAGCGCGCCTGGCCGTGGGCCGCGCCACCGGTTGCTCCGCTGCGGCCGGCGACGGCCTCCCGGGACATCGCCTTCGTCGGCCGCCTCGACCCCGACAAGGGCGTCGACGTCCTGGTCGAGGCCTTCCTGCGCGCCGACCGGCCCGGCAGCCGGCTGCTGCTGGCCGGTCGAGGGTCGCTCCGACAGCCCGCCGACGACCGCGTCGTGCTGCTCGGGACCCTCGACCGGACCGAGATCTCCGCCCTGCTCGGCTCGGTGCGCGCCGTCGCGCTGCCGTCGCTGCCCGGCCGGCGCCCCGAGGGTGCCCCGCTCGCGCTGGTCGAAGCGCTCGTGCACGGCCGGCCACTGCTCGTCAGCGACGACCCGGGCTGCCTCGAGATCGCCCGGATCGGCACGGACTCACCGGCGGGGATCGCCGTTCCTGCGGGTGACGTGGCGGCGCTGGCGATCAGTCTCGGACGCCTGCTCGACGACGACGCACTCGTCACCGACCTGTCCGCCGGGGCGGTGCAGGCTGCCGTCGACCACAGCGCGGAAGCCGGCCTGGCCCGGGTACGGGCGGCGTACGCCGACGCACGACGATGACCCTGGCCGTGGTGGTTCCGACCCGGGACCGGCCGACGCACCTGACGTCGTGCCTGGCCGCGCTCGCCGGCGAGTTGCTGCCCGGCGACGAGCTGGTGGTGGTCGACTCGGCATCGGTCGTGCCGGTCGCGTGCGCCGCCAGGGTGCTGCGCGCTGAGCGTCCGGGTGCGTCGGCCGCCCGCAACCTCGGCTGGCAGGCAACGCACGCGGCGGTCATCGCGTTCGTCGACGACGACGTGCAGGTCGCAGCCGGCTGGCGGGCTGCTCTGGAAACCGCGCTGGTCGGGGTCGACCTGGTGTGCGGCCGGGTCTCGGTCCCGCCTCACCAGGAGGGTGCCGAACGGCCCGTCGCGGTGACGCCGGACGTCCCGGAGCAGCTCCTCGGCACGGACCTCCGCGGCGTCTCGGCCAACCTGGCGGTGCGGCGCTCCGTCCTCGAGGCAGTCGGTGGGTTCGACGAGCGGCTCGGGCCGGGCACCTGGGCCCGCGCCGGGGAGGACCTGGAGCTGCAGGACCGGATCCTGGCCGCCGGTCATCTCGGCCGCTACGCCCCTTCGGTGCTGGCCCATCACGACCAGTGGCGCTCCCGTCGCGAGCTGCTCCGGCTCGACGTCGGTTACGGCATCGGTGCCGGCGCCCGGGCCGCCTGGGCGAGAGGCCCACGCGGTCGCCAACTGCTGCGCGAAGCCTTGTGGGACAACGGGATCAGCACGATCGGGGGCGACCTGCGCCGGGGTTACCAGTTCGGTGTGGCCACCGCGCTGGCGCGCGCGGCAGGGGCCGTCGTCGGGGCTGCGCGCGGCGTGCGGCGACGGTCCCGATGAAGGTGGCGCTGTACCACCCGTGGACCTACCTCCGCTCCGGTGTCGAGCGGTGGATGGTCGAGCTGGTGACCCGCAGCCGGCACGACTGGACGGTGTACACCCACCACTTCGAGCCGGCCGCGACCTACCCGGAGATCAGTGCCCTACGCGTCGTCGAGCTGCAGCCCGCGGTCTCGGTGAAGCGGTCCCTCGGCCCACTGGTGCATGCCGCCGGCACCCTGGTGCGTGCCCAGCTCCCCGACGACGGCACGCAGGCGCTGCTGGTGTCGTCGGAGGGCCTCGGCGACCTGGTCGCGTTCCGCTCCCGCGTGCCGGTGGCGGCTTACTGCCACACCCCCTTGAAGATCCTGCACGACCCGGCGGCGGCGTCGATCGTCCGCCAGTCGCCAGCTCGCCGGCTCGCGGTCGGGAGCATCGGACCCGCCTTCAACGCGGTCGACCGGGCCGCGTGGAAGCGCTACCAGCACGTGTTCGCGAACAGCACCGAGACCGCGGGCCGCATCGCGCAGGCCCGGCTGCGCCCCAGCGGACCGGTCGAGGTCCTGGAGCCCGGCGTGAACGCCTGGTGGTGGGAGGGGCCGGTCCCCCTGGACCGCCGACCCGTGCTGCTGTACGCCGGCCGGATCATGTGGCAGAAGGACATCGAGCTGGCTGTCGAAACTGTTCGGCTGCTCGGCGACGAGGTGCGCCTGGTCGTGGCCGGCATGGTGGATGAGAAGAGCCGCGACTACCTCGTCTCGTTACGAGAGCTCGCGCACGGCTTGCCCGTCACCTTTGAGATCGCGCCGTCCGACGAGCGGCTGCGCGAGCTCTACCGATCGGCCAGCCTGCTGCTGTTCCCGCCCCGCAACGAGGACTTCGGCATGGTGGTCCTGGAGGCGATGGCCGCCGGGACACCGGTGCTGGCTGTCGATGCGGGCGGACCGCGCAGCACCGTGCGGACGGGAATCAACGGCTGGCTGCTGCCGTCCTCGGCAGTGGCGTTCGCCGCACAGGTGCGGGCAGCGCTTCGGTCGGACCTCACCCCGCTGCGGCAGGCCGCGAGGGCGACCGCGCAGGCCCGCGGCTGGGAGGCGCACGTCGCCCGCATCGACGAGGTCCTCGACGGGCTGGCGTCAGAGCAGGGCGGCCAGCTCCGCGGCGGCATCCGACCAGGTCCGCACGGGTCCTGGCGCCACCCGAGCCGGGGCGGCCAGGGCAGCCCGTAGCGCGGCCGTCCAGGCCGGCACGTCGCCCGCCCTGACGAAGGTCGCCCGCCCCGCCGTGCTCTCGCGCAGCGCCGGCAGGTCACTGACCAGCGATGGCGTCCCGCAGGCGGCAGCCTCCAACGGGGGCAGCCCGAACCCCTCGTACAGCGACGGGTAGAGCAGCGCCTCCGCGCCCGTGAGCAGGGCTGTGAGCTCGGCGTCGGAGACATGCGAGAGCGCCGAGATCGACGGGCCCTCGGGCGATCTCACCGGTGCGAAGACTCCTCGCCCGGCACCGACGAGCACCAGCCTGTGCGGGATCTCCGCGGCCACCGCGAGGTGCGCGGCCAGCGCGGTGGCCAGGTCCTTGCGGGGGTCGGCCCAGCCCACCAGCACCACGTAGCGACCGTGCTCGGTCTGCATCCGCTGGACGTCCGCGGCGGGCGCAGGGCGGAACAGCGGGTCCACCGCTGGCCGGACGACCTCCACGCGCCGGACGCCCCAGCCCAGCAGCTCGCCGCGCACCGCTTCCGACACCGTGACGACGAGCTCGGCGCGCTGAGCAGCCGCGAGCACCAGCCGGCCGTAGACCCGCATCGTGGGGTGGAACCACTGCGGGCCCACCAGCGGCGCGAGGTCGTGCACGAGCACGATCGAGCGCCGGCCGGCCAGCGGTGCCGTGTTGGCCAGCGACAGGATCGGGCGCCCGCGGGCGTGCCGCGGGAGCAGCACCTGCTCCCACACCTGGCCGCCGGCCCGGCCTCGCGGTGCGGCCAGCACCCGGTCGGCCAGCGGATCGGCCGCCGGCGACACCACGTCCAGGTCGACGAGCGGTCGGAGCGCCTCCAGCAGCGAGCGGGCGGTGCGCTGCAGCCCCCCAGGACGCTGCGGCAGGAAGCGTCCGTTGACGACGATCATCGGCGCCGGGCCAGTCCCCGGAGCGCGCCGGTGGCCCGTACGACCCCCGCGGCGGCCCCGGTCAGGTAACCGGCCCGGACGTCCCGGGCGGCCGGCAGCAGGGCGTCCTGCCAGACCGCGGTGCGCCAGGTCGCCCCCGCTGCCACCTGGCCGACGCCATAGCTGTACGACCGCCGTACGCCCGCAGACCTCCCCCGCCACTGCCGGTGCACCACCACGGCCGAGGGCGCGTAGTAGCCGGTCCAGCCGGAGCGCAGCACCCGCCGGAACGCCTCCACGTCCTCGGCGGCGCGACCCGGCGTCCCGGGCCCGAGCCGCTCGTCGAAGCCGCCCACGGCGAGCAGCGCCTCGCGACGGAAGCAGCAGTTGGCGCCGTGCCCCTTGGGTCTGGTGAAGGCACCAGGCTGCGTCGACTCCTCCAGAGAAACCGGGGCCGGCACCACCCGGTCGGGGACCACCCGGCCGGTGACGAGCCCGACGGCCGGGTCCGCGAAGGCCTCGGCGAGGGCTGCGGTCCAGCCCGGCTGCGGGAGGCAGTCGTCGTCGGTGAAGGCCACCAACGGCGCGGACGTCGCAGTGAGGCCGGCGTTCCGCGCGAACGAGGTGCCGGGCTCCTCGACACGGAGCAGCCGCACCCCGAGGCGCGCGCACAGCGCCACCGTCTCCGCACCGGAGGACGCGGAGTCGACGACGAGGAGCTCATCCACCGGCCGCAGCACCGACAGCAGGGCCGTCAGCGCACCCTCGAGAAGGTCGGCACGGTCGCGGGTTGCGACGACCACGGCGACGGGCGGTCTAGCGTCAGGGCCGTGCGCGTCCTCGTCGTCTCCGCGTGGGAGCCCTGGCGACGGGGGGACGGTGCCTGCCTGATCCTGCACGCACACCTCCGGGAGCTCGCCGCCAGGCACGAGATCGACGTGCTGGCGGCGGGCGCCCCGAGCCGTCGCGCTGCGGTCCCGCCGAACCTACCGACCCCCGTCCGCTGGTACGGCAGCGCGCTACCCGCACCGCTCGACGGGCTGCTGCGTCGGGTCAGGCGCGGCGACGAACCGGCCCATGTCGGGTACGTCGCACGCCCTGCCCTGGTGAGCGACCTGCGCGCGGCGCTGCGGTCGAGCCGGCCGGACGTGGTCCACCTGTTCGGCTGGGGCACTGCCGGACTGTGGCAGCACCTCGACGGGATCCCCGCGGTGCACGACACGGTCGACCCCTGGGCGGCGAACCGGGACAACCGGATCACCAGCCGGGCGCACCGGCTGCTGGACCGGGGAGAGCAACGACGGGTGGTCGCTCACGAGGCTCGGCACTACCCGCAGCTGGCGGCAGTCGTGGTGCGCACCGAGGAGGACGCCGCCTTGCTCCGTGCCGAGGTCCCAGGCGTGCGCGCTGCGGTGGTCCCGAACGGCGTCGACCCGGGCCCGGAACCTCCCGGTCCCGCCGGCGGTCGGGTGCTGGGCTTCCTCGGCTCCTACGACGTCGAGGCCAACATCGACGCGGCCGAACGGCTCGTCGGCGAGGTCCTCCCCCTCGTGCCGGACGGGCGGGTGCTGCTGATCGGTCGGGATCCGTCACCGCGGGTGCTGGCCCTGGCAGGTCCGCGCGTCGAGGTGACCGGGACGGTGGCGGACGTCGCCGCCGAGCTCGCTCGGGTCTCGGTGTTCGTCGCACCGATCAGTCGCGGCCATGGCGTCCGCAACAAGGTCTTGGAGGCGATGGCCGCCGGACTCCCGGTGGCGGCTACTCCCCTTGCCCTGCAAGGGATCGGGACGTCCCCTGGGGTTCGGTCCGGTTCGACGTCCGCCGACCTCGCCGCGGCCGCCATCACCCTGCTGGCCGACTCCACTGCCGGTCCCGCGAACCGCCGGCTCGCCCTCGCTCGGCACAGCTGGAGTCACAGCGCGACGATCCTGGAGGAGCTGTGGTGCGCGTCGAGATCCTGAGCCGGCACCTGCCGTTGGCGCAGGGCACCGCAGCCGGCCGGGTGCTGCTGGCCACCGGCGAGGGGCTCGTCGCCGAGGGGGTGGACCTGCAGGTCACGTCGTGGTCGCCGGAGGAGCCTGCCGGCTCGCTGCCTGCCTGGTGCGCCTGGACCCCGCTGCCGCCGGAGAGCGCCCTGCGCAGGCGCTCCCGCGCCCTGGTCCGGCCTCGGGCGGATGTGGTCCTGCTCGACTGGTCCCCGGTCGGCGTGGCCGTGGCCGACGACCCGCTCTCCGTTCCGGCGCTGCCCGTCGGGGGGATGGCGACGCTGCACTACGCGACCGCCCTGGACGTCCGGCGGCCCACCCCTCACGACCTGCAGGACCTGCGCGCTGAACGGCGGCTGCGACGGACGACTCCCGTGCTCGCCTACTCCTCGCGGGTCGCCGCCTGGGCCCGGGGGACGGCGATCCCGGCCGCGATCAGGATCCCCCCCGACGCCCTCCCTCCCGTCGAGGCGCCCATCGCGGCCCTGGTCGCCGACTGGCGGTGGGCCCCCAACCGGCGTGCTCTGGAGCACCTGCTGACGGCCTGGCGCAGTGTCCACGTGCCGGGCGCCCGGCTGCTGCTCGCCGGCCGCGGCGGTGAGCGGGTTCAGGCGCCGGGAGTGCAGTGGCTCGGGGCCGTCCACGAGGTCGAGGAGGTGCTGAGCCAGGCCGCGGTGCTGGCGTTCCCCTGCCCGGACACCTCGGGCCCGAAGGTGAAGGTCCTGGAGGCGGCCGCTGCCGGGCTGGCAGTGCTGACGACGGCGTCAGGCGCGGAGGGAATCGCGACCGACGGCGTCGAAACCAGCTCGCTGGAGGGGTTCGGCGCCGCGCTGCAGGCGCTCCTGGCGGATCCCGCCCGGCGGGTCTCCCAGGCCGCCGTGGCCCGGCGGGACGTCGCGGCGGTCCACGGTCCAGTCCCAGCCGCGCGTGCGCGCCTGGAAGCGACGGAGCGGCTCGGTCGGCACCAGCAGGGCGAGCAGCAGCGCCACCAACCCGGCTGACCAGGGCGCCGTCTGCTGCCACGTGGACACCCCGAGGCGCGGTGGCGGCAGCGGGATCGCGCTGAGGTGCGGGATCAGCGTCCTCGCGCGCACGGTCGTGACCAGCGTGTACAGCGCCGCGTCCAACCGGTGCCGGTCGGCGGCCTCGAGTCGGAACGAGCCGACCCCTGCGCCGGTGTTGCTGTCCCGGCAGCCGACCTTCACCCCCGACGGCGGGTCGGCCTTCGCCGCCGCGCAGACCGCGGCGATCAGAACGCGGCCGCGGTCCACCTGGTCGAAGTCCGGGACCAGGTCCTGCGCCGAGAAGGTCGAGAACGTCGCGTTCTCCACCAGATGACTGCCCGCCTGGGAGTTGACGACCAGCCCGATCCCCACGCTCAGCCCCACCAGCAGCACCCTGAGGTCCGGGGCGTCCCGGAGCGGTCGGGCGATCGGCGCCGGCCCGGCGACATCCTCGGCTGCTGCCATCCCCACCGCCAACACCAACGCCAGCAGCGTTGCGGTGCCGCGGACCGAGAAGGCGTCGAACGCGGTCCCCCCGGCCACCATCGTCAGGGCCCCGCCCAGCGCCACCGTCGCCGTCGTCCGGCCGTCCGACGGAGGACCCCGCAGCCCGCGCCCCACGAGCACCAGTCCGCAGCCGAGCACCACCAGCAGCGTCACGATCCCGACCACACCGGTCTCCGCGTAAGTCAGCAGGAAGGAGTTGTCGGTCTCCGGCACGCCGATCGCGACCACCCCCGTCAGGCCCAGCCCCGCGAGCGGGTGCCGGCTGGCGGCGTCGAGCACGACGGGCGCCCGTTCGGACCGGACGTTCAGCGCTCCCTGGTCGACGCCCGCGGTGAAGCGCTCCCGGACCGAGGGCACCGTCACCACCGTCAGCCCGAGGCCGACAGCCGCGATCAGCACCAGCGCTGCGGTGCGCCGGTCGCGCAACCCCACCACCAGCACCACCAGCCCCAGCGCGAACCCGACCGGTACGGACCGGGTGAACGTCCAGTAGGCCACCACCAGCGACGCCGCGAGGCCGAAGAGGGCGATCGGCAGCCGTCGACGCAGCAGCGCTACCAGGGCGGGGGTCAGCGCCGCCACGGTCCACGCGAAGGCCAGGGCGAAGTCCGAACCGACGCGCACCCGGGTCTGGTCGGCCCGCACCTCGAGTCCCCGTGTCTTCACCAGCAGCCGCGCGAGGCTGTCGCCCGTGAGGTGCTCGAGTGCTCCCCCGGCCAGTGCGACGGCGGCCACCGCCCCGAGCGCCTGCAGGGACGCGCGGGGCCCAGCGGCTCGGGCGCAGGCCAGCGCCACGGCGCCCACGAGCAGCGGGTCGAGCAGGTCGAGCCAGGCGTTGAACGTCCGGCTGGCCGGCAGCTCAGGCCCAGCCAGCAGCACCCCGGTCACCCCGGTCGTCACCGCGTACAGCCCCGCAGCCAGGTGCAGCGGGGTGGCGCGGATCACGTCGCCTCGCCGGGTCCGCAGCAGCCCGACGGCCGCGCCCAGCGCCACCATTCGGGTTGCCGTGACGTCAGAGGTGAAGCCGGTCGGGAGGTGCAGGTCCGACGGGATGAGCACGACCACACCAGCGAGCACCAGCAGCGCCCGCGAGGGCGAAAGCCGGGCAGCGGTCAGGGTGACACCCAGCACCACGACCACCTGCACGAGGGCGAGCATGGGCTAGCGGCGCGGTCGCGCCGCGGCCCCCAGCACCACTGCCGCGGCCAGCACGGCGGCGAGCGAGGCCAGCCCGATCGTGCGGCTGCGGTTCGCACCGACCCGGATCGAGAAGACCGGCTGCTGCACCTGCGTGACGACGATCCGCTGCGCCACCGGGATGGCGTTGTCGGCCTGCTCCTTCGCCACGTAGTCGACGAGCGACTGCGCCAGCGCGCCGGCGCAGGTCCGGGTCTTGGCCAGTTCGGTGCCACGGCAGGTCAGGCGCATCAGCAGGTCGGTGGCCTGCAGGCTGGCCGAGAGCCGACCGCGCACCTGCTCGACGGGCACCTTCAACCGATCCGCAACGGGCACCGCGAGCAGGTCGGTAGGAACGAGCCCGGCGTACTTGAACCGCAGGCCGCTGAGCTTCTGGAGGATCCCGTTGTCGCCGGCCGCGGCCACCGCCCGGGGCGCGTCGATCGTCACGAGTGACGAGCTCGAGAAGGTCCCGTTCCCACCGCGGACGCTCAGCCCCACGATGCCCGCAGCAAGGACCGCGGCGACCAACGCCAGCAGCAGGGACAGCGGGCCGGGCCGGCGCGGGAGCATGTCGGTCACAACTCCACCCAACCACGCCACGAGGCGAGCTCGACGAAGGCGCCGGCGGTGCGCGCCGCGTCGCACAGCGCGTGGAAGGCAACACCACGGGAGGCCAGCCCTTCGGACCACCGCCGGCGGGCCTCGCCGGCCCACCAGGCGCCGGCGACCCGCACGCCGCGGCCCTTCCGCTGCTGCAGCTCGGCCCGGTCGAGGCGCCAGTCCGACCGGCCCTGCAGGTAGGCCCGCCGCAGCACCCACCCAGGGCGCAGCCTGGCCGCGGGCAGCTCGTGGACGACGACCGACTCCGGGACCCAGCGTGCGCGCGCCCCGGCCGCGCGCAGCGCCCGGACGACGTGCACGTCATCGCCGACGAGCTGCGTGCTCCCCCGCGGACCCAGCCCTGGGTCGAAGCCACCGATCGCCCGCAGCAGGTCGGTACGCGTCAGCAGTGACGCCGTAAGCAGCGTCTCGTCGGGCCCGAGGTCGGACTCCCCCCTCCCCAGGTCCAGGGCCGTGAGGTAGCCCTCCAGCCCGGGTGACAGCCACCTCGGCCGCGACACGCAGGGGTCGAGCACCACCCGGCCGCCGACCAGGTCGGCGCGACCGTCGAGCACCGGAGCTGCCAGGGCACGGAGCCAGCCCGGCTCGGGCACCACGTCGTCGTCCAGCATGGCCAGCAGCGGGGTATCGGTCTCCGCGATGCCCCGGTTCCGCGCGGCGGCGGCGCCCGGGACCAGCTCCCGGACGAGCCGGGCCCCGGGCGGTACGACCGGCTCGGGGTGCGGGGCTGGGTCGTTGTCGACCACCACCAGCCGGTACGGCGGCGGGTCGACCTGCGCGGCCAGGCCGGCGAGGGCGCGCGCGAGCGCCTCGGGGCGACGGAACGTGGGCAGCACGACGGTGATCTGCTCCGTCACCCCTACCCTCCTCACGTGCCCGCTCCGCTGGTCAGCGTCATCGTTCCCGTCCTCGACGACGCGACCCGGCTGGCGGCCTGCCTCGACGCGCTGCACCGTCAGGTCGGAGCACCGGCGTTCGAGGTCGTCGTGGTCGACAACGGGTCGACGGACACCAGTGTGGCGGTCGCGCGGACGCACCCGGTCGGCGCGGTCGTCCTGCACGAGCCCCGGCGCGGTTCCTACGCCGCCCGCAACGCCGGGATCGCCCGTGCCCGTGGCTCGCAGGTCGCCTTCACCGACGCCGACTGCGTGCCGGCGCCGGACTGGCTGGCCGCCGGGTCAGCCGCGCTGGGCTCTGCTGCCGCGGTGGGTGGGGAAGTGCAGCCGCAGCGGTCGCAGAACCCGACGGTCTGGGAGCGGTACGACACGGCGGTGTACCTCCGACAGCACGACCTGGTGACCCGGCAGGGCTTCGCCGCCACCGCCAACCTGTGGGTCCGCAGGGAGCTCCTCGAGGTGAGGTTCGATCCGGCGCTCCGGTCCAGCGGCGACCTCGAGTGGACCCGCCGGGCCGGGGTCGTTCCCGCGTTCGCTGGAGAGGTCGTCGTCGGCCACGCCCCGCGACGAGATGCCGTGGGAACGTGGCGGCTGCACCGTCGGCTCGGGGCGGGCTGGCGGGTGCTGAGCGGTCGCTATCCCGAGCTGCGGGCCGGGTTGTGGCTGCCCCTCGGTCTGGTGGTGGACCAGGTGGCCGCAGACGGTCCACCGCTGCGTCGCCGGCAGCTCGGGCCCGTGCACAGCCTCGCGATGGCGGCCCGTCGCGAGGGGTGGCTCAGAGCACGAGCCGCCGCGCCTTGACCGAGCCGTAGACCAGCGCGGCCGTCTCCACGACGTCGCGGGCAGCCAGCACCGGCAGCGCCCTGATCCGGGCCTGACGGCCGCGCTCGGTCGGCCGGATCGCCCGCCACAGCCAGGGCACGGTCGCCGCGGCGGCCCACGGCTGCGCCGCCGACAGCGCAAGTCCGGCGGTGGCGGCGAGCACCCGTCTGCGGTGCGGCCCGAGTACGACACCGGCGAGCAGCAGGTCACCCACCTCCGGCACCCGCTTCGCCAGCAGCGGCCAGGCAGCGCCGACGACGCTGCGGCGCAGCAGGTAGCCCGGATCCGGGTCGAAGACGTGGTGGTGCACGACGGCCTGCGCGGCGAACCTGCTGGGTGCGCCGGCCCGCTTGACCCGCCAGGCCAGCTCGGTGTCCTCCCCGAACGGGTAGCGTCCGAAGCGCCGGCCCAGCACCGCCTCGACCTCGCCGGCGAAGCGCTCGTCGAAGCCGCTCCCCGAGGCCAACAGCGCTGCGCTGTAGGCGATGTTGCACGTCTCGTACAGGCCCGACTCGACGGGGGTCCACTGGGTCCGCGACAGCGGCCGGAGCTGCTGCGCCGGGTCCGGGCAGGTCCGGCCCTGGACGAGCCCGGTGTCGACCCGGAAGCCCGCGACCAGTCCTTCGAGCCAGGTCGCCGTCGGGCGGCAGTCGTCGTCGGTGAAGGCGATCACCTGGCCACCGGCCAGCGCGACCGCCCGGTTGCGGGCCTGTGCGACCGGCACGTGCCGGTCCTCCCGGAGCACGGTCACCGTGGCGGCAGCCAGGTCGAGTGCTGTGCCGTCCTCGCTGGCGTTGTCGACGACCAGCACTTCCGTCAGCGCGGCCGGGTAGGTCTGGGCGGCCAGCGCGTCGAGCGCGCGCGCGGCCAGCGCCCGGCGGCCGTTCGTGACCATCACGACACTGACCCGGGGGAGCTCGTCGCGGGATCGGGCGACAGGGGGCAGGGGGGCGCGCGTCGCCAGTGCCCGCCACTGCTCCTCCAGGTCCGCCACCCGGCTGCCGAGCTCGTGCCGCCGCACCACGTGCGCCCGACCTGCCCGACCCATCGCGGCCCACCGCTCGGGATGGTCGACCAGGTCCTGCAGCGCTCCGCGGAGCGCCCTGACGTCACCGGCCGGCACGAGCACCGCCGCCTCCGGCGACACCGCCTCCGGGATGCCGCCGCTGTCGGTCGTGAGGACCGGGACCCCGCAGGCATGCGCCTCGAGGTTCACCAGCCCGAGTGTCTCAGCGTCCCCGTCGGCGGCCACCTTGCTCGCGGTCAGCAGCAAGTCGGTCTCGTGGAGCGCCCGGTGCACCGCCCCGGGTGCGTTGCCGTCGACCACCTCGGCGTCCAGACCGAGGTCCCTGAGCAACGCGCGAAGCTCCGCCTCGAGCGGCCCGGTGCCGACGAAGCGGCAGCGGATCCCGGCGACACCGGCGAACGCCTGAGCCGCGTCGAGGACGCCCTTCTTCGCCACGAACCGGCCGGCGAAGGTCACCGTCACCGGTCCCTCGTGGGCGTGCCGTTCCCGGAACGGGTGGCGGGACAGGTCGAGCCCCGAGGGGATGACGCGCAGCCGCTCGTCGCGGACCCCGGCCCGGGAGGCTGCATCGGCGAGGAACGTCGACGGCACCACGACGAGGTCGGCCGACCGTGCTGCGGGGCAGCCCTCCACGAGCAGGTCATGGCCGTGCAGCGACACCGCCCACGGCCGGTTCAGCCGCCGGGCGACCGCCTCGACATGCCCTGCCCAGTAGCCGAAGTGCGCGTGCACCACCTCGGCGCGCCTGGCCACGGCCACGCCGGCCAGGGCGGCGCGCAGCGGCCGGTCGCCCCGGGCCGCGAAGTGCCCCAGGTCGTGGACGGGCACCGGTGGCGTCGGTCCCGCTCCCCGGTACCCGAAAGCGACAAAGGGGACGGTGGCGGAGGTGGTCGCCACGACGTCTGCGACGAAGCCCTCGGACGGCCTGACCCAGTCGCGCGCGACGTGCAGGACACGCGGTCTGTGCACGTCCCTACGCTAGCGGCATGGGCCTCCGGATCGCGCTGACCAGCGTGTACACCTGGCCCGCCGTCCACCGGGGCGCCGAGCGGTACGTCCACGAGCTGTCCCGGGCCCTCGTGGACGCCGGCCACGACGTCCGGGTGCTGTCCACCGGAAGGCCGATGCGCTCGGAGGTGCTGGGCGTCCCCGTCCGTCGCGTCCCTACCGGCCACAGCTCCCGGCGGCGCGACGAGGCCTTGCTGGGCGCCTTCGCCGCGCTCCGCTCTGCCCGATTGGACGTCTGGCACGCCACCAGCACCGGCGACGCCGCGGCCGCTGTCCGCACCCGTCGGCGCTTGCGGACCGTCTTCACCGACCACGGCTTCCCGGTCCGCGCGTCCCGCGAGCGTGCGGGCGACGCGAGTCGGCACCGGCGCGTCGTGGACGGGATCGGCTCCTACGTCTGCGTCTCGGACGCCGCGGCGGTCTGGCTGCAGCGGGACTTCGGCCGCACCGCCGAGGTGGTGCCGCCCGGGGTCGACACCGCCGCCTTCACCCCTGGCGGGGTCCGCGCGGACCGGCCCACGGTGCTCTACAGCGGCGCCCTCGACGAGGAGCGCAAGGGGATCCGGCTGCTCGTCCAGGCGGTGGCGCTGCTGCCCGGCACCACGTTGCGGCTCGTCGGGCCAGGGACCCCCGACCTGACCGGGCTCAGCACCGATCACGTCGAGGTGCTGGGGCTGGCCGGACGAGACCAGCTGCGCGACCTCTATCGCAGCGCGTGGGTCACCGCGCTCCCGTCGACCGCGGAGGCCTTCGGCATGGCACTGACCGAGTCGCTGGCCTGCGGTACCCCGGGTGTTGCGCGCACCGACGGCGGCGGGCCGGCGGAGATCCTCCGGGAAGGGTGCGGTGCGCTGTGCGAGGGCACCGCTGGCTCCCTCGCCGAGGCGCTGCAGAAGGCGATCGCGACGAGCGACCCGGAGGCCTGCCGCAACCGCGCTGAGGACTTCGACTGGAGACGCCGCGTCGTCCCTGACCTCGAACGGCTCTACACAACATGACGGTCTGCGTGGCCGTCGTCGTGAAGGACCGCCGGCAGCAGCTCAACCACTGCCTTGACGCCCTCACGGCCCAGACGCACCGGCCGGACCAGCTCGTCGTCGTGGACAACGGCTCGACGGACGGAACTCTCGAGCTGGCTCGGTCCCGCGGGGTCCAGGTGGTCGAGCAGGCCGGCCCGCTCGGCGCCGCCCGCCAGGCCGCGCTCGACGCCTGTACGGCAGACCTGCTGGCGTTCACAGACTCCGACTGCAGGCCGCATCCGGACTGGCTGGGGGCCCTCGTGGCCGCCGTCGAGCCGGGCGTCGACGTCGTCCAGGGGCGGACCGTGGCGGCCGCCGGTGAGCGCCGCCGCTGGTCGGCCACCCAGGAGATCGATGCCTTCACCGACCTGTACGAGTGCTGCAACCTGCTCTACCGCTGCGACGTGCTCAGGCGAGCCGGTGGCTTCGACGCGAGCACCGGGTTCTTCGGCGAGGACACCGCGGCGGGCTGGCGGGTCCGCCGCGCCGGCGGGCACGGGATCTTCGCCGCCGACGCCGTGGTCGTGCACGACCTCACGCACCCGGGCCCGCGCTGGCACCTCCGGCGCGGCCTGCACTACGCCGCCTGGCCGCGGCTCGTGCGCGAGTTCCCTGAGATGCGCGCCGAGCTGCTGCACCACAGGGTCTTCCTCAACCGACGGCAGCTGCCCGTGGTGGCCGCGGCGGCGGGGCTCGTGACTGCCCTCGCGACCCGCAGGCCGGCCCCCCTGCTGACCCTGCTGCCCTGGTTCGCAGCGCACCGCCCGGACCGGGCAGGATGGGACGGGATCATCGACAGCGCAGCCGGTCTCGGCTTCGATGCCGCCACACTGACGGGCCTCGTGCTGGGCTCCGCGAAGGAGCGTTGTGTCGTCCTCTGAGCTCGCCGGCGCCGTCCACCGCCGGACAGCCCCGCTGGCCGCGCGCACCCGTCGAGCCCTGCTGGTGCGCCGGATCGAAGTGCTGGCAGCGTCGGTGGGGTCGCAGGTCGACATCGACGTAGCCCTGGACGTGAAGGTGGGCCGGCGGGTGGTCATCGAGGTGGCCCCTGGCACCACGAGCCGGCTGCGACTCGGGCCGGAGGTGCGGCTCGGCGACGGCGTGCTGCTGCAGCTCAAGGGCGGCAGCATCGACATCGATGGCTGGACCGACCTGCGCCGTGGCGTGGTGCTCAACGTCTCGGGTGCCCTGCTCATCGGCGAGCGCACCGTCCTCGGCGCCGGCACCACCGTCCACTGCGCGCACGACGTCCGCATCGGCGAACGGGTCGGCATCGGGGAGTACACCACGATCGTCGACACCAGCCACCACCACACCGAGCCGGGCCGGCCGGTCGTCTACGACACCCACGAGGGGAGCGTGCACGTCGGGCACGACGTGTTCATCGGGTCGAAGTCCACCCTGACGCGGAGCTGCTCGCTCGGGGAATTCTGCTTCGTCGGTGCCGGCTCGGTCGTCGTCGGCGCCATCCCCGACCGGACGTTCGTGTCGGGTGTGCCGGCGAAGCCGGTCAAGGCAGTGGACCTGCCGTGGGAGTGAGCGTTGTCATCCCCACGGTCGACCGGGTCGTGCTGCTGGACCGCTGCCTGACGGCCCTTGAGTCCCAGGACGAGCCGGCCGACGAGGTCCTCGTCGTCCACGACGGCGCACCGGAGATCGTCTCCCTGTTGCAGGGCTGGCAAGCCCGACTTCCCCTGGCAGCGCTGGAGATCAGCGAGCGCGGCGCGTCTGCCAAGCGCAACGCGGGCTGGCGGGCCGCGACCCAGGACCTGGTGGCGTTCACCGATGACGACTGCGCCCCGCAGCCGGGCTGGCTGGCCGCCCTGCGCAGGGAGACCGCCGACCTGGTCGCCGGACCCGTCGTCGCCCACCCGGACGACGCGGTGGTGTCCTCGGTCTTCGGGCGCACCATCGAGGTGCTGATCGAGGGGCCGCTGTTCCCTGCCGCCAACGTCGCGGTCCGACGGTCGAGGCTGCTGGAAGTGAACGGCTTCGACGAGGCCCTCGGAGGGGGCGAGGACACCGACCTGGCCTGGCGGGTCAAGGCCACCGGCGCCACGGTGGCCTGGGCTCCGGAGGCAGTCGTGCGGCACGCGGTCCGGCCGGTCCGGTTCCCCGCACACCTGCGTTCCCAGTGGCGCTGGCGGTCTCTGCCGCTCGTCGTCCGTCGTCACCCGGAGCTCCGCAAAGCCCTGTACGCAAGGGTGTTCTGGAAGCCCAGCCACCCGCTGGCCGTGCTCGCCCTCGCCGGTTTGCTCGGCACTCCGCTCCGGAGACCGGCCGCACTGCTGACGCTGCCGCTGGTGGCGAAGCGGTGGCAGGAACGCGGCCTGCGGTTCGGGACCCAGCTCGCCGTCGCCGACCTCACCGAGGTCGCCGTCGTCGCGGTCGGCTCCGTGCGGCATCGTTCCCTCCTGCTCTGAAACACCAACGCCAAGGAGTTCTCCAGTGGTTCGCACGGTCAGCGCAGCACGCCCGCTGTCGGTGGTCGTCCTCGGCAACTCCCTCACCGTGTTGTCCATCCCTGGCCGGACAGGCGCCACCGACGGCCTGTACGCCGAGGTTCTCCGGGATCGGATCGTTGAGGCCGGCTACCCCACGCAGATGCACCTCGAGGGCCGCTGGTTCGACTTCGCGACCAAGGCCCTCGGTCGCTACGAGCAGTCGGTCCGGGCGCACCTGCCCGACGTGCTGGTCCTGCACTACGGCCTCAACGAGAGCCAGCCCTGGCTGCTGCCCGTACCGGTCCTGCGGCACTTCGTGGCCCGTCACGAGGTCACCACCCGGAGGGGCGTCTGGTATCGGGCGACCATCGCCGACCCGGTCTGGAAACACGTCCGGAGCTATCGTCGCTGGGCGTCGGCCAAGGTCGGGCAGCGCACCTGGCAGACCACCCCGCAGCGGTTCCACGCCGCGATGCGGCAGCTCATCAAGGCGACCCGGTACGACTCCCAGCCGTTGGTGCTGGTGCTGGACCTCGCGCCGCCCGGCGCCCTGCTGGAGCACTTCCTGCCCGGCATGCCCGCGCGGCACGCGGTGTTCCAGGCACAGCTGCGCGCACTGGTCGCCGAGCTCGACGACCCCGATGTCCGGCTCATCGAGGTGTCCTCGCTCCTGAGGGAGGCGGGCCGGGAGGGGATGCCGGACGAGATGCACTTCAGCCCGCTGGGTCACCGACTGGTCGGCGAGCGGCTCGCGCAGGAGGTGCTGGGCTGGCTATGAGCCGCCGTGGATCGTCACGCTGGTGACGAGGCCGTCGGCACCGACCGCGAGCCGGTGCAGCTGATGGTCGCCGCTGCTGTTCGACCAGCGCAGCGTGGCTGCGAGCAGGTCGGCGTCCAGTGCCAGCATCCGGTGCCCAGCCAGCCGTGCCAGCAACCGGTCAGCGACCGGCTCCCGACCGGTCACGACGGCGGCACCGTCGACCAGCCGCGCGGTAACGGCAAGCGCCGTCACGACGGCGTCCCGGTCCCCGGCCAGGACCGCGTCCGCCAGGGCCTGACCGCCCTGCTTCCCCATGGTCCGGCGGTCCGGCCGGGCGCTACGGAGCCCACGCGACATGGCTGCCGACCGGCGCTGCACCTTGCCGCCCAGGACGCGTGCCTCCTCGACGGTGCGCTGAACGGAGCGGTGACTCAGCACCTGCTGGCGATGCGCCTCCGTGACGTAGCCGAGCTCGACGAGCAGCTCGCCGGCGGTGAGCATCATCTGCCGCTCGACGTCCTTGGCCATCCGCTCCCACTTGCGCGAGCTCAGCTCCGTACGCGACGGGCGGACGTTGACCGGGGTACGGCCGAAGGCGGCCGACCGGGACAGGAACTGCTCGTCATGAGGCAGCCCGATCGTGTCGTAGACACGGGCGAGCTGAGCCTCAGGCGCCGCCAGCAGCTCCTCGTACCGGACCTCGCAGTAGCGCAGACCGGACAGGTGCTCCCGGCAGTCCAGGACCGCATCGCGCCAGCGCGCGGCGTTGGTCGTGTGCGAGCTGTAGGTGCTGCTCCAGGACCACAGGTCGTGCGCGCTGGCGGCCGAGTCCCGGCCGTCCCGGATGATCTGGACGAAGGCGGCATCGGGGTAGACCTCCGCCACCTGAGCCGCATAAGGCACGTGGTTCGGGGTCTTGTCGAGCACGTGCGTGGCGTCCGGGCGGCTGGTGTCGCGCAGCCGAAGCAGGACGCCGTCAACGAGCGCGCGGATCAGGCCGAGCAGCTCGGGACGGGTGACCCAGCCGGACAGCCCGGAGTACCTGTCCACGTCATCGTGGTTGTTGAGCAGCGCTCCTACCCCTTCGCAGAACACGTGCGACTCGCCTGCCGTCGCGATCTGCGGGTGCAGCACGAGCAGCTGCTGCAGCCAGGTCGTCCCGCTGCGGGGCGCCCCGAGCAGGAAGACCGCGCGGCCGTGCAGCGGGCTGGTGGCCGGCTCGAAGGGAAGGCCTGCTGCCGGGTCGGCACCGCGGGCCTTGGTGCGGGTGTAGACCTCGTAGGCGGACTCCAGAACGGGTTCGGTCACCGGGCCAGTATCCACGCGTGGCAGTGTGGGGCGGGTGCCAGAGGACCTCGTCGTCGCGACCCAGATGGGCACGTTCGCCGTACCCGATGAGATGTTCGCTGCGCTCCTGCGCCGGCAGGACGGGCACCAGCGCACCGACCTCGCGGTGATGCGGGGCCTGGTGC
The DNA here is from genome assembly GCA_046590985.1 of Mycobacteriales bacterium. GTDB lineage: Bacteria > Actinomycetota > Actinomycetes > Mycobacteriales > SCTD01 > RYN-111. Next base: position 26,820 of record JBKJVH010000038.1, read on the forward strand.
GCCCCGGCGACCTGGTCCTGGATGTCGGGGCGTTCGTCGGGACCGTGGCCGTCCCGCTGGCCCACGCCGTCGGGCCGACCGGTCAGGTGGCCGCGTTCGAGGCACTCCCCGAGCACCTGCGCCTGCTGCGCGCCAACGTGGTCCGCAATGACGTCGAGGACCGCGTGACGATCGTGCCGACCCTGGTCGGTGCCGTCTCCGGCTCGGTCACCGCGCACGCCTACGACCAGCACTCGACGGCGAGCACCTGGTACGAGCCGGCACAGCAGTCCGACGACGGCGCCCTTGCGCTGCCCAACACCAGCCTCGACGCGTGGTACGCCGAACACGGCAACCGCCGCCCGGTGGCGCTCATCAAGGTGGACGTCGAGGGGCTCGACTACGCCGTCCTGCAGGGCGCCCAGCAGCTCTTGCGCGAGCACCACCCAGCGCTGCACGTGGAGGCCGCCAGCTTCCAGCTGGCTCGGTTCGGGGCGACCCTCACCGACCTGGACCGACTGCTGCGCCGGCACGGCTACCGCCAGTACGTCAACCTTGCTCAGCGCAATGCCGCCAGTGACGTCGCTGCGCTCGGCCGGATCGCGAGCGTGAGACTGTTCGGGCCGGCCCTCGGCGATGTGGTGGCCGTGCATCGCTCGTCGACCAGAGCCACCGCGCTGGTGCGGCGCGGTGGCTGGCTCCCCGCCCACGCCCTGTTTGCCCGGCTGGCCGTGAAGCGGGCTCAGCGCCGGACGCGCTCGTAACCCTCGAGCACCTGCGGCAGCACCCGCCTCCAGTCGTACGGCAGCGCCGCGGCCCGGCAGCGCGCCGCCGTTGCCGGGTCCTGGGACAGCTCCACCGCGGCCAGGACGGCGGCCGCCAGCGAGGCCGGATCTTGCGGCTGCGCAAGGGACCCCGTGCCCGCAGCGGCGAGCAGCTCGGTCGTCGCACCGCTGTCGACACCGGCCACCGGTGTCCCCGACGCCAGCGCCTCCAGGGTCACGAGGCCCAGCGCCTCGTAGACCGCGGGTGCCACCACGACCCACGCCCGGGCGTAGAGCGCAGCGAGCTCCGCGTCGCCGAGCACCCCCACGGCACGGGCACCCACGGGCAGGTCGGTGGTGGTCGTCCCGGCGAGGACGAGCTCCGCGTCCGGCAGCGAGTCCCGGATGGCGGGCCACGCCGCGAGCAGGTCCACGACCCGCTTGCGTGGTTCGTCTCCTGAGGCCGCGCACACGATGAGCGGGCGCGCCGAACGTGGCCCTGGCGTGAAGCAATCCGTATCGAGGCCCGCCGGGACCACCCGCATCGACACCCCGAAGCCGGCCATCTCTGCAGCCGCCCAGGTGCTGTTCACCCACACCTCCGCGGCCCTTGTCAGCGCGGACGTCAGCAGCCGCGCATCGAGGCCCGCGACCAGGTGCGGCAGGACGGTCCCGGTGAGCTTCAGCACGACCGGCGCCCGGCCGCGCGCTGCCCCCGCTGCGTCCGCGTAGTGCAGGCAGTGCACGACATCCGGGCGACGGAGCAGCGAAGCCCCGAGGGCCAGCGCCGCGAACCCCGGCCCCGGCTCCGGCCAGGAAGCCCGCCGCGGCGTCCGGACCCAGCGGACCGGCGCCCCCGCTACGAACCCGCGGTGCGTGAGGCCCTGCGGTTGGCCCGTCAGCACCGTCGCCGCATGACCGGCTTCGACCAGCCGACCGGCCAGCTCGTGCACCTCGCGCTCCGCCCCGCGGCGGACGTAGGGCCACCCGTACGGGTGCGTCAGCAGAACGTGGATGGCAGGACTCCTGGCTCGGGCTCGGTCGTGTGCAGGGATGCTCGCACGGCGCGCGCAACGGGGGATGAGACGCTGGTGCACCCGACCCGGCGCAGAGAGGACCACGATGACGGCTGTCCCGGTCCTCGAACTCGATGGTGGTCCGACGCCGGTCCGGGTGCTCCTCGGGGACCTGCTGCGGGCGCGCAGCCTCGTCGTGATGCTGGCCCGGCAGGACTACACCGCCCGCTACCGCTCCGCCGTCCTCGGCGTCGCCTGGACCGTCTTCCTGCCACTCCTCCAAGGGGCGGTGCTGGCGCTGGTGTTCACGCGGGTCGTGAAGGTGCACACCGCCGATCCCTATGCGGCTTTCGTGCTGGTCGGGATGGCCAGCTGGGCTTACCTCAACGGCTCGCTGAGCGCTGCCTCGACGTCGATCGTGGACGGCGGAGCCCTGGCCACGAAGGTCTACTTCCCTCGCCTGGTGCTGCCCGCCATCGCCCCGACGAGCGGGCTGGTCGGATATGCGATCTCACTGCTGGTCGCGGTGGTGATCGCCGTCGTCCAGACCCATGACGTCTCACCGACCCTGCTCCTGCTTCCCGCGGTCATGGCTCTGGCGTTCGTCCTGGTGACGCTGCTGTCGGCACTCACGGCCATGCTCCACGTGTTCTTCCGCGACGTCCGCTACGTCGTCACCGCGGTGCTGCTGGTGGCCTTCTACGCCACCCCGGTCATCTACCCGCTCGCCCTGACCAAGGAGCTGCGACCGTTCGTGCTGGCCAACCCGGCCAGCGGCGTGCTGCAGCTGACTCGCTGGTGCGTGTTCGGGCACGCCGACTCGGTGGGGGCGGCAACCGCGGTGACAGGGACCTGGATCGTGGTCCTGGCGGTAGCCACGGTCGCCGCGTACAGCCGTCTCGAGCGCACCGCCTGCGATCGCCTGTGACGGCCGCGATCGAGCTGCGGGGCGTCGGGAAGCGCTACCAGATCGCCGGTGGCGACCCGCTGCTGGTCAACCGGCTCCGACCCTCCCGACGCCGGGCCACCCGCGACCTGTGGGCGCTGAAGAACCTCGACCTCACCGTCGAGGCCGGCGAGACCATCGGCATCATCGGCCGCAACGGCTCCGGCAAGACCAGCCTGCTGCGGCTGCTGTCCGGCGTCAGCGCCCCCACCACCGGCGCCCTGCGCGTCGTCGGCCGGACCGCTCCGCTCATCGGGATCGGCGTCGGGTTCCACCCCGAGATGACCGGCCGCGAGAACGTCCACGTGAACGGTCGGATGCTCGGACTGACCGCCGAGCAGGTGCGCCAGCGCTTCGACCAGATCGTCGACTTCAGCGAGATCGAGAGCTTCCTCGACACCCCCGTCAAGTACTACAGCTCAGGCATGTTCCTGCGGCTGGCCTTTGCCGTCGCGATCCACACCGACCCGCAGGTGCTGCTGGTCGACGAGGTGCTCGCGGTCGGCGACCTGGCATTCCAGCTCAAGTGCCTGGCCCGGATGCGGGAGGTCCAGGAGCAGGGCACCACCATCGTGCTGGTGACGCACAACCTGCCCTCGCTGGACCGGATGGCGCCCCGCGGCGTGCTGCTGAGCAAGGGCGAGATCGTGTTCGACGGGCCGGTCGCGGGGGCCCTGTCGGCCTACCACGCAGCCATGGAAGCCGGCACCGACCGCCCCGACGAGGGCTCCGTCCTGGCACAGGTCAGCGCCGAGCTGGTCGGCCCCGACGGCGTCGCCGCCCGGCACTTCGCGACCGGTGACGAGCTGCTGCTGCGGGTCCACGTCACGTTCGACGCCGAGGTCGACAGCCCCCTGCTGGGAGTCATGGTCGCGCCGCTGGGCATGGGTGCGACGTACAGCCTCAACACCACCCCGGGTGCGTACGAGGGAACACACGGACCCGGCCGGCCGCTCGAGGCCGAGGTGCGTCTCACGAACCGCATGCTCGACGGCAGCTACTCGGTGAGCGTCGGCGTGCACAGCCCGAGCGGCGCCCAGGAGCTGGGCATCACCGCCCCCATGGTCTTCTACGTCAGCTCGGCCAGCGGCCGGGCCCGCGGCGTGGTGGACCTGGAGGGACACATCACCGTCGGTGGCGTCGAGATCGCCGAACCCGGCAGGCAGCGGCTCGACGGCCGACCGGCCCAGTAGTGTCACGGCCCATGCCGCGCAAGCCCCCGATTCGCAGCTCCGCCGACGAGTGGCGTGCCATCGCCAAGGGCCCCAACCTGCTGTACCACATCTACTCCACGCCGCAGAAGCAGCAGGACGGCTGGACCGAGGACGACTTCTACGCCAGCGGTCGCGACGACTGGGCTCAGTTCCTGTCCCACTGGCAGCACTACGAGCCGGCTGTCAGCGGCTCGGTGGTCGAGATCGGCTGCGGCGCAGGGCGTCTCACCGCCGCCCTGACCGGCTGGTTCGACTCGGTCGACAGCCTCGACGTGTCCGAGGACATGATCGCCCGAGCCAGCGCCGTCGCCGGACCCAAGGCCACCTTCCACCAGGTGTCCGCCAACGAGATCCCGCTGCCGACCAGCAGCCGAGACGCTGTCTTCAGCGTGCACGTGCTGCAGCACCTCGATGACGAGGCCGCCATCCAGCGCTACCTCAACGAGGCGTTCCGGGTGCTGCGGCCCGGCGGCACCGTCATGGTCCACATCATGCTCGGAGGTGACCCACTGACCCTGCCGAAGAAGGTCGCCTGGGAGGGCAAGCTGCTCTGGAGCCGCTTCGGCCTGAGCCGTGGACGGGAGCACACCGCCGTCCGGATGGTCTTCCCGCTGGCCCACGTGGCCGTCGGCATGATGCGGTCAGCAGGCTTCACCGACGTGGAGCTGCGGGCCTTCTCGGTGCGCTCCACCGACGGCATCCACTCGTTCTTCCTCGGTCGTAAGCCCGGCTGATGACGGCCGCCGCCCCTGGGATGGTGCCGACGGGGTCTTGACCTCCCAGCACGCGGTGGCAGGGTGGGAGGATCCCCCGCACCGCTTGGAGACCTCCGTGCGCCTGACTGCCACTGCTGCCGAGATGATCCAGACCCTCACCGCCGAGGCGGACCTGCCGGGCGGAGGCCTGCGCATCGCTCAGGAACACGAGCACCCGGGACTCACGATGGAGGTGGTCCCGGCGCCGCGGCCGCACGACGACGTCACGCGCCAGCGCGGCGTCCGGCTGTTCCTCGACCCGGTCGCGGTCGACCGCTTGAACGGCCAGGTCCTCGACGGCCGCACCAACGCAGCCGGGGCGGCCTTCTTCCTGCACGGCTGAGGCACGGCGCGTCGGCTCCCGGCCGAGACGGTCAGGCGGCACGCTGGGGGACATGCCCTCCACTGCCCTCATCGTCCTGATCTCCGTCGGCGTGTTCCTTTTCTTCCTGCTGGTGAATGGTCTGAAGATCGTGCAGGAGTACGAACGCGGTGTGGTCTTCCGGCTCGGCCGGTGCGTCGGCGCGAAGGGGCCCGGGATCTTCTTCATCATCCCGATCGTGGAGAAGTACGTGAAGGTCTCCCTCCAGACCAACGCCGTCCAGATCCCGGTGCAGCAGGTCATCACCAGCGACAGCGTCAGCCTCAAGGTCGACGCCTTCGCGTACATGTCGGTGGTGGACCCGGTGAAGGCCGTCAACCAGGTCACCAACTGGTACGCCGCCGCGCAGTCGGTGGCCCAGACCTCGCTGCAGACGGTCATCGGGCACCACCAGCTCGACGAGCTGCTGACCTCCCGTGACCGGATCGCCGACCAGCTCCGCACCAGCCTTGACCAGCAGACCGAGGCGTGGGGCGTGAAGGTGGAGCGCGTCGAGCTGCGCGACATCGACCTGCCCGAGCAGATCCAGCGCGCGATGGGGCGACAGGCCGAAGCCGAGCGCGAACGACGGGCCAAGATCGTGGCCGCCGAGGGGGAGCTGCAGGCCTCGGAGAAGCTCGCGGAAGCGGCCCGCGCGATCACCGCTGTGCCCGGCGCGATGCAGCTGCGGACCCTGCAGACGCTGTCGGAGATCTCGACCGAGAACAACAGCACGATCCTGTTCCCGATCGAGCTGCTGGAGCGCCTCAGCCCCCGCTGATCCGGCGTTCGGTCCAGTCCTGTACACCCCAGGGCTGCCGGCTGTACGCGAGCTGCACGTCACCCGGCACCGCCGTGATCAGCTGCCCGAACACGGTCGCGAAGACCCGATCCTCCTCGGTGTGCCGGACCACCAGCGCGGCCGGATCGTCCGCGGGCTGCTGGCCGCGCACGAAGTCCAGCCAGCGGTCCGAGCCCCGGAAGCCCGCGAGGTAGCGGTCCGCCTTGCCGTCCTCCGCACCCCCGGACGTGACCATGTGGGTTCCCTCACCGAGCGTCGCCGCCCGCACCTCGGAGCCATCAAAAGCCCACACCGTCAGGGCATCTGGCGACGCGAGCACCAGGTTGAAGCTCGCCATTCCGGTGGTGTCGAGCTCGGAGAGCCACCCTTCGCCGTCCCGCACCGCGCGCAGCGGCAGCACCCCACGCGACGGGGCACCCGGTTCGGCGAGGCGCCGCTCCGGTCGGTTCAGCACCAGCGCGGTGACGCCTGCGTCGATGTCCGTGACGGCCCAGCTGCCACCGGCTGCGCGATCGCGACCGCCGATCACCGACGGCTGCTCGGGCCACCACGCGTCTGGGTCGTCGAACTCCCGGCCCACCAGCTCGTCGCGGAGCGCGAGCACCCGCACGGGCTCTCCCGCGTACCAACGCACCACCACCGTGCACACCGGGTCATTCCAGCAGACCCACCTTGCGTTAGCGTCGGCGCGTGCTTGCTGCCACCTGCGTGTCCCAGTCCGCCGACGCCCCCCTGACCGGCCTCGAGGTCGGCGAGCGTCCCGCACCCGACGTGCCGGACGGCTGGGCCCGGGTCCACGTCCGCGCCGCCTCGCTCAACCACCACGACCTGTGGTCGCTCAAGGGCGTCGGGCTGAGCCCGGACCGGCTCCCCATGATCTTGGGCTGCGACGCCGCCGGGGTCACCGACGACGGCACCGAGGTCGTCGTCCACGGCCTGGTGGGCGACCCGGCCTGGCGCGAGGACGAGACGCTCGACCCGAAGCGGACCATCCTGTCCGAGTTGCATCAGGGCGCGCTGGCCGAGCAGGTCATCGTCCCGCTGCGGAACCTGGTCCCGAAGCCGTCGGAGCTCAGCTTCGAGGAGGCCGCGTGCCTGCCGACCGCCTGGTTGACGGCCTACCGGATGCTGTTCACGCAGTCCGGCCTGAAGCCGGGCAACACCGTGCTGATCCAGGGTGCCGGCGGGGGCGTGGCCACGGCCGCGATCTCGCTCGCTCGGGCCGCCGGCTACGTCGTCTGGGCCACCAGCCGCGAGGAGTCCAAGCGGGCCGCTGCGCTGACCCTGGGTGCACACGTGGCGTTCGAGTCCGGTGCCCGGTTGCCGGGCAAGGTCGACGCGGTGATCGAGACCGTCGGCAAGGCGACCTGGGCGCACTCCCTCCGCAGCCTGCGCCCCGGCGGCACCGTCGTGGTGTCCGGCGCCACCAGCGGACCCGACCCGTCCGCGGACCTGAACCGCGTGTTCTTCCTCCAGCTCAAGGTGGTCGGCTCCACGATGGGCACCCGCCAGGAGCTGCAGCAGCTCTTGGCGCTGCTTGCCGCCACGGGGGTACGTCCGCTGATCGACGAGACCTTCCCGCTCGCCGACGCTGCCCGGGCCTTCGCCAAGCTCGCCAGCGGCGACGTTTTCGGGAAGCTTGTCCTGGTTCCTTAGGTCCGGCCCGCTTCTGGTCGAGGGAGTGGGGTGAAGCAGCCCGCCACGATGGCCCCCGGCCCCTACATGACAGGCGCCCAGCGCGTACGGATCGGCGTCACCGCCCTCACGGCGGCCGTCCTCGTGGGCCTGGCCGCCTCGTCCGCAGGTGCCGCCGCGACGAGCATCCCGCTCGGCACCGCCGGCAGCTTCGTGGTGCTTGCCGGAGCGGGCGTCACCAACACCGGAAGCACGACCCTCACCGGCGACCTCGGGACCTTCCCGACGACCTCGGAGACGGGCACGTCGACCCTCACGCTGAACGGCGTCGACCACGGCGGCGACGCCGTCACGCAGGGCGCCAAGGACGACCTCGTCACGGCGTACGACACGGCAGCGGGTGAGGGCCCGGCGACGGTCTTCCTCACCGACCTCGGGGGTCAGACGCTGGTCGCCGGGGTCTACCAGGCGACCTCCTCTGCGGGGCTCACCGGCGAGCTCACGTTGGACGGGGGCGGCAACGCGGACGCGGTGTTCGTGTTCCAGGTGGGGTCCACCCTCACCACGGCGTCGGCCAGCTCGGTGACCTTGGTCAACGGCGCCCAGGCCTGCAACGTCTTCTGGCAGATCGGCAGCTCCGCCACCCTCGGGACCGGGACCGCGTTCCAGGGCAACCTCCTCGCCAAGACCGACATCACGCTGACCAACAAGGTGACCGTGGTGGGCCGGGTGCTGGCCAGCGACGGCGCCGTCACCCTCGACGCCAACACCGTGACGCGCCCCAGCTGCGCCCTCCCGGCCTCCCCGAGTCCGTCGGCCTCGGTGTCACCCTCCACGTCGCCGGCGGCCAGCCCTACCAGCTCCACGATCGCTTCAAGCTCATCGTCCCCCAGCACAACCAGCGTCCCGTCGCCGACACGCACTCCCGCGGCGCCTGGCTCGACGACCGGGGGTGACGGAACCACGAGCCCTGCGGCCGTCGCCACACTCGGCACGCAAGGCGTGCACCAGGTCACGAACGTCCCGCGCGGTGGCGTCCACGCGGGCGACGGCAGCGCAGCGACGCGACCGGCTCCCCGCCTCCGCTTGGCGCTGGGTCTGCTCACGCTCCTCACGATCGGCGCTGTCGCTTGGCGGCGGGCGACGTCCTGACGAGACCCGCCCGGCGGCGCCTGCGGTCGGTACTGGTGGTCGTCATCCTGACGGCCGCCCTCCCGCTGCCACGGGCCGGCGCCGCCGCGCAGGCCGCCGCCGTGGGGGTGACCGTAGGTGTGGCCGCCGTGGCGGAGCCCGCGCACTCGCTGTTCCCGCGGCCACGTAGTACCCCGCGGCTGACCATCCCCTCGATCGGGGTCGACACGACGCTGGTGGGCCTGGGGCTCGCCGTTGACGGCAGCCTCGCCGTACCAGCGGGGGGCTTCCCTGCGGGCTGGTACACCGGTGGTCCCACCCCGGGTGAGCCCGGACCGGCCGTCATCACCGGGCACGTCGACTGGCACGGACCCGGGGTGTTCTTCCGGCTCCGCGAGCTCAGGCCAGGGGCCGCGATCAGCGTCACCGGCAGCGACGGCGGCACGACGGCGTTCCGGGTCAGCCGGGTGCTCCGGGTCAGCAAGCAGTCGTTCCCGACCTCGCAGGTGTACGGCGACCTCGACCACCCTGGCTTGCGCCTGGTGACGTGCGGCGGGACGTTCAACCGCGGGCGGCACAGCTACAACGACAACGTCATCGTGTTCGCCGACGCGTCAGGCTGACGGCGTCAGCCAGGTCAGCCCCGAACCGTCGCCCGCGATCAGCTCGCTCTCACCGCCGGGTTTGACGGTGAACTCGGCGTAGCGCGCCTTCACACCGTTTCGACGAGGCCGGTGATGGTCCCCCGCAGGCTGTCGGCGTCGAGGTCCGACGTCGGGGCGTCCCGGACGACCTTGCCCAGGCGCAGCACCAGGACCCGCTCGGTGACCTGCTGGACGTGCGGCAGTGTGTGCGGGATGAACACCACGCCGAGCCCGTTCTTCCGGGCCTTCTTGATGACCTCAAGGACCTCGCCGACCTGCCGCGCACCCAGGTGGGCCTGGTCGAGGAGGCGGTGCTGCGCCTGCTCCAGCACCCGAGCGCCGTCGGGAAGCTCGCCGCAGAGCTGCTGTTCGCGTGCCTGGACGGTGACACCGGCGAGCGCCGCCGGCACCCGGTGCCGTACTCCATGATCGTCCGAGGCAGTGGGGAGATCCGTCATGGCTAGCGCGCTCGTGGTCGCTGGAGAAGCGCTGGTCGACCTGATCGTCGAGGAGACCGGGGCAGTCACGGCCGTGCCCGGCGGGGGGCCTTACAACACAGCCCGCGCCGCCGGTCGGCTCGGGTGCCCCACGACGTTTGCCGGGACGCTGTCCTCCGACGTGTTCGGCCGGCTGCTCACCCGCGGCCTGACCGGCTCGGAGGTGGCACTGACGGTGCCGGTACCGCTGGCCGCAGCCACCACGCTCGCGGTGGCCGAACTCGACCCCCACGGCGCCGCCAGCTACCACTTCCACACCGCCGGCACCTCCGCACCGGCGCTGAGCAGCCAGGACCTGACCCCCGTCCTGGCCAACCCTCCCGGCGCGCTGCACCTCGGCACCCTCGGCCTGGTCCTCGAGCCGATGGCCACCTCCCTCGAGGCCCTCGTCGCAGCCCTGCCCGCCGACGTGCTGCTGATGCTCGACCCCAACTGCCGCCCGTCGGCGACCCCCGACCAGCAGGCCTATCGGGACCGACTGCACCGGCTGCTCCCCCGTACCGACGTGCTCAAGGTCAGCGTCGACGACCTGGAGATCCTGGCACCCGGCGTGCCGCCGGACCAAGCCGTCGCGGCACTGCTGACGCGCGGGCCCCGCGCCGTGCTCGTGACGGATGGCGCCCGGGGCGCCACGGTCGTGACGGGCCAGGCCTCGCAGCTCGTCCCCGCTCCGACGGTGCCGGTCGTCGACAGCGTGGGTGCCGGCGACACCTTCAGCGGCGCCTTCCTGACCTCCTGGCTCGCGGCGGCCCGGACCCGCGAGCAGGCCGGACAGCTGGAGCTGCTGGTCGACAGCACCGCCTGGGCGGTAGCCGCGGCCGCCCTCACCTGCACCCGCGCCGGCGCTGAGCCACCCACCCGCGCGGAGCTGGAAGCGTTCCTCAGGGGCTGAGCAGTTCACCCGTTCGGGGTGCTGACACGCAGCCGGCCCCTCGATGACGGGAGAGACCAACCTCTGGAGGCGCTCCACCGACCCTCGGGGTTCGCCCGGCGCATGGTCGGCGCGACCTCGACACGAGCCGGTCTCGGGGAACCCTCCGACGTCAGGCTCCGACGTAGGCCGCGAGGTGCTCGCCGGTGAGCGTGGACCGCGCCGCTACGAGTTCTGCGGGTGTGCCCTGGAAGACGATCCGGCCGCCCTCGTGACCAGCGCCGGGGCCGAGGTCGATGATCCAGTCGGCGTGCGCCATGACCGCCTGGTGGTGCGCGATGACCAGTACGGACTTGCCGGCGTCGACCAGCCGGTCCAGCAGCCCGAGCAGCTGCTCGACGTCGGCGAGGTGCAGGCCGGTGGTCGGCTCGTCGAGGACGTAGACGTCGCCCTTGTCGGCCATCTGGGTGGCCAGCTTCAACCGCTGCCGCTCGCCGCCGGACAGGGTGGTGAGCGGCTGGCCGAGGCTGAGGTAGCCCAGGCCGACGTCGGAGAGCCGCTCGAGGATCCTGTGCGCCGCGGGCACCTTCGACTCCCCCTCGGCGAAGAACGGGATCGCCTCGCTGACCGACGTCGCCAGCACCTGGCTGATGTCCTTGGCGTTGCCGGGGTCGCCCAGGGTGTACTGCAGCACCGAGGCCTGGAAGCGGCGTCCCTCGCACTCCTCGCAGGGTGACTCGACCGTGGCCATCACCCCGAGCTCGGTGAAGATCACGCCCGCGCCGTTGCAGGTGGAGCAGGCGCCCTCGGAGTTGGAGCTGAACAGGGCCGGCTTGACCCCGTTGGCCTTCGCGAACGCCTTGCGGATCGGCTCCAGCAGACCGGTGTACGTCGCGGGGTTGCTGCGCCGTGACCCCTTGATGGCCCCCTGGTCGACGCTGACCACCCCGTCGCGGCCGATCACCGAGCCGGTCACCAGCGAGCTCTTGCCGGAGCCGGCGACGCCGGTCAGCACGCAGAGCACCCCCAGCGGGACGTCCACGTCGACGTCGCGCAGGTTGTGCGCGGAGGCACCGCGCACCTCGAGGGTCCCCGACGGTGCCCGCACGGACGCCTTGATCGTGGCCCGGTCGTCGAGGTGGCGACCGGTGGTGGTGTCGCTCCCCCGCAGCCCTTCCAGGCTCCCCTCGTAGCAGACCTGACCGCCCCCGCTGCCGGCCCCGGGACCGAGGTCGATCACGTGGTCGGCGATGGCGATGGTCTCCGGCTTGTGCTCGACGACGAGCACGGTGTTGCCCTTGTCACGGAGCTGCAGCAGCAGGTCGTTCATCCGTTGGATGTCGTGCGGGTGCAGGCCGATCGTCGGCTCGTCGAAGACGTAGGTGACGTCGGTCAAGGAGGACCCGAGGTGCCGGATCATCTTGGTGCGCTGGGCCTCGCCGCCGGACAGCGTGCCGGCCGGCCGGCCAGGGAGAGATAGCCCAGACCGATCTCCGCGAACGAGCCCAGCAGGTGCTGCAGCCCCACGAGCAGCG
>JBKJVH010000220.1:0-13003 GCA_046590985.1 Mycobacteriales bacterium
CCGCCGGCCACCACGGCCGCCGGCGCGGCAGCACGGCGACCAGGTCGGCGCGCTGCTCGACCGACAGCGGCCGCGGTGAGTCGGAGGCCAGCAGCTGCTGCTCGAGGCGGGCGCGCAGGTCGGCCGGCAAGGCCCGCGGCGCATCCACCCCGTCCAGCAGCTCGAAGTGGTCAGTCATCGCGCTCTCCCAGCTCCCGACGAAGGCCTTCACGCGCCCGTTGCAACAGCGACTGCACCTGTACCCGACTCCGTCCCACCTGAACGGCGATGTCCTGCACCGCCAGCCCATCGAGGTACTTCAGGACGAGCACCTGCCGGTGCAGTGCGGGTAGCCGGCCGAGGGCCTGGTTGACCTCTTCGCGACGCAGCAGCTCGTCCTCGGCCGGCGCGTCCGGCGGCCGTACCGCTTGGAGACGGGACTGGGCGAGCTCGAGGCGGCGCTCGGACTCCCAGTGCCGGGCGATCAGGTGCCGGGCGATCCCGCACATCCAGGTGGACACGGTCGCCTCGCCGCGGAAGGCGTGCGCGGAGGCAACGGCGGCGAGCAGCGTCTCCTGGAGCAGGTCCTCGGTCACGACCCGGTCGCCGCCGACCCGGGCCCACAGGAAGCCGTGCACGATCGGGGCGACGTCGTCGAGCAGCCACCGGACCGCCTCCGCCCGGCCGGCGGCGGCGTCCTGGAGCAGCGCCGCCTCGGCACTCAGGGGAAGGGGAGCCATGTCTGCTGCTTCACCTTGTCCAGGGGGTTGGTGACGATGCCGCTGTCCGTCAGGGAGTACAGCAGGTCGCCGATCACGAGGGAGCGGGTGAACCCGACGGTGCCGCAGCACCGGCCGTCGTTCGCGATCGTCGGCGCGTGGATCCGGCCGATCTCGGTCAGCGTCCCCTCCGTCCCGACCCGGAGGACCAGGGCCTCGTTCGCGCCGGTGCTGTAGCTCTGCAGTGGCAGCACGATCAGCTTCCTCGGCGCCCACCACAGCAGCGCGTGGTGGTCGTCCTGGGCGGAGCTCATGGCCTGCGGATAGACCAGCTTGCCGGTCAGCCGTGGGTTGGTGAGCACGCTGACGTCGAAGACCTCTGCCTGGGCGCCGAGCTGCTGCTGGTGGGAGCCGACGGCCTGCCCGATGCCGAGCAGCTGGCCGTCCTTCAGGGGATACAGCGCGGAGGAGTAGCCGCTGATGTGCAGCTCTCCCTTGCTTGTCGGGTGCGTTGGGGTGGACAGGTCCAGGACGTACAGCGGGTCGATCGTGCGGAAGGTCACGACGTAACCCAGGTCGCCGAGGAACCGGACCCCGAAGATGCGCTGGCCCTTGCCGAGGCCCGTGAGCTCGCCGACCTTGGCGAGCACCCCGTTGGTCGGCTTGAGGATCGTGACGCGGTTGTCGGACAGGTTCCCGACCGCCGGTTGGACGCCCTCACCGGTCGGCGGGACCGGGTCGCCGATCGTGGTCGCGACCCGCAGGTAGCCCTTGTCCTCCGACAGCGAGTACTGGTCGGTCAGTGACCCGGCGACGGAGCCAGATCCCAGGTAGGACAGGTGATCGGGGTCGGTGAGCCCGAACCCGTGCAGGTCGGTGCTGACCCCCAGACCGCTGCCCCGGGCCAGCCGCTGCCGGCCCTTCCAGGATGTGGTCGCGAGGTAGAGCGCGGACTCGCTCGCGTACAGGACCGAGCTGCCGCCGACGATGGTGCGGTGCTGGGTCGGCGTGCTCGCGGCCGGGTCGAGCGTCACGATCGAGGTGGTCGAGGTCCCCGAGGGGACGCCTGGCTGCACCGCCTGGCTGCACTGCGCCCGGTACGTCGTCCCGCCGGGCGTCACGCGCACCGCCGGTAGCCAGTCGCTCGACGCGGCGCCGCGGACGACCCGCTGGTTGGTCTGCAAGGCCTGCAGGCGCGAGCTCGGGGTGTCGCTCTGCGGGTAGACGAACGGCAGCACCGGCGCGGTCTGCGTCACGAGCACGACCCGGTCGTGGACGAACCGCGCGTCGAGCAGCTGACCGTCGACGTCGAACGTCCGGACCAGCCTGGGGTGCGCCGGGTCGGTGATGCTCACGACCTCCGCAACGGTCGTCGGGCCACGGCTGCCGGACCGCTGACCGAGGGCGATGACGGTCTCGCGGGTGAGCATCAGGGTTGCGCCGCCGTCGAGCGCAAGCGGCAGCTTGCCGAGCAGGCTCGGGTGGCTGCCGCTGACGTCGAGCACCTGGAGCACCGACGGGTAGCCGCGGGTCAGCACCATCACCTTGCCGTCGGTCTTGACGGCGTCCGGCTCGTCGACTCCGGCCTCCTGGTTGTTCGTTCCCGAGAAGCCTTGCGGCGCTTGGGGAGCAGCGGCTCGGGGTGCGGTGACGGGCGCCCCGCCACCGGTGCCGCCGCCCGCCGCCCCGCCCGCACTGCCGAGCGCACCTGCGGGCACCGGACCACCGGCGACCCGGCGGCCGAAGCCTCCGCCGTACCCGTAGCCGCTGTCCAACCCGTAGGCGGTCACCTCCGACAGCGCCTGCTTCCGAAGCGCAGTGAGCATCGCAGGGCAGTCCCGGAAGCCGGTGAGCGCCGCCGCGACCGGGCGCGGCCGCACTGTCGCGGGCTTGGTCGTCGGTGCCGCCGTGGGTCCCGGCAGGGCGGGTGTGGCCGCCCCGCCGGACGTGCATGCGGACGCCGTCAGGGCGAGGGCGGCGAGCCCCAGTGCTGTGGTGCGAGCCATCTGCTGCCCCCGTCGTCGGTGTCTGTCTTGACGGGTGAGTGCGCCCTTTCGGCCAGATCAACCGGTCCGATCCGAAGTTCCTCGACTCGACGACGGCTCCCCGCATCGCTACAGTTAGCGTAGTGACCCTGGCGCGAGGAGCAACATGACCGGCGAGATCTGGAGCCTGTTCGGCATCAACCTGCTGGTGATGATCGGGGTGATGACCCTCATCTCGATCCCGTCCTTCACGACCCGGGACCCCAGCTACATCGACGCCTTCTGGGGGATCGGGTTCGTCATCATCGCGTTCTCGAGCTTCCTGCAGACCGACGGCGACCCGACCCGGAAGGGTCTGCTGCTCGGGCTGTGCGCGCTCTGGGGCTTCCGGCTCGGTGGCTACCTGCTGTGGCGGTGGCGCAAGACCGGCCCGGACCCGCGCTACCAGAAGATCCTGGCTACCCGGAAGAGCGGCAGCGAGAAGGTCTTCATCTGGCGGCGGGTCTTCCTCATCCAGGCGTTCGTCCTCACGATCACGGCGCTGCCCGTACAGCTCGGGCAGGTCTACCGCGACGACCTGACCGTCGTGAACTGGCTCGGGGTGGCGCTGGCCGTGTTCGGAATCGCCTTCGAGAGCACCGCCGACTTCCAGCTCGCCCGCTTCAAGGCTGATCCGGCCAGCCACGGCCAGGTCATGGACAAGGGGTTGTGGCACAACACCCGGCACCCCAACTACTTCGGCGAGACCTGCACCTGGTGGGGGTTGTTCCTGCTGGCGGTGTCGAACGTGCCGACCGCCTTCGCGGCCTTCGGTCCACTGGTCATCACCTTCTTCCTGCTCAAGGTCAGCGGCGTCGGGCTGCTCGAGAGCTCGCTGAAGAAGACCAAGCCGAAGTACCTCGACTACATCTTGTCCACCAGCGCGTTCGTCCCCCTGCCGAAGCGGAAGGTGAAGGTGTCGGCATGACGCTCTACCTGCTCGGTGGCGCGCAGACCGACTTCGCGCGCAACTACGCCCGCGAGGGCCTGGACGTCAGCGACCTGGTCGGCGACGTCGTCCGCGACACGCTCGCCGACGCTCGGGTCGAGGCCGCGCAGGTCGAGACGATCCACGTCGGCAACGCCTTCGGTCAGCTGTTCAACAACCAGGGCCAGCTGGGCGCGATGCCCGCCACCATCGAGCCGGCACTGTGGGGCATCCCCGCGATGCGGCACGAAGCCGCCTGCGCTTCAGGGGGTCTGGCGATCCTGGCGGCCGGCGCCGAGATCGAGGCCGGCCGGTACGACGTGGCACTCGTCCTCGGGGTCGAGCAGGAGAAGAACGTGCCCGGCGACCAGGCCGCCCGCCTGCTCGGCGCGGCCGCCTGGCACGGTCACGAGGACACCGACGTGCCGTTCATGTGGCCGCACCAGTTCGACCTGCTGGCCCAGGAGTACGACCGGCGCTACGGCCTGGACCACCAGCATCTGGCAGGGATCGCGGAGCTCAACTACCGCAACGCCAGGGCCAACCCCAACGCGCAGACCCGTACCTGGAACGTCACCGAGTTCGGGGAGGACGACGCCAACCCGGTGGTGGCGGGGACGATCCGGCGGACCGACTGCTCGCAGGTCACCGACGGCGGTGCGGGCGTCGTGCTTGCCGGAGCGGCCTTCGCGCAGGAGTGGGCCCGTCGCACCGGCTGCACGCCGGTCGCGCTCAAGGGGTGGGGCCACCGGACCGTCGGTCTGCCGTACCGGGCGAAGCTGGACGCCACCTCGGAGTACGTCATGCCGCACGTCCGGCAGACCATCACCGATGCCTTCCGGCGTGCCGGGATCGCCGACGTGTGGGCGCTCGACGGCATCGAGACGCACGACTGCTTCACGCCGAGTGAGTACCTCGCGATCGACCACTTCGGGATCACCGGCCCCGGCGAGAGCTGGAAGGCGATCGAGTCCGGGATGCTCGAGAAGGACGGCCAGCTCCCGGTGAACGCCTCCGGCGGCCTGATCGGCCTGGGCCACCCCGTCGGTGCCACCGGCGTACGGATGGTGCTCGACGCGATGAAGCAGGTGACCGGGCAGGCCGGCGAGATGCAGGTCGAGGGCGCCCGCACCTACGGGACGCTGAACATCGGCGGCTCGACCACCACCACGGTCTCCTTCGTGGTCGGGGTCTGATGCCGGCGACCCGCGTCTCCGCCCCGCTCGCGACACTGCCCGCGGACGACGACCACCCCTACCGCTCCGGCGCCTGGCAGCCCAACCTCGCCGAGTGGGATGCCACCGACCTCGAGGTGGTCGAGGGCGAGATTCCCCTTGACCTGCAGGGGATCTACCTCCGGAACACCGAGAACCCGGTGCACCCGAGCATCGGGATGTACCACCCCTTCGACGGGGACGGCATGCTCCACCAGCTGCACCTGGCCGACGGGAAGGCGAGCTACCGCAACCGGTTCATCAGGACGGCCGGGTTCCTCGCCGAGCAGGAGGCCGCCGGTCCGCTCTGGACCGGGATGCTCGACATGCCCGCGAACTCGCTGCGCCCCGACGGCTGGGGCGCCCGTGGCCGGATGAAGGACTCCTCCTCCACCGACGTCGTGGTGCACCGCGGCAAGGCCCTCACCAGCTTCTGGATGTGCGGGGACCTGTACGGCCTGGATCCGGTCACCCTCGAGCAGCTCGGGCCGGAGTCGTGGGTGCCGCCGGAGGGGATCAGCGCGCACACCAAGGTCGACGAGCGGACCGGCGAGATGCTGGTCTTCAACTACGGCAAGCAGGCGCCCTACATGCACTACGGGGTGGTCTCTCCGGAAGGTGCACTGGTGCACTGGGTGCCGGTCCCGCTGCCCGGTCCTCGGCTGCCGCACGACATGGCTTACACCGAGAACTTCAGCATCCTCAACGACTTCCCGCTGTTCTGGGACCCGTCGATGCTGAAGCAGGACATCCACCTGCCGCGCTACTTCCCCGACCTGCCGTCGCGGTTCGGGGTTATCCCGCGCTTCGGCACCGAGGTGCAGTGGTTCGAAGCCGAAGCCACGTACGCGCTGCACTTCACGAACGCTTTCGAGGAGGGTGACGAGATCGTCTTGGACGGCTTCGCGCAGGGGAACCCCTCGCCGCGCAAGCAGGAGGGCGACGACTGGTACCGCAGCTTCTACCGGCACATCGACCTGCAGACGCTGCAGCCCACGCTCCGGCGCTGGCGGCTCAACCTGACGACCGGTGCCGTGACGGAGCAGGACCTGTCCGACACCTTGATGGAGTTCGGCATGATCAACGCCCGCTACGGCGGACAGCCCTACCGCTACACCTACAACATGACGGGCCACCCGGGGTGGTTCCTGTTCGACGGCATCGTCAAGCACGACCTGCACACCGGGGCCCAGAAGTGCTTCTCCTTCGGGGAAGGGGTTTTCGGCAGCGAGACGCCGATGGCACCCAGACCCGGCGCGACGGCCGAGGATGACGGCTACCTATTGACGTTCACGACTGACCTGAACAACGACTGCAGCGATGCGCTGATCCTCACCGCGCAGGACCTCGACCTGGTCGCTCGCATCCGGCTGCCGGAGCGGATCTCCTCCGGCACGCACTCGTGCTGGGCCCCCTCGACGGCGCTGTGACGGCGGCACTTCTCACCCCGAACGCGATCGGGGCGAGCCTCGGGCTGCTCGGCGACGAGTGGAACCTGTTGCTGGTCCAACAGGCGCTGCAGGGCGTCCGGCGGTACTCGCACTTCCAACATGCGCTGGGCATCGGGCCCACTGTGCTTGCTTCCCGGCTCGCGGCGCTGACCGAGGCCGGGGTGCTGGTGAAGGGACCGGACGGGTACGGCCTGACCTCGTCGGGCAAGGACCTGTGGTCGCTGCTGCTGTGCATCTGGGCGTGGGAGCAGCGCTGGGTCCAGGGCGCGTCGCTGCCGGCGATGCGGCACCAGGACTGCGGTGCGGTCTTCACCCCGGTGCTGTCCTGCGCCGCTTGCTCCGCCCCCGTGACAGCCACCGACGTCGAGATCAGCCAGGGGCCGGCCGGTGACCTCGCCCGGGCCGTACCGACGGGGGCGAACAGGAGGCGGGCCGGGACCGTCCGGGTCGACGGGCCGGGGTTGTTCCCCGAGACGATGGCGTTGATGGGCAGCCGCTGGTCCAGCGCGCTGCTGGGGGCGGCGTTCCTGGGGGCGCAGCGGTTCACCGAGTTCGAGGCGATGCTCGGTGCGCCGCCCAGCATCGTGGCCGAGCGGCTGCGCAGCTTCGTCACCCTCGGCGTCCTCGACGACGACTATGCGCTGACGACCAAGGGCCTGGACTTCTTCCCTGCGGTCTGCCACCTCGTCGCCTGGGGGGAGCGCTGGCACCCGGCGCCCGACGGTCCGACGCTGCTCGCCCAGCACCGGGATCACCCGTTCACCCCGGAGCTCAGGTGCTCCGGGTGCGCGCTCGTGCTGAACCGCCGGGCCATCTCGATCGAACGCCCCTCGGCCACCCAGCTCGAAGGACCCCCATGACCCCGCTCGCTGCCCTCACGGGCGTCGACTTCTCGTACGGCCAGCTGCAGGTCCTGTTCGACGTGGACCTGGAGATCCGGCAGGGCGAGATCCTCGGCCTGCTCGGCACCAACGGCGCCGGCAAGTCCACTGTGCTCCGGGTGCTGTCCGGGTTGTCGCCGGCCGCCCGCGGCCAGGTGCACTTCCAGGGCGAGGACGTCAGCCGGGTGCCGGCCGAGCAGCTCGTCGGTCGGGGCTTGGTGATGGTGCCGGGCGGCAAGGCGATGTTCGCCGACCTCACGGTCGTGGAGTCGCTCGAGATCGGCGGTCGGCTGGTCCCTCGTGGTGAGCGGGCCGGCCGGATCGCCCGGGAGCTCGACCGCTTCCCGCGGCTTGCGGAGCGCCGTACCAGCCTCGCGGGGTCGTTGTCGGGCGGGGAGCAGCAGCAGCTCGCGATCGCCAAGGCGCTGCTGCTGGACCCGGCGCTGCTGTGCATCGACGAGCTGTCGCTCGGCCTCGCGCCGGTCATCGTGGAGGGGCTGCTGAAGACGGTCCGCGACGTCCGGGACGCCGGGACGACCGTGGTGGTGGTGGAGCAGTCCCTCAACATCGCGGCGGCGTTGTGCGACCGGGCGGTCTTCCTGGAGAAGGGCACGATCCGGTTCGAGGGCGCTCCGAAGGAGCTGCTCGCACGCGGCGACATCGCGCGCTCGGTCTTCCTCGGCGCGGACAAGCGGAAGGCGAGCTAGATGCTGCTCGACCGCTTCGGCGAGATCATGGTCGGCGTCACCTACGGCCTGCAGTACGGCCTGCTTGCCCTCGGCTTGGTGCTGATCTGGCGCTCCAGCAAGTTCGTCAACTTCGCCCACAGCGCGTTGGGGATCCTCGGCTCGCTGGTGCTGGGTCGACTCGTCCTGGACTACCACGTCCCCTACGTCCTCGGGCTGCTGATCGCCTTGCTCTTCGGCGCCGGCTTCGCCGCGTTGATCGAGCGGCAGTTCGTGCAGCCACTGTTCAACGCGCCCCGGCTGGTCCTGCTCATCGCCAGCATCGGCATCGCCCAGACCGCGTTCGGCATCGGAGCGATCCAGTTCCACTTCTGGGGCCTGAGCAACCCCTTCCTGCTGCTGCTCAAGGGCCGGCCCTTCCCCGAGCCGTTCCACTTCACCTGGACGATCGGCCGCGTGGCGCTGTCCTCCTCGCAGGTCGTGACGCTGATCCTCGCGCCGCTCATCGCGGTCGGTCTGCAGGCGCTGTTCACCCGCACCGAGCTCGGCCGCATGATCCGGGCGGCGTCGGCCAACCCTGAGGCCGCCCGGCTCGCCGGCATCTCCGTACGCCGCACCTCCCGCATCGTCTGGGTCATCGCCGGCGTGCTGTCGACCCTCACCGCGATCCTGCAGGCTCCCAGTCACGTCGGCTCCATCAGCACGGCCGACGTCGGCCCGGACCTGCTGATCCGCGGGCTTGCGGTCGCGCTGCTCGCCGGGATGATCGACTTCCGGCTTGCCTTCGCTGCCGGGGTCGGTCTGGGTGTTCTCGAGCAGGAGGTGCTGTTCCACGTCTCGGCGACCGCCTCGAACGTGGTCGTCTTCGCCGTCGCGCTGCTGGCGGTGGTGCTCCGTGCACCGGGCCTTGCGAAGGGCGCGAAGGCCGGTGACGACCGCATCGGCGAGCCGGCCTCCCGGACCCCACTGACGCCACGACTCGCTCAGCTCACCGTCGTCCGGAACCTCGGCCGCTCGACCTGGCTGCTGCTGTTCGGGGTGCTGGCGATCCTGCCGCTGCTGCCAGGGCTGAACACCCAGGGCCAGGCGCAGAGCCTCGCGCTGGTGCTGGCGTTCGCGGTCGTCGCGCTGTCGCTGACCCTGCTCACCGGCTGGGCCGGCCAGATCTCGCTGGGACAGGTCGCGCTGCTCGGCGTCGGGGCGTACGCGTCCTCCGAGGTCCTCCAGCAGGGCTGGGGCATCCCGCTGGTGCTCCTTGCGGCCGGTGGCATCACGGCGCTGGTGGCCCTGCCGGTCGGGTTGCCCGCGCTGCGCTACCGCGGGCTGTTCCTCGCCGTCACGACCCTCGCGCTGGCGGTCGTCGCTCCCTCCTGGCTGTTCCGGCTCGGCATCTTCGGCGAGAAGTCCACCGGGAACGGCGCCCTCCCGCTGACCAAGCTGTGGCTGCCCGGGTTCGGGACACTGACCAGCAAGCGTGAGGTCTACTACCTCGCGCTGGTGGTGCTCATCCTGGTCGTCGCGGGTCTCGCAAGCCTGCGCAAGACCGGCGCCGGCCGGGCGCTGCTGGCGGTCCGCGACAACGAGGCGGCCGCCGCCGCGCACGGCCTGCCGCCCTCGGCGGTCAAGGTCGTCGCGCTCCTGCTGTCCGGCTTCATCGCCGGACTCGGCGGGTCGCTGTGGGGGATGGCGAACAGCTCCTGGAGCTACACCGACTTCGACGCGTCCGTGTCGCTCGTCGCCCTCGGCATCGCCATCGTCGGGGGCCTCGGATCCCTGTACGGGCCGATCCTCGGCGCGTTCCTGGTCTACGCGCCGACCGCGCTCTACCAACCGATCGACAAGCCGGAGTGGCGGGCGTTCTTCTCCGGCGCGCTGCTGCTCAACGTGATGCTGTTCCAGCAGGGCGGGCTCACGCAGGTCGTCGAGACCGTGCGCCGGAAGCTGTTGGTGTTCATCGAGAAGGGCCTGCCGGACAAGCCCTTCGGTCCGGATCCTGACGCGCCACCCCTGACGGTCCGGGACGTGAGCATCAGCTTCGGTGGCATCCGGGCTTTGCAGCACGTGAGCTTCGACGTCGGCAAGGCGGAGATCGTCGGGCTCATCGGCGGCAACGGCGCCGGCAAGTCCACCCTGATGAGCTGCATCTCCGGCCACCAGCGCGCCGATGGCGGGACGATCGAGATCTTCGGTCAGTCCGTCGCCGGCATCGCCCCGGAGTACCGCGCCTCGCTGTCGATGGCGCGGACCTTCCAGGACGCCCGGCTCTACCCCGGGCTGTCTGCGTTGGAGACGGTCCTGGTCGCGCTGGACCGCACCGACCGCAGCGACACGCTCAGCTCGCTGGTCGCGGCACCGTGGGTCCGGGTCGGGGAGCGGAGCAAGCGCGACCGGGCCCGGTTGCTGCTGGACCGCGTCGGGCTCGCCGGCCGCGAGGACGCCCTCGTCAACGAGCTGTCCACCGGCATGCGCCGGCTCCTCGACGTCGCCACCGTCATGGCCGGCCAGCCGGGCCTGGTGCTGCTCGACGAGCCGACCGCGGGCATCGCCCAGCGGGAGGTCGAGCAGTTCGCCCCGCTGCTCCGGTCGCTGCGCGACGAGCTCGGCTGCGCGATCGTCATCGTCGAGCACGACATGCCGCTGCTGCTGTCGCTGTGCGACCGCGTCTACTGCCTCGAGAACGGGGTGGTGATCGCCTCCGGCACTCCGGAGGAGGTCCGCAACAACCCGCTCGTGGTGGCCTCCTACCTCGGCACCGACCCCGCCGCTGTCGACCGTTCCGGCACGGCGCCACGTCGTCGCCGCACCACCCAGAAGGTGAGCTCGTGACCCCAGGAATGCAGTTCCGGCTGTGGCTGAAGAACGCCGCTCGCTCGCAGGTCGTGCTCACAGGCCTGGTGTTCACGGCCGTGATCGCGCTGCTGATCGCATCGGTGTCGCAGGGCTCGTCGGGCAGGTCGGCGAGCACCGAGTCGTTGTCGGGGACGACCGGCGACGTCAGCACCACGGGTGGCGGCTCGGCCGGGACCGCGACGGCCGGTTCCGGTGGCGGCACCACGACCACCACCGGCAAGGTCATCGGCACGACCGGCGGTGGCGGTGGCTCGACCTCCACCAGCGGCGTCTCCGGCAGCACGACCGGCGGCTCCTCGGCAGGCGCCGGTGGGGCGACCTCGACGACCGGTGGCACCACGTCGACCACGGGGAGCAACGCCGGCTCGTCGTCGTACCCGATTGCCAAGGCCAGCGACCGGGGGGTCAACAACTGCGGGACGCCCAAGCCGTGCGTGAAGCTCGGCTTCCTGGTCTCGAAGATCGGTGGCCTCGACGCAAGCGGCTTCGCGCTCAACCTGCGCGGTGACATCGAGAAGGTCATCAACGCCTACGTCGCGTACCAGAACAAGCACGGCGGTCTGAACGGCCGCACGATCGTGCCGTTCTTCCGGGTCGTCGACCCGGTCGACAACAGCGACCAGCTGCAAGCCTGTACGGAGCTGACACAGGACCAGAAGGTGTTCGCGGTGATCGACACCGCGTCGCTCATCTTCGCCAACAGCCAGACCTGCTTCATCCGCGACAACAAGACGCCGCTGCTGCACGGGTACGCCGAGTCCGAGGCCTTCATGGAGGCCGGCAAGGGCTATGACGTCAGTCAGACCCGGTCGCTGGACCGGATCGCGATCGAGTGGGCAGACGAGATCGGCAAGCTGAAGTTCCTGACGGGCGGCGAGCACGTCGGCATCCTGGAGGACAACTGCGAGCCGTCGCACTCGGTCGTCCAGAAGCTCCTCATCGGCGGGATCGCGAAGTACAAGCCGGCGTCGGTCAAGACCTACGAGAGCGACTGCACCGCCGCCTCCGCGCAGGCGCAGCCACCTGCGTTGCAGCAGCAGATGTGCATCGACGGTGTCACCCACGTGTTGCTCGCGACGTCGTTCGTAGCCGCCCAGACCTTCCTGCAGAGCGCCGCCGGCGGGCCGTGCGGAACCGGCGCGAAGAAGTACAAGTACATGGCCTCGGACTACTCGCTGCTGGCCGGTGACCTGTTCACCCGCAACTTCAACAAGGACCAGTTCGACGGCAGTCTGGCGATCAGCAACGAGTTCACCGGCATCAAGGCGGTCTCGGCGCAGACGAAGTTCTGCTCGAAGATCCTCACGGACGCTGCGTTGCCCGGGGTCGACAACTCCTACCCGAACGCCGATGCCACCGCGATCTGCGACTACTTCTTCATCTTCGTCAAGACCGCCCTGAAGGTCGGTCCCAACCTGACCCGCGCGGCCTGGGCGCAGACCGTCCAGACCCTCGGTGAGTTCGACGGGTCCTACAGCCCGAAGTCCGTCTTCGGCCCCAACAAGACCAACGGCGGCGAGCTCGTGCACGCGATGATCTGGCACCGGGACTGCACCTGCTACCGCCAATCCGGGCCGGTCCACACCGGACTAGGCTGAGTCGCACCCTGGAGGGTTCGCATAGCTGGACTAGTGCAGCCGCCTTGAAAGCGGCCAGACGGCTCATCCCGTCTCGTGGGTTCGAATCCCACACCCTCCGCGCCGGCGGATACCCGTAGCTGCTCAAGGCAGCCGCCTCACGAGCCTCACCTGGCCTCGGTACGGCGCCAACCTTTCCACCAAAGTAGCATCTGTGCTACCATGCGCCCATGAGTGAGATGGGCTTGCGGGAACTACGCCAGAACGCCAGCGAGTTGGTGCGTCGCGCGCAGGCGGGAGAACGCATGACGATCACTGTTTCTGGGCGCCCTGCCGCCTCGCTCGGCCCCGTGGATGTCGCGAGTTGGGTCTCCTGGGAAATCGTTGCAGACGTGTTCAACAGCCCCGGCGATTCCGAGTGGCAAGCCGACCGGGACCGGCTCGACGGTTCGCTGCACGATCCCTGGGACGCCTAGGTGGTGGAGCGTGGGCTACTGGATACCAGCGTTCTGATCGCGGAAGGCGTCAGTCCCCTGCCGGGACAGTTGGCCATCAGCGTTGTCAGCATGGCGGAGCTTCACTTCGGTGTGCTCGTCGCAGCTTCGGCAGAGATCCGCGCCCTCCGACTCACACGAGTTAGTCGGCTTCAGAGGCGGTTCGATCCCCTTCCCGTCGATGATGCCGTTGCCGACAG
>JBKJVH010000230.1:0-16876 GCA_046590985.1 Mycobacteriales bacterium
CCGAAGGCGCTGATCCACCACAACGTGCCGGGCACCCGGGTGCACGCGCTGCTGACAGCGCTGGACCAGGCGTGGGACCGGAGCTCGCCGTACACCGCGTTCGGGAACCGGCAGCGCTGGAAGGCGATGTGCGAGGCGCTCGAGTGGGAGCAGGTCGGCGCGCGGCGGGACGGCGAGGTGACCGTGCCGTGGGCCTCGGTCGCGCCAGACTGACCGCATGACGTTGCTGCACCAGTCGCTGGACCTGCTCGCCGCTACCGGGCTCGGCGCCGTGGTCGGGCTCGAACGCGAGCTCAACGGCCAACAGGCAGGCTTGCGCACCCATGTGCTGGTGGCGCTCGGCGCCGGCCTGTTCACGGTCGTCGGCGCGAACGTCGAGGGCAGCGACCCGACCCGGATCGCCGCACAGGTGGTCACCGGCATCGGCTTCCTGGGCGCCGGCGCGATCCTGCACGACGGCGGCAGCGTGCATGGGCTGACGACGGCCGCGTCCCTGTTCGTCACCGCCGCGGCCGGGGTCGCCTGCGGGTTGGACCGACCGGGGCTGGCCGCGATCGCGGTCGCGCTGTCGATGGTGGTGCTGGTGATCCTCAAGCAGCTCGAAGGCGAGTTCTTCCCGCGCCGGCGGGGGCACCCCGTGCTGCTGGAGATCAGCGACTCCGCGGATCTCGAGGAGGTCGTGCAGCAGGCCGCCGCCGTGCTCGCGTGCGACGTGGACGTCCGCAAGGTCAACCGTGGGCACAGCGACCGGACCGTCGTCACCCTCTCGAGCCCACTCGTGCGGGGCTACTCGCTGCTGGAGCTGACCGTCCGGCTCCGCGCGATCGAGGGCGTCGTCGGCGTCGACCTCGGGACCTAGGGTGGCCCTCGTGGATCACACTCACCTCGTCAACAACGGCAAGCGCGACCTCACCCTCGACGAGCTGGCGCGGATGCAGCCGGGGATGGACCGGCTGATGGCCGAGGTCGGGCCTCGGCTGCACCGCTGCTACCACGCGGCACTGGCCGGGAACTGGCCGTTGGCCGCCTACTACAGCAAGAGCGCCGCCAAGCAGCTGGCCCTGTCGGCGGACAGCCGACCCCGGTACGAACCCGAGATGACCGCCTACCTACGCGATGACTACGCGCCGGTCACGGCGGCGATCAAGGCGCAGGACCTGCCGGCGTTCCAGATCGCGTGGAAGGTCATGGTCGACCGGGCCAACGAGCTGCACGGGGTCTTCGGCAAGCCCTACATCGGGTGGAAGACCCCGGAGCAGCCGCCCGACGACCTGGACCTGCGCGCCGGGATGACCTGAGACGCTGCCCCGAGACGCGACGAGACCCCCGACGCCGTTGTCGGGGGTCTCGATCGTTGCGGTGGGCCGGTGCCCGAAGTCGCCGCCTGGCGACCGGCTCACGGGCAGCTAGCGGGCCAGCAGCTGGGCGAGCTCGGCGTCGAGGTCGACGACCTCGGACTCGCTGCCTGTGGGAACGGCGAGGTAGGTCTGCTGGAGGAACGTCACGAGGGCGTCCCGGTCGATCTCGAACAGCGCCGAGCCGGAGGGGGAGGCCATCGCGAGGTTGACGACGCGCTCCGTGCCGTGCAGGGCCGGCCAGACGCGGACGTCGCCGTCGCCGCAGGCCTGGGCGACACCGTCGGTGAGGAGCTGGCGGGCGAACATCCACTCGACGATGCCGTCACCCTCGCCACCGGTCTGGAAGGCGACGCGGACCGCCCACGGGTCGTTGCTGTCGTAACGCAGACCGGCGACGACGGGGAGCGACGGGCCGCCCGGGACGACCAGGCGGAGCTCGAGGTCGGCGGTGACGGTGGCGATGTGCGTCATGGTGGGTGGTTCCTTCTGGGTTGGGGTTGCGGCGACACTCCAAGCAACGAGCCCCGTCCAGGCTGGTGACGGCCACACCGGTGCTTCACCCGCCCGGGTGAGGTCCAAAACCAGACACCAACGGACGAGCTGTGACGTAGTTGTCGGACCTTTTTCGGCGCTGCGGGAGGGCCGGCCGGAGCAGGCGCCTGCACCCAGCTGGCCGAAAGCCGCAAACCGGGCGCGCGCCCCCCGCTACCCGCTGATCCACGGAAGCGGAGCAAGGCGATCCGGCCAGCTCGGGATTGCTCCGGTTCCGTGGATCACTCGGGTTGGGGGCTTACGGGGGGGCTCAAGCGGCTGAGGTGGGCGCAGATCAGCTCCCGGAGGCGGGCCCGCTCGTGGAACACCGCCCCTGGCCGGTCGAACACCACCAGCCTGGCGGTGGGCAGCAGCGCCACCAGCTCCCGGGCGACGGCCGCCGGGTGCAGCGGATCGCCCTCCTGGGCCAGGACGAGCACGTCGGCCGTCACCGCGGAGAGCGCGGCTCGATCGGGTACGGGCGGGTCGTCCGCCAGCGCCGCGAGCAGCGCCGGCAAGCCGGGCGACGCCAGCAGGAACGCCGCCCGCGACGCGACGTAGGGCTCGGCGTCCACGTCCGGCGGCAGCTCGGCGCGGACGAGGGCTTGAACAGCAGCGAGGTCGCGGTTGCCCAGGGCGGTCGTGAGGTGCGCGAGGCGGCGTACCCCGTTGGGGTCACGGGCGGTGTCGAGCGCGGCCGGCAGGAACAGCACGACGCGGTCGAAGGGCCGACCCTCGGTCATGGCCCGCAGGATCGTGTGGGCGCCCAGTGACACCCCGAGGGCCTGGGTCGCGCGGCGGGAGTCCGCGATCCCGGTCAGGTCGGCGGCGAGCTCGGCGTACCCCGGGTGCAGCGGCACCGGGGCGTCACCGTGCCCGCGCGCCTGGAAGAAGACCTTGGTGCCGGGTACGCCGCTGAGCAACGGCCGGGTCTCGGAGATCGAGGCTCCGAGGCCGTGCGCGACGACCGTGACGGGCGCACCGGCGCCGGTGATCACCAGGGACTGGCTGCGCCGGAGACAGCCGGCCGGACGTCCACGAGGTAGACGATCGCTGCGATCGTGCCGGCCAGGGAGAACAGGCTCAGCACGCTGAAGTACAGACCGGCGAGCAGCGCGACGGCCAGGATCGCCAGCCAGGTCGGCTTGGTGAGCTTGCCCTGGGCGGGGAAGGCAGCGGTGCCGCGTGTGGCGCAGTCAACGAGGGCCCAGGCCTTCAGCGCCACGAGCCCGAACCCGATCGCGGTGAGCAGGAAGTTGCCCTGGTTGAAGTTCACGAGGTCGAACGCCAGCGGGTGCATGCGTCCATTCTCGCAAACGCCGCGACCCCCGTCGCCGGCTGCACGAGGCAGCGGGCGCGGGGGTCGCAGAGGGAGCAGTGGTGACTAGCCGATCTTCTCGGCGCCGTCCACAACGGCCTTCTCGGCAGCCTTGACGGAGCGCTTCGCGGAGTTGGCGCTCGCCTCGGCCTTCTTGACAGCGGCCTTGCCCTCGGCGATGGCAGCCTCGGTCGCCGGCTGGCGACGGATCTGGCCGATGAGCTTCTCGCCACGGACGGCGAGCTCGCCGTAGTACGCGGTGGCCTTGTCGAGGCGCGCCTCGAGCTCGGTGCGGAGCTTCTTCGCCTCGGTCGGGAGCGCCTTCAGCTGGGCCGGGACGGCCTTGACCGAAGCGGTGCCGGCGGTGCGACGGGCCTCGAACTTGGCGGTCAGGTCAGCCTGGATCTTCTTGGCCTGGGCGGGGAGCTCCTTGACCTGCTCCACGTAGAGGTCGACGACGCCGACGGCAGCGTGGACGGGCTTGCGGGCCTCGTCGAGGTCGAGCGCCTTGATCTCGGGGAGCTTGATCTCGGGAAGCTTAACGGTGGGGAGCTTGTCGGTGAGGGTGCTCATGAGGATGCCTCCAGAGGCGTTGGGGTGGTGGTGGGCGCATCCTCGACAGCCGGTTCAGGGGCTGCAGAGGAGGTGTTGTCCTTGCGGAAGCTGTCGTAGATCTCGAGCAGCACCTGGCGCTGCCGCTCGGTCAGCGTCGCGTCGGCGAGGACCGCATCCACGACGGGGCTGGCCTCGCGCTGGGCGAGGATGCCGGCCTGGATGTAGAGCGTCTCCGCGGAGATGCGAAGGCCCTTGGCGATCTGCTGCAGGATCTCGGCACTCGGCTTGCGCAGGCCCCGCTCGATCTGACTGAGGTAGGGGTTGCTGACGCCGGCCGACTTGGCGAGCTCGCGAAGCGAGATCTTGGCGGTCTCGCGCTGCTCCCGGATGAAGTCTCCGAGCTTGGTGATCTCGATTCCTGCCACGGGATGCTCCTTCCGGTGAGCGGTTTGAGCTGCTGACAGGAACAACATTAGTCCAGGGTGCTAGCAGTTGCAAGCACTCTGCTAGCAGGGACTGGGTGACCCTCGCCACAGGCGGAGGTCCGGTTCCGTCGACGCCCGGTCCGCAGCGCCGATGGACCCGACGACCGGTGCACCCAGGGCTCCACGGCCGACAAGGGTATCGGCATCGGCATGGGTGTGGCGGACCCGCGAACCACGCGAGGCTCCTGCCGTTGCCCGTACTTCGAACCGCTGCTAGGCGCGCAGGTCCAAGACCACACCGTGCGGCCCCGCGAGCACCCGGCGGGTGCGGCCCACCTGCTCCTGCTCCACGAAGGACAGGTCGCAGCCGACCAGGTCGCGCAGCGCCCGTACGGGATCGGCGCCATCGAACTGGCGGGGGGACAGCGTGAGCACGGAGTGACCGGGGCCCTGGGGGGTGACGCCCGCCGGCACGCCGGCGTCGTCGAGCTCGATGCGGTGCCGGGCGTCCCAGACGAGGGACAGCGTCAGCTGCCCACCGCGCAGTCGGTCGACACCGACCACGCGGACGCCGTCGTAGGTCGTCTCGACCCGCGGCCTGGCGGGCGCCGCGGGGGTCGGGCGGAAGAGCCGCGCGGCCAGCAGGAGCAGCCCGAACCCGAGAAGCACACCGGCGGCCAGTCCAGGGGTGAGCAGGAGCCCTGCCACGGCGCCCAGAAGCACTCCGACACCTGTGAGGACGGCCAGTGCGTGCACCAGCGCGCGGGGGCGCAACCGGTTCCTCAGGGTGTTCATGCTCAGCGTTCGTTCGCCGACCCCGGTTGGCCTTGTCGGACGAGCGATCAGCTGACGGCGACCGCCTCAGCCGCCAGCCGGGCCCGGCTCAGCGCGCAGAGCGCCTGGAGCGCCCAGCTGCTGATGGTCCGGGCCGGGAAGCCGGACCGCTCGGCGATGGCCTCGAAGCTGTGGCCGGCTCTGGCCAGCGCCAGCACCTGCCGATGGCTGTCCGGGAGCCCGGCGTGGGCAGTGAGGACCGCTGCGCGACCTGCCGGGAGAGGGTCAGTCTCGGACGTCATGGGGATGGGCCTCTCGGCGCGACGGGGGGACGTCGCACCCACCCACCGTAGACCGCCACCCGGCTGGCGGTTAGCCCATCCGAGTGATCAAGATCACGACGCTGCGACCATGGCGTGCGGGACTGCGCAGCTTGCCGCCTCGCATCGTCGGACCGGGTGAAACCGGGCTACCGGGCCTCGTCGATCAGCGAGCGGATGATGCCGGGCAGCTTCTCGGTGTCGGTCTTCGCGACGCACGCCTTGACGCCCAGCTCCTGCGCCTTCTTCTCGATCTCCGGGTCGAGGGCCGCGCTGAACAGCACCACGATCTGGGTGGGATGGAGGGTGAGGATGCGTTCCGCGACCTCGATGCCGGTCAGCCCGGGCATCCGGTTGTCCAGGACCACGACGGTCGGCACCGGCGGCGGGTTGAGAGCCAGGAACGTGTCCAGTCCCTCCAGCCCGTCAGAGGCCTCGTCGATGATCGTGAAGCCATCGGACTCCAGATAGGCCCGGACCAGCATCCGCATCACCGGCTCGTCGTCCACCAGCAGGACGGTGCACGGGTAGGTGACGGGAGCGGGAGTGACCACGCCGTCAGCCTAGCCCGATACGGCCACCCGACAGGGCAGCTCCACGACGAACGTCGTCGGCTCTCCCGGTTGGCTTTGCGCCCAGATCCTTCCCTCGTGCGCCTCCACGATCCGCCGCGAGATGTACAGACCGAGCCCGGTTCCGCTGACGGCACCGTCGCGGCCCCGGACGAACTTCTCGAAGATCCGGTCGAGGTACTCGGCTTCGATACCGGGCCCGTTGTCTGTGACCTCGATCCGGGCCACGCCTCCACGGAGCGCCAGCGACAGCGCGATCGGTTGTCCGCTGGGAGAGTTCTTGCGGGCGTTGTCCAGCAGGTTGGCCAGCACCTGCTGCAGCCGGTCGGAGTCGGCTTCGACCATCACCGCCTCCGGGGGTGCGGAGACGGTGACGCCGTGACCGGTGCCGACCTCGTCGAAGGAGTCCGCGGCCTGGCGCACCTCCTCGACCAGGTCGACGGGGTGCCGGACGTAGCCGAAGTGACCTGACTCGATGCTTTCGGTGTCGAGGACGTCCCGCGTCATCGCCTGCAGCCGACGCGCGTTGGTGTACGCGCGTCGTACGGCGTTGTGCCTGTCGTCGTCGGTCATCGTGTCCCAGTGGTCCAGGCTGGTCTGCAGGAATCCGAGCACCCCTGAGACAGGCGTCCGGAGCTCGTGCGACACCACCGAGATGAACTCCTCCTGAGCGCGGTTCAGCTCCCGCAGCCGGGCTTCCTGCAGGCGGGCCTGCCGCAGCCGACGGGCAAGGACGACGGTCAGGATCAGCCCCACGGTCAGCAGGAGCAGCACGACGATCAACCCGACGTTCTGCAGGGGACCGGCCAGCGGTTTGACGAACTCCGCCCGGTTCTGGACGTAGGCGACGCGCCACCCCACGATCGGGACGTCCGCGGTGACCACGAGGTCGGCGCCCAGCTTCGTCAGCCCCGCCGGAACCGTTCGGAGCCTGCCGTCCGGGACCTTGGCCCCGAGCCCCGAGGGCAGCGTGCTGGCGATGACGGATCCGGCGCTGTCCATGAACCGCCAGCTCGCGCTGGACTTCCGGTCGGCGAGGGCGGAGATCTCCTTGTTGAAGATGGAGTCTGCGGTCAGCGCCTGCTCGAACACGAAGGCTCCGCGGACACTCGTGGGGGTGGCCCCGCGGATCGCGATGACGAACGCGTAGCTGGGCAGCTCGGTGGTCAGACCGGACGACGTGACGGGCAGCACGACAGCCGGTGCGGAGGTGAGAGCGGTCTTCGCGGTCGCCCACCCTGGCGGGTTGAACAGCGTCCCAAGTCGGCCGGGCCGGAGCAGGACGCCCGCCGTCAGCGTGTCCTGGGCGTCGAGCAGGAAGTAGCCGGAGAGCGCGTTCGGGTCGATGTTGTAGCTGTTCAGCAGCGTCTGGTCGGCTGCGCTGCCGGCCTTGAGCTGCCAGGGTCGGGCTCCCAGCCCGGCGATGCCCGTCAGGCTGGCTTCGATCCGCGCGTTGAAGCTGCTCGCGGTCGTCCGGACCTGCGCGAGCTTGGCGGCGTCCAGGGCTGCGGTCCCGCTGTCGACGGCAGACCGCAGCAGGAGCACCACCGCCACCGCTACGGCGATCACAAAGGCTGCGGCAACTGCGGGGGCGGACCGTTCACGCAACGCCATTGAACTCTCCTTCTTGCTCGGCGCCGGTCGAGGAGTACCTCGGATACGACACGACGAACCGTGCGCCGCCGGACGGAGCGGCCGAGGCGGTGACGTCAGCGGACATGGAGCCGGCGAACTCCTTGACGATGGCCAGCCCCAGGCCCGCACCGCGGGTCCGGACGACGGCGTCACCCTGACCCCGGTAGAAGCGACTGAAGATCTGCTCCCGGTCGGCTTCGGGAATGCCCGCACCTTCGTCGTCGACGACCAGCTCGACACGGTCGCCAGCGTCGCGGACCCGGACCGTGATGCAGGTCCCGGCAGGGGAGTACTTCGCGGCGTTGCCGATCAGGTTGGACAGGACGCGCTCGACCGCGGCCGACGTTCCGCGAACCGTCGACCCGGACGCAGCGTGCAGGGAGAGCTGATGGTCCACGACCAGGTCCGGCTGGTCTTCCATCAGCCGGGTGACGGTGTCGCCGAGGTCGAGCACCTCCTCACCTGCAGTGACGTTCAGCCCGCGCTCCAGCCGGGCGAAGTCGAGCAGGTCCTCGACGAGCCGGCCCAGCCGACGTGCGCTCGCGTCGACGCTCCCGGTGTACATCGTGACCTGCTCCGGCGTCATGGTCTTCCAGCTCGAGGCGAGCAGCTTGGCGAAGCCGGTGATGGCCGCAATCGGCGTACGGAGCTCGTGCGAGGCCGTGGCGAGGAAGACCGTCTTGAGCTCGTCGACGGCCCGCATCCGGTGCACCAGCTCGCGCTGCTCGGCAAAGGCCTCGGCGTTGGCCAGTGCCGAGCACAGCAGCTCGCCTGCCGAGGACAGCGCTCGGACCTCCGGCGCCGGCAGGGGCCGACCGGCGAGCACCCGGAGCACGCCGAGCGCGCGGCCGCCTCGGGTGAGGGTCAGGGCCATCGTCTGGCCGGCAGCCAGCTCGGCCGGCAGGTCGGGGCTGGGGTGGGTCGTGACGTCGGTGTCGTCGCCAAACACGAAGACGCGCCGTTCCCCGGTGGGCGTGGGCTTGGACAGGGACAGGCCTCGCAGGCCGAAGTTCTCGCTGAGAGCGGTCGCGGCCGCGGGCAGCACCTCCGCCAGGTCGAGGCTGCGCTGGACGACCGCGGCCAGACCGGCGACCGACGCGCTGGAGAGCTCCAGGCGTCGCAGGCTGTCGAGCTGGGCGTCGACGGCGTGCGCCCGGCCGACCATGCTGCGGGCCAGTCCGAGCCCACCCACGACGAGCAGCAGGGCCAGCGGCCAGGCCCAGCCCGGCCGGCTCGACGCCGGAGCCCAGCCGACGAGCCGCCAGCCGGGCGCGATGGTCGGGCTGACCGCGACGGCGAAGGACACCGCGGCCGCGGGGCGACGCCCGGGGAGCTGGAGAACGGGGCGCCCCGGACCCGTCAAGATGAGCCCGCCGGCGGGCGGCAGCTGCTCCGCGAGCGTTGCCCGCAGGTCCAGGGGGACCACCGTGAAGCCGACCAGGGCAACGCGTCGCTGTGCGCTGGTGACGGGCGCGACCACGCCGGAGTACCGCGCCACGACGATCGCGCCGGCACCAGAGCGGTCGTCGAGCACCGGTGTGCCCAGGTCGCGGGCCCGGGTCTGGACCTCCAGCGACACGACGCCGGCGGCGTGTGCCACGTCGACGTCCTTCGCCGCCGCACCCGCGCCCGCGGCCGCCGCCGTCAGGTCGGCTCGTAGGGCATCGGCGACGGTCGGTGCCGCCAGCGCGGCAGCGGTCCGGGCGTCCCGGTCGGCCGCCAGCCGGCTCCGGGCACCGGTGGCTCCCAGCACCCCCACGGCGGCGCAGACCGCCAGCAGCACGACGCCGACCACCCGGAGCCGGACCGTCACGGCGCTCCGACCGCCCGGCGCAGCGCACGCAGGTTGCCCTTGGCGAGGAACCGGACGCCGACCGCGGTGGCCCGGCGTACCAGCTCGAGATCTTGGTAGTTGCTGTAGATCACGACGCGAAGCTCCGGCTGGTCGGCGGCCAGCCGTTCAGCCAGGTCCAGGCCCGTCGGCCCCGGTGGCATCCGGTAGTCGAGCACGACCACGTCGGGTGACATCGCCGTGATGAGGGCCGCGGCGCCAGCTGCGTCGGCGGCACCATGCACCCGGTGGCCTTCGAGCGCCAGATCCGTCAGTACCAGGTCAAGGGCGTCCGGGTCGTTGTCCGCCACCACGATCAACGCCACGTTCACCTCAGCCCCATGTCACCGATCATGGTGGCACTCTGCAACGGCTTCCGCGGGGTTTCGGCAACACCCGCCACCCTCACCGTAGGACCTCACCTCGACGACAGGTCACTCGATCGGGTGACCGAGATCACGACGCCGCGGCGCCGCCGCTCTGGGACTGCATGTGGGCCTCGACGGTCTGGCGGACCTGGCGCTCCATGGCCATCGCGAGGTGCGCGTCGACCGCGAGCTGGGCCAGCGGCTTGAGGCGGTTGATGAGCTCCCCGACCTCAGCCAGGGAGGCGTCGAAGGACTTCGTGAGCGGGAGCACGGCGTGGTCGGCGACCGCCCCCACCAGGCGTTTGGCGGACGCCTCCATGTCGCGAGCCAGCGAGGCCGACAGCTCGAGGACCACGCTCAGCGGGATGCCGGCCTTGACCAGCTCCGAGCCGGCGTGCAGCAACCGCGGCGACGGCACCCGGAAGCGGTCGCCGTCCTGCACGACCAGCTGCTGATCGAGGGCGGTCTGGAGGTCGTCCTGGCTGACCTCACCGAACCGCTCGACGAGCTGCTCGGCGCTGATGTAGTCGTCGACCTCGTCCGACCACGGGGTGGTGAGGACCTCCTCGAGCCCGAGCAGGTCCGTCAGGTTGCGGCCGCGCTGCCAGGCCTGCAGGAACTCCGCGATGTGGGCGAACGTGTAGCCCCGGTCGAGGAGCTGCCCGATCAGGCGGAGCCGGGCGAGGTGCGGTTCGCCGTACACGCCGGTGCGGCCCTCGCGGCGAGGCGGCGGGAGCAGGCCGCGGTCCTGGTAGACGCGGACGTTCCGCACGGTGGTGCCGGCAGCCCGCGCCAGGTCGTCGATGCGGTACTCCACAACCACCTCCCTCTTGACAGCACCGACTCTACCCTGACTACTGTGACAACAGTCAATGTCACGATAACCAACGAAGGAGTTCAGATGGCCACCTCTGTGAAGCCGGCCCGGGGCGTCGATCTCGCCCAGGTGCTGCCGGTCACGGCCGTCCTCGTCGTGCTGTCGGTCGTGATCCTGGCCCTGTGCGTGCAGTACCGCCGGGGCCGGTTGCCGCTGCTCGAGCGCGCCGCGGCCTGGTCCGAGCGCGAGTCCGGGCTGCCCGCCTGGGCCAGCATCCCCGCCATCGTGAGCTCGTTGTCGCTGCTCACCGCGGGCTTCGGCTTCTACTGGGACGTCGCCGTCCACATCGACAACGGCCGCGACTCCAGCCCCTTCGGGACCCCCGCGCACTGGCCGATCCTCCTCGGGCTCTGCGGCCTCGCGCTCGCCGGTGTCCTTGCGATCACGCTCGACCGCAACGCCGATGGCGGCGCCGCGGTGCGCCTTCCCGGCGGGCTGCAGTGCTCGCTCGGCGCCGTCCTGGTGCTGCTGTGCGGCACCGTCTCCCTGGCCGGCTTCCCGCTCGATGACCTGTGGCACAACGCCTTCGGCCAGGACGTCACGCTCTGGAGCCCGACGCACATCCAGATGATCGGCGGCGCGTCACTGACCACCCTCGCCACCTGGGTCCTCATCGAGGAGGGCCGCCGCCGCAGCAACGGGGCGCGTGGCACCCGGAGCCTCGTCGCGCGCATGATGCGGCCGTCCTCGCTGAGCATGGCCGGCGCATTCCTCATCGGGCTGTCGACCCTGCAGGACGAGTTCGACATGGGCGTCCCGCAGTTCAACGCCATCTACCACCCGATCCTCATCGCCCTCGCCGCCGGCGTCGGCCTGGTCGCCGCCCGCATCAAGATCGGTCGCGGCGGTGCGATCCAGGCCGCCCTCGGGTTCCTGCTGCTCCGCGGCCTATGGGCCCTGGTCATCTCCGGGGTGTTCGGGCTGTCGATGCCGCACATGCCGCTCTACCTCGTCGAGGCGCTGCTCGTGGAGGGCACCGCGCTCGTGCTGGACCCGCGCAACCAGGTCCGCTTCGGCGCGGTCTCCGGCGCCCTGATCGGTACCGTGGGCGTCGCCTTCGAGTACGCCTACAGCCAGGTCGCGTTCGTGCTCCCGTGGCAGTCGGTGATCTTCCCGTCCGCCTACCTGCTGGCCTTCGCCGCCGCCGTCTCCGGTGGCGTCCTCGGCGCCATGATCGGTCGCGCCCTGCTGCCCGAGAAGGCCGAGCGCAGCGCCACCCCGCACTTCGCCGCCGGTCTCGCCTTCGCCGGCGCGCTGACCGTCATCGCGGTCGCGCTGCCCATCGGCACCAACAGCGGGTACTCCGCCGACGTCGTCACCACCGCCGCCGGCGCCGACACCGCGAACCTCCGCGTCACGCTGCACCCGGCGTCGATGGCCGACGACGTGGCCTGGTTCAACGTCACGTCCTGGCAGGGCAGCCGCCAGCTGATCGGCGGCACCGGCCTGCAGATCACCCAGTTTCACCGCGAGGCACCCGGCGTCTACACAACGGTGCACCCCGTCCCCGTCGGCGGTGACTACAAGTCGGTACTTCGGCTCGCTACCGCCCGTACCCAGCAGGCGATCCCGGTCTACCTGCCCGAGGACAAGGGCATCCCGGCCGCGGGGGTGCCGGCGTCGCCGACCTTCACCCGGCAGTTCGTGCCGGACCAGCAGATCCTGCAGCGCGAGGCCGTCGGTGGTTCGCCCCTCCTCAAGCACATCGCGTACGGCGTCCTCGGCGTGCTCGCACTGCTCTGGATCGCCACGCTGTCGATAGGCCTACGTCGCCTCGACCGCTCCGCGACCCGCACGATGACCCCACTCACCCTGGGCTTCCGCCTTCCCGAGAGGACCTTCGCGTGATCCCCCACGTCTCCGTCGCCGTCATCGGCTCCGGCTTCTCCGGCCTCGGGACCGCCATCGCCCTGAAGCGCGCCGGCCGGCACGACTTCGTCGTCCTCGAGCGCGGGAACGACGTCGGCGGCACCTGGCGCGACAACACCTACCCGGGCTGCGCCTGTGACGTCCCCTCGCAGGTCTACAGCTTCTCGTTCGCGTTGAACCCCGACTGGACGCGGGCGTTCAGCCCGCAGCCGGAGATCTTCGCCTACCTCCGCAAGGTCTCGAACGACTACGGCGTCGACCCACATCTGCGCTACGGCGCGGAGGTGCTGGCCGCGAACTGGGACGACACGACCCAGCGGTGGACCGTCGAGACCACCGCCGGCAGCTGGACCGCGGACGTCATCGTCGCCGGTTCCGGAGGGCTGTCGGAGCCCAAGAGCCCTGATATCAAGGGACTCTCGACCTTCGAGGGCACCACGTTCCACTCCGCGCAGTGGGACCACTCGTGGTCGGCGCAGGGCCGCCGGATCGCCGTCATCGGCACCGGAGCCTCCGCGATCCAGTTCGTGCCGTTCCTGCAGAAGGAGGCCGAGCAGCTGCTGGTCTTCCAGCGCACCGCGACGTGGGTACTGCCCCGGCGGGACCGCGAGATCCCGGCGCTGCAGAAGAAGCTGTTCGCACGTTTCCCCGTGCTGCAGAAGGCCTCCCGGTCTGCGATCTACCTCGGACGCGAGAGCCACATCATCGGCTTCCGCTACAACCAGGGCATCATGCGGCTGGCCCAGAAGCTCGCGATGCAGAACCTGACGAAGGCGGTCGCCGACCCGGAGCTCCTGGCCAAGCTGACCCCGACGTTCACGATGGGCTGCAAGCGCGTGCTGCTGTCCAACACCTACTACCCGGCGCTGACGCAGCCCAACGCCGAGGTCGTCACCGACCGGATCGTGGAGGTCGTCCCGCAGGGCGTCATCACCGAGGCACCGGACGGCACCCGCACCACCCACGAGGTTGACACGATCGTGTACGCCACCGGCTTCGCCGTCAGCGACCCGCCGATCGCCGAGCGCGTCCACGCGCACGGTGAGTCCCTCAAGGAGCACTGGGGCAAGGGCGGCATGCAGGCCCTGTACGGGATGTCGATCGCCGGCTTCCCCAACCTGTTCATGCTGGTCGGTCCCAACACGGGCCTCGGACACAACTCGATCACGCTGATGATCGAGGCCCAGGTCGGCCACCTCATGCAGGCCCTCGAGGCGATGGACGCCGCCGGCGCCGGGGCGATCGAACCGCGCCAGGACGTCCAGGACCGCTACAACGAGCACCTGCAGGACGAGCTCCGCAAGACGGTGTGGAACCGCGGCGGTTGCCAGTCGTGGTACCTCGACGAGAACGGCCGCAACACCACGCTGTGGCCGACGTTCACGTTCACCTTCATGCGCCGGCTCGACCGGTTCACCGCGACGGAGTACGTGCTGCACCCCCGTACCGCCGTGGAGTCCGCCGCTTAGGTCCTGACCCGAGCCAACGCGCCGGTGACCCGGACCTCGCCGACCCGACGGCCACCACCGAGCACGGGAGTGGTGGCCAGCTCCTCCAGCACGTCGGCCTCGACGCCGAGAGCGCGAAGGGCCGCCACCAGGACGGGAGTTCGGGCTCGGCCACCGCCGTCCTCGATCTTCAGCGCGACCGCCGAGCCGTCGGCGAGCGCGGCTGCGTACACGCCCTCGGCGCCGTCCTTGGCGACCAGACCTGGGAGGACTTCCATCAGCCGGGTGACGTCGCGGCCGGTACCGCCGACGTGCCAGGGGTGCGCCCGCATCGCGTCGGCAGTCCGCCGCTCGTTGCCCTGTCCCAGCACGAGCGCCGTGTACGCGCGGGCCAGGCCAGGCAGGGTGAGCGCGTGCTGCGGAGCGCCGCACCCGTCGACGGCCACGTGCAGGACAGGCTCGCCCGCGAGCCGCTCGAGACCGGCCCGGATCGCCTGCTGCAGCGGGTGCTCGGGCTCGAGGTAGCTGCCGGTCGCCCAGCCGTTCGCGACACAGGTTTGGAGCATGGCGGCATGCTTGCCCGAGCAGTTCATCGTGAGCCGGGTCGCCTCACCACCCGCGCGGAGCATGTCGTGCCAGGCCGACTCCGAGACCGGAGGGAGCGCCGGGCAGCCGAGCGCGTCGACGCCCAGCCCGTCGAGCATCTCCAGGACGACAGCCAGGTGGCCCGGCTCGCCGTTGTGGGAGGACGTCGCCAGCGCGAGCTGCTCGGTCGAGCCGGGTTCCCAGCCGGCGTCGAGCATCGCGACCGCCTGCAGCGGCTTGTTGGACGAGCGCGGGAAGATGGGCCGCGCGAGGTCGCCGACGGCCAGTGCGACCGAGCCGTCCGGGCGCAGCGCGACGACCGAGCCGTGGTGGCTGCCTTCGACGTAGCCGGAGCGGACGACCTCAGCGAGGACCGTCACGCCTCGTTGAGCAGGGTGCTGACGTCGGCCTCGCCGTCGCGGTAGCGGCGGGTGATCTCGGCGCTGCAGGCGTCCATGACGGTCTGGACCTGCCGGCGCTTGGCGCTGAGCACCTGCTCCTCGTCGGCCAGCACGCGCATCGCGTGGTGCAGCTCGTCGCTCGACCGGGCGGCGGTGTCGGTCAGGTCGACGTCGGCGACGAGCGCTTCGACGTACCGGCGGTGGCTGTCGACACGGGACGGCTCGATGGTGCTGTGCCGACCGAGCCCGCGGGCCGGGCCTCGTGGCTCGTCGGCGAGGGTCTGCGCGAGCCCTTCGACGAGCGTGCCTCCCGGGCCTGTGCCGTCGCGCCGGTTCAGCTCGGCGCGCACGATGTCCATGCGGCCCTGGATGAGGCGCCGGATGTAGGAAAGGTCGACCTCCTCCTGCTCGGCGTCGTTCTTCAGCGTCCGGACGTCGGCGATCGGGGCCTCGGCCAGCCCGACCAGGTAGTCCTCGGCAAGGACTCGGTCGATCCGTCGCGTGCCCTGCTCGGGTGTTCCGTCGACCGTCACGGCCGTCCTCTCTCCGGTGCACTGGGGTGGTGACGCACCATGGTGTCAGATTCCTGAGGCTGTTGGGCCGGACGGCTCAACAACGGGCCCGATCCTGCCGAAGGCTCGTAGTACCGCCGTACAGGGAAAGGAGACAACAGCGTGCTCAAGGGCGACCTCGTCACGACCCCTCTTCCTGAGATCCTGCGTCAGCTCGCCGACGGTGTCGCCTCCGGTTGCCTGCACGTGCTGGACGACATCGGGGAGGCCGCGAAGGTCTACCTCCGCGGCGGTCAGGTCTACGCGGTGCAGGTGCCCGGCCAGCGGCCGCAGCTCGGTGCCCGCCTGGTCTCCAGCGGCTCGCTCGGTCCGGAGGCGCTCGCCGAAGCCCTTGAGGCGCAGCGCACCGAGCTCCAGGGCTGGCGCCTCGGCGAGCTGCTGGTCCACCTCGGGTACGTCGACCAGGCGGTGGTCGAGGCCTTCATCCGCGAGCAGGTACGCGAGCAGACCTCGGACCTCATGCGCTGGCCCACCGGCACCTGGAAGTTCCGGGTCAACGAGCGCACCCGCGAGGACGTTGCGCCACCTACCCCCGTCGCGGCACTGCTGGCCGAGGTCGCCAACCGGATGGCCGAATGGGCCACCATCACCGAGACCGTCCACGGCCCTGACGCCGTGCCGGTGCTGTCGGCCAACGGCCAGAGCGATACCGAGATGTCCATCGATCCCGAGGCGTGGTCGCTGCTCTGCAAGGTCGACGGCGTCCGCAGCATCGCCGAGCTCGCCCGCGAGGGTGGTTTCACCCTGTACGAGGCCGGTCAGGTCGTGTACTCCCTCGTGCGCTCCGGGCTGCTGGAGGTCGAGGAGGTGGTGCTGGGAGCTGAGTCCGAGCCGGTCGTCGGCTCCGTGTCGTCCCGGCTGGCCGCCGCGTTCGCCCCCAGCGAGCCGATCGTCATCCCCGCGCAGGCCGAGGAGATGACGCCGTCGGAGGTGGCCAACCTCATCTCGGCGGCGCTGCGTTCCGGCGAGTCCTCGGTCTCGGCAGTCGCGCCCGTTGTTCCCGACGACGAGGACATCGATCAGTCCATCGACCGGGTCTCCGCCGCGCTGTCCGCGCTGCTGGGTCCGAGCACCACCGATGAGTCGCTCTTCGCCGCGCCCGCGCCGCGAATCCGCCGCACCGTGGTCAAGCCACTCACCCCGGCCGAGGTCGAGCGCGCCGAGAAGGCCGCGGCCAAGGCGGAGCGCGATGCCAAGCGCCGGGAGAAGGACTCCGCCGAGCTCGCCCTCGCCCAGGCTGAGCTCGAGGCCGAGCGGGCCGCGGAGGTCGCCGCCGCGGAGCTTGCGCACTCCTCCGACCACCAGGCCGAAATCGTCAACCTTGCCGAGGTACGCCGCGACCGCGACGTCGAGCAGGCCGAGGCCGCAGGGGTCGCCGAGGCACTGGCCGGCGAAGCGGCCGAGGCTGCTGCCGTACAGGCTGCCGCCGACGCCGAA
>JBKJVH010000098.1:0-5711 GCA_046590985.1 Mycobacteriales bacterium
GCCGAAGTCGTGGACCGAGCCCGGGGGGAGGTCGGCGTCGGGGTCGCCGCCGTCGCGGTACCCGCCCCCGACAGACCCAGCAGGGGCAGCCACAGCAGAGCCGACGCGGCCAGCAGAGCGCGCAGGCGGACGGGGGGCATGCGCCGAT
Source organism: Mycobacteriales bacterium (assembly GCA_046590985.1). Classification (GTDB taxonomy): domain Bacteria; phylum Actinomycetota; class Actinomycetes; order Mycobacteriales; family SCTD01; genus RYN-111. Next base: position 149 of record JBKJVH010000098.1, read on the forward strand.
GTTACGAGGCCGCGCCGCACCACAGGGCCGAACGACGTGACAACCTGCGGAGGGACCTGCGCGTCTGACCCAGCGTGAGCGAAGCGACTGTCTGCACAGGGGGTGCCGGGGTGGCCCTGGAGCCGTCCGACAGCGATGTCCTCACCACGCTTTACACCGCGCACTACCGCGCCCTTGTCCGGCTCGCGACGTTCCTCACCAGCGACCGGGACAACGCCGAGGAGATCGTCCAGGACGCGTACGTGAAGGTGCACGGGTCGTGGCGGGGCGTCCGGGAGCTGGACAAGGCCGAGGCGTACCTGCGGACGACCGTCGTGAACCTGAGTCGCTCGCGGCTGCGCCGTCGGCAGGTCGCCGCGAGGCACCGCGCCGAGCCGCTCCCCGACATGGCCAGCGCCGAGGCCGGCGCGCTGGAGGCGGTGCAGCGCCAGGCCGTCCTGCGCGCGCTGGCCGCCCTCCCCCGGAGGCAGCGGGAGGCCGTGGTGCTGCGCTACTACGGCGACCTGAGCGAGGCGCAGACGGCCGCCGCGATGGGCTGCAGCACCGGTTCGGTCAAGAGCCACACCTCGCGCGCCATGGCGGCGCTGCGACCCCTCCTGGAGGCACAGCGATGACCCCCGAAGACCGGCTGCGGGAGATCCTGCTGGCCGAGCCCGCGACCGTTCGCGGGGACGGGCTGGCGCGGATCCAGCAGCGGCTGGCCCGCCGACGCCGGCTGCGGTTCGTGCTCCCGACCACCGTGCTGGTCGCGGCAGCCGCCGTGGGCGTGTTCGTGCTGGCCGGTGGTGGTGGCACGCAGAAGCTGGTCCAGACCCCCGCGACCGGCGCGCCCACGTCTGATCCGAGTCCCGCGCCCACGGCCACTGTCGTGGCCCCGTCGACTCCCCTGTATGACGGTCCGGCCCTTTGGCCGTTCACGAGCGCCGAGCAGGCCTCCGCCTGGGATGCCGCCACCCGGCCCTGGGCTGCCAACCCCGAGGAGCTCGTGCAGCACTTCCTGGACGACTTCGTCCGTCAGCCGGCGGCACGCGCGGCCCTCCTCCCGGGCTCAGGGTTGGGCGGGCCTGGGACGCAACGCGTCGCGGCACGTGTCGCGGGCCGGACCGTCTCCATCGTGACCGTGCATCGCTACACCGCGGCCGGGCCCTGGACCGTGACGGAGGCCGCTCAGACGGGGATGGTCGTCACCACCCCCCGCGCCGGTGACACCGTCACCAACCCGACCGTGGTGTCGGGGACCCTGGCGCAGGCTGCCGACGAGAACGTCCGGCTGGAGCTGATCACCGCCGCCGGAAAGCAGATCGGCCAGGGCGGCGCACCTGCCGGTTCCGCAGTGCCGTGGCAGGGGTCGCTCGCCTGGTCCGACCAGAGCTGGACGACCGCCGGCATCGTGGGGACGACCTACTCCCTCAAGGACGGCGCCCTGACCCGGCTCGCGGTCGTTCCGGTGACGCGGGCAGTCGCGAGCGGACCCACCTTCGCCGGCCTGAAGAGCGGGTACGTCGCCCTGTTCGACGGGAACACCGGCGCGCAGGTCAGGCAGTTGACGTACCCGCCCACCGGTGCGTCGGACACCGGCTTGGCCTACCACGCCGGCACCCTCGTCTGGGTGCGCACGCAGCCGACCGGCTGCCACGACAGCCTGCACCGCCAGGCCGGCGGCACCACCTCGACGCTCCTTGCGGACGGGAAGGCCCGACTGTCAAGCCCACGACTGTCGCCGGATGCGGCGCTGATCGCCTGGACGCAGTCACCGTGCGACAGCGACCAGCGATCGGTGGTCGTCCACGGTGGTGGCGCGCCCGATCGCGTCCTGGTTGCGCCTGCGGGCATGACCGCGACGGTGCTCGACCTGACCGACTCCGGGGCGATGCTCGTGCACCTCAACGACCTCGCTGCGACGGACGCCGGCACCCTCGGGTTGCTGCCGGCGGGGGCGACCTCGTTCACCCCGCTCCGCCCGCTGGCGCCCGTCGGCTCCTGCTACCTCAACCGGGCCGCGGCGTTCGACAACAACGCCACCGCCTGGGAGACCTGCAACGGCCGCAGCAGGCTGGTGCCCTTCGGTGCGAGCGGTGAACGCGGCACGGCTGGGCCACTCGTCGCGGCGACCGTCGTCTCCTCGGCAAGCGCTCGCGACGGTCAGCAGCTGCTCGAGGTGCGATCCCGGTCCGGAGGCCCCACGGTTGCCAGGTACGACGGTCATCTCCTGACGTTCCTGACCAGCTGCGAAGCGGGGCGTCAGGACTGCGTGGCCAGCCCGGCGTGGTGACCTAGAGTCAGCGAATGGCAGCCTTCGTCGAGGACGTTCTCGGCTCCGTCCCCGACTGGGTGCTCTACCTGACGGTGTTCCTGCTGCCCTTCCTGGAAGCCTCCGTCTTCTTGGGCTTCGTCTTCCCGGGCGAGACCGCCCTGGTGTTCGGCGGGGTTCTGGCCAGCCAGGACCAGGTCAGCCTCACGACGGTCCTGCTTCTCGCGGTCGTCGGCGCGATCGCCGGTGACGGGGTGGGCTATGCCATCGGTCGCCGCTACGGCGCGAGGCTGCGGGCCAGTTGGCTCGGGCAGCGGATCGGGGACGAGCGCTGGGCCGTGACGGAGGCGTTCCTGCTCCGCCGGGGTGGCACGGCAGTGTTCTTCGGACGCTGGACCGCCCTGCTCCGAGCCATGGTCCCGGGGGCGGCCGGCATGGCGCTGCTCCCCTATCGCACCTTCTTCCTGTGGAACGCCCTCGGAGGAACGGTCTGGGCGGTGGCCTGCGTCGTGGGAGGGTTCCTGGTCGGGGACGTCATCGGCACCTACGTCTCGGGCTTCGGCTACGTCATCGGCGGAGTCGTCCTGCTGTTCGTGATCGTCCACTTCGTCCAGAAGTACCGCCACAACCGGGCTACCAGCGACCAGTCCGCGAGCTGATCACCGCGGCAGCCGCGGCACCTGCCGTAGAGGTCCTGAGCACCGACGGACCGAGGCGTACGGGAGTGCCGCCGAGCAGCGCAAGCTCCTCGGGGGAGACGCCGCCCTCCGGCCCGACGACCAGCACCACATCGCCCTCGAGCGCGAGCTCCGAGAGCCTGGTGTCGGCGGCTTCGTGCAGCACCAGCAGGGTGCCGGGCAACGCCGCGACCTGAGCCGTCGTCAGGGGCTCGGTGACCTCGGGGAACCAGGCCCTCCGGGACTGCTTGCTGGCCTCGCGGGCGGTGGATCGCCAGCGCTCCAAGGCTTTCGCGCCGCGCTCCCCCGACCAGCTGACCATGCAGCGGGCGGCCTGCCAGGGCACGACGACATCGACGCCGACCTCCGTGGCGAGCTCGACGGCCAGCTCGCCGCGGTCGCCCTTCGCCAGCGCCTGGACCAGCGTGATGCGAGGCACCGCCTGCTCCTCCACGACCCGCGCCGCCACCTCGACGGTGACGGTGTCCTTCGTCGTGGCGACCACTGCCCCGGTGCAGCGCGTGCCGCGGCCGTCGACCAGGTCGAGCACCTCACCGACCCGGATCCGGCGCACCGTGGCGGCATGCCGACCCTCGGCCCCGCCGAGCAGGATCCGGTCGGCCGAGACGTCGGCGCACAGGAAGACCGGGTTGCTCACCGACCGTCGAACACGTCGCGGAGCTTGCCGAACAGCCCGCCGCCGGCCTTGGCCGTCATGCCGGGCCGCTCCTCGCCGCGGATTCCGGCGAGCTTGCGCAGGAGCTCCATCTGGTCGTCGTCGAGCTTGGTCGGCACCTCGACCTTGAGGTGCACGTGCAGGTCGCCGCGACCGGTGCCTCGCAGGTGCGGGACGCCCCGGGCCCGGAGGGTGAAGACCTCGGCGGGCTGGGTGCCGGCCGGGATGTCGAGCTGCTCCTCGCCGTCGAGCGTCTGGAGCGGAAGGGAGGTGCCGAGCGCGGCCGCGGTCATCGGCAGCGTGACCGTGCAGTGCAGGTCGTCGCCCTCGCGCTCGAAGACCGGGTGCTGCTTCTCGTGGATCTCCACGAAAAGGTCGCCGGCCGGGCCGCCGCCGGGCCCCACCTCGCCCTCTCCGGACAGCCGGATGCGCATCCCGTCCTCGACGCCCGCGGGGACCTTCACGGTCAGCGTCCGGCGGGCCCGGACCCGGCCGTCGCCGTGGCACTCCCCGCAGGGGTGCTCGATCGTCGTACCGGTGCCGGTGCAACGGGGGCAGGTGCGGGTCGTCATGACCTGACCCAGGAACGAGCGCTGGACCTGCTGCACCTCACCGCGGCCGCGACACGTCTCGCACGTCGTGGGCAGCGTCCCGGGCGCGGTGCCCTGGCCCTCGCAGGTGGTGCAGAGCACGGCCGTCTCGATGGTGAGCTCGCGCTGCGTCCCGAAAGCCGTCTCGGACAGCTCGCAGTCGATGCGGATCAGCGCGTCGGCGCCCTGCCGAGCCCGGCTGCGCGGCCCGCGAGAGCCGCCACCACCGAAGAACGCGTCCATGATGTCGCCGAGGCCACCGAAGCCCTGCCCTCCGAAGCCGGCACCTCCCCCGCCGCCACCGGGAGACAGCGGATCGCCTCCCAGGTCGACGATCTGGCGCTTCTGCGGGTCCGACAGCACCTCGTACGCCGCCGTCACCTGCTTGAACTTCTCCTGCGCCACCGGGTCAGGGTTGACGTCGGGATGCAGCTCGCGGGCGAGCTTGCGGTAGGCCTTCTTGATCTCGTCGTCGCCGGCGTTCTTGGAGACGCCGAGCAGCCCGTAGTAGTCGGTCGCCACCTAGGCACCGGCCAGCAGGTCGCCGACGTAGCGCGCGACCGCCCGTACGCTGCTGATGTTGCCTGCGTAGTCCATGCGGGTCGGCCCGAGCACGCCCAAGCCGCCGGGGCCGTAGGCCATGGTCACCACGGAGGTGGACCGCAGTCCCTCCACGCTGTTCTCCTCGCCGATCTTCACGTGCACGGTGGTGGGGTCGTTGACCTCACCGATGAGCTTGAGCAGCACGACCTGCTCCTCCAGGGCCTCGAGCACCGGCCGCAGCGTCATGGGGAAGTCCAACGCGTGCCGGGTGAGGTTCGCCGTACCGCCGATGGCGATCCGCTCGTCGGGGCGCGTGACGAGGGTGCTCAGGACGACGCTCAGGACACTGGTCAGGACCGGTCGCAGGCTCGGGGGGGCGGCATCCGGGAGGTCTTCCAGGGCGCGGGGGGCGTCGACCAGCAGGGCGCCGTGCAGGCGCGACCCGAAGACGGTACGGAGCTGGCCGACGTCCTCCTCGGAGACGACCGCCGGGAGCTCCAGGACGCGCTGCTCGACCCGGCCGGTGTCGGTGATGAGCACCAGCATGAGCCGGTTCGGCGCCAGGTGCACGATCTCGAGGTGCCGGACCTCGGAGCGGCTCAGGCTCGGATACTGGACGACGGCGACCTGCTGGGTCAGCTGCGAGAGCAGCCGAACGCTGCGGTGCACCACGTCGTCGAGGTCGACGGCCCCCTCGAGGAAGCTCTGGATGGCCCGCTTCTCGGGGCTGGACAGCGGCTTGACCTGGCTGAGCCGGATCCCGACCGACAAGGGCTACCGGCTGTTCGTCGACCGGCTCAGCCAGGTCAAGCCGCTGTCCAGCCCC
>JBKJVH010000130.1:0-16468 GCA_046590985.1 Mycobacteriales bacterium
CGCTCCCGCGAAGAAGGTGGTCGCTCCCGCGAAGAAGGTGGTCGCTCCCGCGAAGAAGGTGGTCGCTCCCGCGAAGAACGTGGCCCCCGCGAAGAAGGTGGTAGCTCCCGCGAAGAAGGTGGTCGCTCCCGCGAAGAAGGCGGTGGCCGCGAAGAAGGCACCGGCCAAGAGGAGCACCGCGACGTAGGCCTACTCCGCACGACCCGGCACCGGATCCGGTGCCGCGCTCTTGGGCGGACAGCCATCCCGGCAACCTGAAAAGCCAGGATGCTCCACCGGGCGGAATCGTCGTGTTCTGGCGACCCCGTACGGTGAGGGGGTGGCCCGCATCCTTGTCGTCGACAACTACGACAGCTTCGTGTTCAACCTCGTGCAGTACCTCGGGCAGCTCGGCGCTGAGACGGTCGTGCTCAGGAACGACGCCGTCAGCGGCAAGGACCTCGACGGCTACGACGGAGTGCTGCTGTCACCCGGACCGGGCACGCCCGAGGACGCCGGCGCCTCCGTGGAGCTGGTAGCTGTCGCCGAGGACAAGGGTGTGCCGCTGCTCGGGGTGTGCCTCGGGCATCAGGCGATCGCGGTCGCGCACGGTGCCACGGTCAGCCGGGCCCCGGAACTGCTGCACGGCAAGACCAGCGAGGTCCACCACCAGCACGCCGGCGTACTGCACACGCTGCCGAGCCCGTTCACCGCGACGCGCTACCACTCCCTCGCGGTCGAGGAGGACACCCTGCCGTCGGAGCTGCAGGTGACGGGGCGTACCGAGGGCGGCGTCGTGATGGCGCTGCGGCACCGGGACCTGCCGATCGAGGGCGTGCAGTTCCATCCGGAATCGGTGCTCACCCAGGGCGGTCACCTGCTGCTGGCGTCCTGGCTCCTGCAGTGCGGTGACATCAAGGCGCTTGACCTGGCCCCGGCACTGTCGCAGCGCGTCGAGGACAAGCGGCTGTCCGCTTTCGCCTGAGGGGTACTCAGGGCGTCGTTGTCGGGTTCGGCGTGGGGGTTGCTGAGGGCGGCGGGGAAGGTGCCACCGCGACGTCCAGGATGATGTCGGAGCCGCGCGGCGCTGTCTGGTTGACGGGCGACTGCTGCAGGACCGTGCCGGCCAGGACGGTGGAGGTCGCCGGACGCAGCCCGATCCCGAACCCGACTTCGGCCAGCTTGGTGATCGCGACCTCCTGAGCGAGGCCGCGTACGTCGGGGACGAAGACGTTGCCGGTGGCCACGATGATCGTCAGCGTGGTGCCGGTCCGGACCCGCGTGCCGGGGCGAGCGGAGGCGTTGAGGATCAGCCCGGCCGGCAGGTCGCCGTCGCGCGGCAGGAACTTTCCGAGGAGCTTCAAGGCCGCCAGCTCCGAGGTCACCTGCTGCTGGGTGCGGCCGATGAGAACCGGCACCGTGGTCAGCGACAGGCCCTTGGAGACGGTCAGGTCGACGGTGCCGTTCTTGCGTACCAGGAAGTTGGCGTCGGGACTCTGGGCGAGCACGACACCGGCGGCCTTGTCGTCGCTGAAGACGGCGGTGATCTTGTCGACCCGCAGGCCGACCGCGCCGAGCTGCTGGGTTGCGACCTGCTGGGTCTGGCCGACGACGTTGGGGGGCTTGAGCAGGTTGGTGTTGTTGCCGAGCAGGTTGCCGGCGAGCAGGGCGTGCACCAGGAACGCGGTGCCGATCGCGAGGGCGAGGCAGACGGCCGCGAAGACCACGTAGGCGACCGTGTTGTCGCGGGGCGGCGCCGGGGCGCGGACGACCTCGGTGAACGTCTCGGCACCGCGCAGGACCGGGGTCGCCAGGACGGGCTGGCCGGCGACGGCGCGGAGCAGGTCCTCGCGCATCTCGTCCGCAGACTGGTAGCGGTTGGCGGGGTTCTTCGCCATCGCCTTGAGGATCACCGCGTCGAGATCAGCGGCCACCGCGGCCGGCAGCGACGGGTCGAACTCCGACGGCGGAACCGGGTCCTCGCGGACGTGCTGGTAGGCGACCGCGACCGGGGACTCGCCGGTGAAGGGCGGCGCGCCGGTGACCAGCTCGTACAGCAGGCAGCCGGTCGAGTAGATGTCCGAGCGGGCGTCGACGTGCTCGCCGCGGGCCTGTTCCGGGGACAGGTAGGCAGCGGTGCCGATCACGGCTGAGGTCTGCGTCATCGTCGACTCGCTGCCGGCGGCGGCCCGGGCGATGCCGAAGTCCATCACCTTGACCTCGCCGCGCGAGGTGAGCATGACGTTGGCGGGCTTGATGTCGCGGTGCACCATGCCGGCGGCGTGCGAGGCCTCGAGCGCCGAGCAGACGTCGGCGCAGATCTCGAAAGCGCGGGTCGGGAGCAGCCGGCCCTCCGTGTTGAGGACCTCCCGGAGGGTGCGGCCGTCGACGTACTCCATGACGATCCACGGCACGCCGCGGTCGTCCTCGCCGGTGTCGTAGACCGCCACGATCGTCGGGGCGTCCAGGGACGCGGCGGACTGCGCCTCGCGCCGGAAGCGGGCCTGGAAGGACGGGTCGCGGGCGAGGTCCTCGCGGAGCACCTTGACCGCGACGTCTCGACCGAGCCGGACATCGGTGCCGTGCAGCACCTCGGCCATGCCGCCACGGCCGATGACCTCCCCGAGCTGGTAGCGCCCACCGACGAGGTTCACAGGCCGAGAACCGCCCGCATCACGGCCTGCGCGATGGGTGCGGCGACCCGGCCACCGGTGGCGTCCGAGCCGAGTGCACCGCCGTCCTCGACGAGCACGGCCACGGCGACCACCGGGTTGACGGCCGGCGCGAAGCCGATGAACCAGGCGTGCGGCGCGGCCCCGCGGGCGTGCTGCGCCGTACCGGTCTTGCCGGCGACCCGAACCCCGGCGATCTCGGCCCGCTGGCCGGTGCCGTTGCTCACCACCAGCTCCATCATGGCGGTGAGCTGCTGGGCGACCCCTGAGGTCATCGCGTGGGAGTAGATCGACGGGGTCGTCTGCTCGAGCCGCGACAGGTCCGGCGCCTGCACCTCCTTCACCAGGTAGGGCCGCATCACGACGCCGTCGTTGGCGACCCCCGCGGCGACCATGGCCATCTGCAACGGGGTGACCCGGACGTCGTACTGGCCGATGGCGCTCTGCGCCTCCTGCGCCTTGGTGAGCTCGTCGGGGTAGATCGAGTCGGCGACCGGCTGCGGCAGCCGCAGTGAGGTGTCGCCGAAGCCGAACGCCTCGGCCTGGGCCCGAACCTTGTCGGCGCCGAGGGTCAGGCCGAGCTGGCCGTAGGCGGTGTTGCAGGAGATGCGCAGCGCGTCCTCGAGGGTGGTGGTCTTGCCGTCGCCGCAGCGCTCGCCGCCGAAGTTGCCGAGGTTCGCGGTGGTGCCGGGCAGGTCCAGCACGGTCGGGGACGGGATCCGGGTGGTCGGCGTGAAGCCGTTCGCGAGCGCCGCCGCCGTCGTGATGACCTTGAACGTCGAGCCCGGCGGGTAGGTGCGCTCGACAGCGCGGTTCACCAGCGGGTCACCCGGGTCGGCGACCAGCTTTCCGTAGGCCTTCCGGATCTTCGCCGGGTCGTGCGAGCTGAGGGCTGTCGGGTCGTAGGACGGGGTGGTGGCCTCCGCCAGGATCGCGCCGGTCCGCGGGTCCAGGGCCACCACCGCGCCGACCTTGCCCTGCAACCCGTTGTACGCCGCCTGCTGGGCCTTGCCGTTGAGGGTCAGCACGATCGAGCCGCCGGCGATCTGCCGACCGGTGACGTAGTCCGACAGCCGGCGTACGAACAACCGGTCGTCCTCGCCGGACAGCACGCCGTTCTCCTGGCGCTCGATGCCGGAGTAGCCGTAGACGAGGGACGCGAAGCCGGTGACGGGGGCGTACTCGGTGCCGCCGGGGTAGGTACGCAGGTACTTGAGCTGGTCGGTCGTCACGACCGACTGCGCGACCGCGGCCCGGCTCTTGCCGCTGCCGATGACGAGCGGCCCGCGCTCGCGGTCGTAGGTGCGGAGCAGGACCCGACGGTTGCGGGGGTCGTTGCGGTAGTCCTTGGCCTTGACGACCTGCACCCAGTTGGCCTGGAACAGCAGCATCCCGAACAGCAGCAGGCAGGCGACCGCAACGCGCCGGATCGGCCGGTTCACGGGCGCCGGACCACGGTGGTCTTGGCATCCTGGAGCGTCGCGCGCGCGGCGGTGGGACTCACGGGGGCGGGGGGCGGCCGCCGGGCGGCGTCGCTGATCCGGAGCAGCAGCGCGACGAGCACGTAGTTGCTGACGACGCTCGAGCCGCCGTAGGACAGCCACGGCAGCGTCACGCCGGTCAGCGGGATCAGGCCGGTGACGCCCCCGACGATGACGAACACCTGGAGGGCGAGCGCGAACGACAGCCCGCCGGCGAGCAGCTTGCCGAACGAGTCGCGGCAGCTCAGCGCCGTGCGCAGGCCACGCTCGACGATGAGGCCGAAGAGCACGAGCACGGCCATCACACCGACCAGCCCGAGCTCCTCCCCGAGGGCAGCGACGATGAAGTCGGTCTTGGCGAACGGCACCGTGTTGGGCGACCCCTCGCCGAGGCCGGTGCCGAAGATGCCGCCCGTACCCATCCCGAAGAAGCCCTGGACGAGCTGGTAGCCCTGGCCGGACGGGTCGGCGAACGGGTGCAGCCAGGTGTCGACGCGCTTCTGCACGTGCCCGAACAGCGCGTACGCCGCGACGCTGGAGCCGGCGAACATCAGCAGCCCGATGAGCAGCCAGGAGGTGCGCTCGGTCGCGATGTAGAGCATCACGACGAAGATCCCGAAGAACAGCAGCGAGGAGCCGAGGTCCTTCTCGCGCGTGAGGACCGCGATGGAGGCGACCCAGGCGAGCAGCACCGGGCCGAGGTCGCGCGCCCGTGGCAGGTCGATGCCCGCGACCCGGCGGCTCGCCAGCGACAGCACGTCCCGCTTGCTCACCAGGAAGCTCGCGAAGAACACCATCAGCAAGATCTTGGCGATCTCGCTGGGCTGGAGCGTGATCGGCCCGAGCCGGATCCACAACCGGGCGCCGTTGATGGTCGCCCCGACGCCGGGTACGGCCGGCAGCAGCAGTAGCGCCAGCCCGGTCGCAGCGCAGGTGTAGGCATAGCGTGCCAGCCGGGTGTGGTCGCGGATGACCACCAGGAACGCGATGAACAGCAGCACCCCGATCGTGGTCCAGACCAGCTGGAGCGGGGCGTCGGCGCGCGGGATCTTGTTGCCGACCTGGCGGGCGTGCTCGGCGACGGCCAGGTCCAGTCGGTGCACCATCACCAGGCCGAGACCGTTGAGGAGCGCGACGCAGGGCAGGATCAGCGGGTCGGCGTGCGGGGCGAGCCGCCGGACGGTGAGGTGTGCGGCGGCATACAGGGCGGCGAGGCCGACGCCGTAGCCGACGGTGCTGTTCGGGACCGAGCCGCTCTGCGCGATCCCGACCGCCGCGTAGCCGAGGGCGGCCAGCGCGGTCGCGAACACCAGCAGGCTCAGCTCGGTGCCGCGGCGGGTCCTTCCCGGGAGGGCTGGGGCCGTCATGGGCACGCACTCGGGCTGGGCGTGGGCGTTGCTGCCGGGGTCGCGGCGGGGGTCGCGGCGGGGGTTGCTGTCGGGCTCGCCGTGGCGGCCGGCGGTGGCTGGGCTTCGCAGGCGGAGTCCGAGATCAGTCGGTCGACGATCTGCTGGGCGTCTCCCAGGTCGGTGGCCGTGATGCCGCTCTCGACCTTCTTGCGGTTGATGTCCGACAGCTCGCCGACGGTCAGCGGCGAGACCACCTGGACGTCGTGGAGCGGCAGGCCGGCGACGCTGCCGCCGACGCCGCGGAAGACCGCGACCTTGTCGTGATCCAGCCCGACGAAGTACTGCGACCGGACGTAGAAGAAGAACGCGCCCGCGGCGGCCCCCAGCACGAGCAGCACCCCGAGCGCGATCACGGCGGTACGCCCCCGACGGTTCGGGGCGGTGCTGGTCGTCGCGCGGGCCGGCGGTTCGTGGTCGCGTCCCTCGGCGATCCGGGCCCGGCTGGCGGGGCTGTCCGCGATGCCCGGGGGCGCCTCCTGCGGTGCCTCGGCGGCGGCGCCGGCCACGACCGGGTCGGAGGGGCGTTGGTTGTCCTCGACCACGTCGGCCACGATCACCGTGACGTTGTCGGGGCCGCCGCCGCGCAGCGCGAGCTGGACGAGCCGGTCGACGCTGGTCTGCGGGTCCCCCTCGGACAGCGCGGTGCGGAGCGTCTCGAGGCTCCCGACCGGGCCGGTGAGGCCGTCGCTGCACACCAGGTAGCGGTCCCCGAGCCGAGCCTCGCGCACGGACAGGTCGAGTTCGACGTCGTCGCGCCCGTCGAGGACACGCGTGATCACCGAGCGCTGCGGGTGCGTACTGGCGTCCTCCTCGGTGATGCGGCCCTCGTCGATGAGGGCCTGCACGAGGGTGTGGTCGTGGGTGATCTGCGCGAGCTCGCCGTCCCGGAGCAGATAGCAGCGGGAGTCCCCGACGTGCAGCAGCCCGACCCGACCGCCGGAGAACAGCAGCGCCACCAGGGTCGTCCCCATGCCGCGCAGTTCCTCCTCGCCGAGCACCATGTCTCGAAGGTGGCCGTTCGCCGCTCGGGCGGCGTCCTGCAGCGCGGCCAGCAGGTCAGCACCGGGGGCGTCGTCGTCGAGTGGCGCCAGGCTGGCGATCGCCACCGCGCTGGCCACTTCTCCGGCGGCGTGCCCGCCCATGCCGTCAGCGACCGCGAGCAGCCGGGGTCCGGCGTAGACGGAGTCCTCGTTCATGGTCCGCAGCAGCCCGGCGTGCGAGCGCGCGGCGAAGCGCAGCGACAGCGTCACGAGCGCAGCTCCATGACGGTCTTGCCGATCCGGATCGGGGTGCCCAGCGGTACGGCCGTCGGCCGGCTGACCTTGGCGCTGCCGAGGTAGGTGCCGTTGGTGGAGCCGAGGTCCTCGAGCGTCCAGGAGTCCTGTCCCGGGACCAGCCGGGCATGCCGGTTGCTGGCGTAGTCGTCGGTGAGCACGAGCGTCGAGTCGTCGGCCCGGCCGAGCGTCACCGGGGTGCCGCCCAAGGTCACGGTCGTGCCCTGGAGCGCCCCCTCGGTCACCACGAGCTGCCGGGCCACGCCCTTGCGCGCCTTCGGGGGCTTGCTGGCCTTCGGTGCCTTAGGACCCTTTGCCGTGGCCGCCGGTGCCACGGTGGGCGGGGCGGCCAGGCCCGGCTTCGGGGGCCGGCTGGTCAGGTCCGCGCGAATCGTCCGGACCGTGGCCAGGATGAACACCCAGAGCAGGGCGAGCAGGCCGTACTTGACGACGGCGACGACCAGCGCGCTGCCCATCAGGGTCCCGACCGGTAGATCAGCTCGCTGGTCCCGACCGTGATCCGGTCGCCTGGCGTCAGCGTCGCGGCTTGCACCCGCTGGCCGTTCACCCGCGTGCCGTTGGTGGAGCCGAGGTCGTGCAGCTCGACCCGCTCACCGCTGGGGTCGTGCACGACCCGGACCTCGGCGTGCAGGCGGGAGACGCCGGTGTCGACGACCGTGAGCCCGGCCTCTGTCCCGCGGCCGAGCACCGTCGTGCCGGTCAGGGGCACGCGCTTGCCGCCGTACTCGAGGAAGTGCTTGGCCTGGGCGGCGGTGAGGTGGGCGCTGGGCTTGGGTGGTGGCGCGACCTCACCGGGCTGGACGGCGCTCCGGACCCGGAACGCGCCGGTGCCGAGGCCGTCCACCTCCTCGAAGCGGACCTCGACCGGACCGACGAAACTCCAGCCCTGCTCGAGGGCCGCCTCGCTCACCATGGCGGCGAGCTCGACGCGGAGCGGAGCGTCGTACTCCTGGAGGCGCTCGGCGTCGGACCGCGCCAGCTGCACGGTGTAGGTGTTGGGGACCAGCACGCGTCCGGCTGCCACGATGGCCTTCTTGTCCTCGGCCTCGCGGGTCAGCGCGGCCGCCACCTCGACCGGTTCGACCCAGCCGCCGAAGGCCTTGGCGAAGGCACCCTGAACGAGGCCTTCGAGCCGTCGCTCGAAGCGTTGGAGTACACCCACGCCGCTCCCCTTCCCTCGCCTGCGCAGATCGTATCGGTGAGGGCGCGCCGGTCGGTCCTGCTAACGTTGCGGCGCACACTCGCGCGAGTGGCGGAATGGCAGACGCGCACGGTTCAGGTCCGTGTGTCCGTAAGGACGTGGGGGTTCAACTCCCCCCTCGCGCACAGTAAAACTGCAGGTCAGAAGGGGTGCGGCCCCCCCAAAAATGGGCCACTTCTACCGATCTTCTACCGGAGCTCCCGCACAGATCGGGAAAGTTCGCCTATCGATCGCCGTGTGCGACGTGGGACTTACACGCTCACTGGCCGGTAGAAGAGGTGCGAGCGCCCCCGTGATCAGGCCGGCTTCGGCGTTCGCCAGGCCGTTTTAAGCCCTGGGATCTCTGGTTTCCTTTTAGATAGGTGCCTATACTTTTTGATATGGACCTGTCTGATCCGACGCGCTCGGCGGTGCCGACGCTCGACGGTCCCGTGCTGGCCGTGCTGGCCGCGGCAGGCCGACCGCTGACGGTGGGGGACGTCGCCGCGCAGGCAGCACGGGGCTCGGAGATCGGCATCCGACGCACGCTCTCCCGGCTAGTGGACCAAGGGCTGGTCCGAGCCACTCTGATGGGCCGGAACCTGGTGCACGAGCTCAACCGGGAACACCTGGCGGCTGGGGTCGCCGATGTGCTCGCTGGCCTGCGGATGGAGCTGTGGCGCAGGCTCCGGGAGGAGCTCGCGGGCTGGGACCCGCAACCTCTCTACGCCTGCGTGTTCGGCTCGGCTGCGCGCGGCGATGGCGACGAGTCCAGCGACGTCGACGTGCTGCTGGTCCACCCGCTTTTCGCCGGCGAGCGCAAGCCGTCCCGAGGATCCCAGGGAGCACTGGCGCTGGTTGCGGAGATGGCCTCCGACCTGGCCGCGCTCCAACAAGGCGTGATTCTGGACCCCGAACCGTGGCACCAGCAAGTCGATCGGTTGCGTGGGCTTGTGCAGCTCTGGACCGGTAACCCGCTGCAAGTCGTGGACCTCTCCGTTCTCGAGTGGAGCGATACGCGCGGCCCGCACGCTGCGCTGCTACGTGACGTCAAACGCGACGAGATCGTGCTGACCCCGTCTCGGGTCGGCCTCCCGCGCCTGACGGGAGGCGCGGTCCGTGGCTAAGCCGCAGCGAACCCGAGCATCGACCGGATTGGAGGCCCGCGCTCGGTTCCGTACTGCGCAGGCCTACCAGGAGGTAGCGGACCTGGTGCTCGGCGAGAGCGGCCGCGAGGAGTTCCTCAACGTGGCCGCGGGCCTTGCCGTGCTGGCCGGGATCGCGGCGTCCGATGCAATCTCCGCGATCCGGCTGGGCCAGATCCACCGCGGTGATGATCATCGGGCCGCCGCCGAGCTGCTCCGGCAGGCTACGCCGGACGGTGACAAGCTCGCCGCGACGTTCGCCCGGCTCATCGACCTCAAAGATGAGGCCCACTACGGCGTCATGATGGTCGGGGCCCGCAAGGCGCGCGATGCGGTCCGGTGGGCCAAGCAGCTCGTCGACCGAGCCCAAGCAGAGGTCGAGCGGTAGCGCCGCCGCCGGCTACCTCTCGGGGCGTCCCGGCGGCAAGATCACGTCGGCGACGATCTGCGCGGCCTCATCATCAAGGGTCGGTGTGACGTGGCTGTAGATCCCCAGCGTGATGGCGATGGTCGAGTGCCCCAGCCTCTCCTGGACGACTCGAGGGTGGATTCCTTGCTCGAGGGCCAGGGTCGCCCAGGTGTGGCGTAGCCCATGCAGGGTGATGCGGGGAAGCCCCGCGCGGTTCACCCGGCGAAGGAACACCGAGCTGACCGCGTCCGGCCGCAGCCAGCCGCCGTCGGGCTGGTGAAACACCAGCCCTAGGTCGGTGAAGTCGGGTCCGACGAGCAGCCGTTCCTGGTTGGTGCGGTGCCGCAGCCCGCGCAGCACGTCGACGGTGCTCCGGTCCAGCTTCATCGAGCGTCGTCCGCGGCCGGTCTTGGGCTGCCCGATGGAGACCGCGCCTCCGATCTGGATGAGGGTCTGCACAACCCGGACGCGGCCGGCCTCCAGGTCGACGTCACTCCATCGCAGCCCGAGCGCCTCGCCCCGTCGAAGGCCGGTGGTGGCTAGGAGCACCCACAGCGGGTACAGCCGGTCTTGCTCCTCCAGGCTGGTGTCGAGGAATCCGCGCAGCGTCATCGCGTCCCAAGCCTGGATGTCGCGGCCTTGTTGGCCAGCGCGCGGGGGATCGGCAGCCTCTGCCGGATTCCGGGACAACCGTCCCCAGCGCACCGCGTCCCGCATCGCCCGGTGCACGATCGTGTGCACGTAGCCGACCGTGCGCGGATGAAGACCAGTCCCGACCGGCCTTGCCGGGGGATCGGCAGCAGCGCGCTTAATGAGGGACACCAGAGTGTTCTTCGTCAGGCGCTCGGCTTCGAGAAGCTCCGTGCGCAACTGGTCGACCGTTCCCTGCCAGCTGAACCCCGCGGCGCGCAGTGCCTGCCCTCGCTGGAGCAGCTCACGTGAGTACCCCTTGCCCTTGCGGGAGGACGGCCGGTGCCCACTGCGCAGGAGGAGGGCGTACAGGCCGTTGAGCGAACCCGCGTCGACGTGCGTCAGACGGAGGTCGCCGAGGTGCGCGATCACGTGAAGCCTGACGTTGCGGCGGTAGGAGTCGAACGTGGACGGCCGAACAGTGGGTTCGATCGTGGCGAGCCACTCAGTGAAGAAGTCACGGACGGTCTGCTGCGACGGTGGGATGTACTCGCCGCGGTCTAGCTTGCTGAGCAGGTCGATCCGGGCGCGCTCCGCTTCGCGCTTGGTGGTGTAGCCGGAGTGCCATTTCTGGCGGCGGGCCCCGGTTTCGGGGTCAGGGTCGAGTTCGATCTTGACGTACCAGCAGGTGCCCTTCTTCACGACGGAACCGCGCATGGCTCACTCCCGTTCGGGTGTGGCGTCGTGAGGGAGCAGTTCCTCTCCGCGCCGGTGGGCTTTGCTCTGCAGGTAGGCCTTGGGCCCGACGGCTTTGAGCTCCGCCGCGAAGGTGGCCAGGAACTCGGCGACCTCATCGAGTTGGTCGCCGTAGGTGCGTTCCAGGGCGAGCAGGCGGCGCTTGCGCCAGGTCCGGAAGTGCAGGTGCCAGTTGTGGGCCGCCCAGTCGGCGCCGAAGACCGCGGCCAGGGCCTGATCGGCTTGGTCGGGGTTGTCGAGGCCGATGTCGGCCAGGCGTTGGTCCATGGCGGCGAGTTGGTCTTCGCGTCCGAGGAGGGCGACGTACAGCTCACCGATCGGGCGGCGAGTGTCGGCGAGCAGCTGCTGGCCGCGGTCGCCGTCCGGTGGCGGTAGGAAGAAGTACGCGATCGGGACGTCGAACACCACGGACAGCAGGTAGATCTCGTGGGCGTCGAAGCGGCGCCGACGGTCGCCGTCGAAGCCGCGTTCCATGGCCGAGATCGAGGCCTGCGGAAGCTCATGGCCGGTCAGCTGAGCCAGCCGCTGAGCGACGCCTTGCTGGGTCCACCCTTCGCGTTCGCGGATGAGCTTGAGGTTGTAGGACACCACGGCGTTGACGTCGACGTCGTTGTCCAGGCCCTCTTCGGGCGGTGGGGCGTTCTTGCGACCGCGGACCATCAGGCTCCTCCAGGAAACGTCGTGCCGTTGTGCTTGACAACGGTGGTGTGATGATACGCACAATGCATTCCTGTTGTGAATCATAGCGAGGTGATGTGACGTGTTGGAAGACCTCCCACCGTTCATGACCGTCGGGCAGGCGGCGAAGGCGCTGCAGCTCGGTCGGTCCAAGGTGTACGAGCTGACAGTGCTGTACGAGCGCAGCAGCGGCGGCCGCGGGCTGCCGTTCGTCTGGTTCGGCTGCCAGAAGCGGGTCCCGCGGGCCGCGCTGGTGCAGTTCATCGAGCAGGTCCTCACACCCACGCTCGACACTGCCGACCCGGCTCGAGCCTCCCGCTGAAGATCCGCTCCAGCCGTCGCCTGCACGAGCCCCCGCTCCGGCCTGAGCTGCCTGCGGACAGATCACCAACCTCCACACCAATGCACCAGGGGTGAAAGGAGCCCGCCCGTGCTGTCGATCGGGAAGATCCGCACGCTGAGCTACTACGAGCGTGAGGTCATCGACGGCCGCGAGGACTATCTGTCCGAGGCCGGCACCTCCCCCGGCCAGTGGGTCGGCGCCCTGGCCGCGCAGGACGGCTACACCGGCCCCGCCGAGCGAGAGGCGCTGGCTGCCGTGTTCAGCGGCCAGCACCCCGGCGGCGGTCGGCTCACCACCCATCGGATCGCGGTCACCGGCTTCGACCTGACGCTCTCGCCGTCCAAGAGCGTGTCCCTGCTGTGGGCACTCGGCAGCGCTGACGATGCCGCCGCCGTGGAGGCGTCGCTGTACGCCGCCCGGGCGCAGGTCGAGAGCTACCTGAGCCAGCACGCCTGCCTGGTCCGGCGCGGCCACGCCGGTGCCGTCACCGAACCGGGTGCGGGGTTCTTCGGGGCGGTGTTCCGGCACCGCACCAGCCGGCTGGGTGATCCGGGGATCCACCTGCACTGGACGGTATTCAACGTCACCGAAGGCGCCGATGGCCGCCGTACCGCGTTGGATGCCCGAGCCCTGTACCACCACCGGTACGCCTCCGAGGCGGTCTTTCAGGCCGCCCTGCGGCACGAGCTCACGACCCGGCTCGGGGTGGTGTTCGACGAGATCGACCAGCACGGCGTCGCGGAGATCGTCGGGATCAGCGGCCCGATGCGGGCGGCGTTCTCCCGCCGCCGCGCCGAGATCGTCACCGAGATGTCCCGGGTCGGCTCCCACACCGGCGCCGGTGCCCGGATGGCGGCCCTGACCACTCGCAAGGCCAAGCCCAAGGCCGTCAGCGAAACCGAACTACGCGCCGAGTGGCGCGCTCGCGCGTCCGAGCTGCGGTTCGACCTCGACCAGGTCGTGCGGGTCCCCCGCACCCCCCGACTCGCGGTCAGCGACACCGAGCTCGCCGAGACCGTCACGACCCAGCACGCCACCTTCGAGCTGCGGGACCTGGTCCGGGCGGTTGCCGGCGCGGCTCGGCAAGGCGCCACCGTCGACACCGTCCTGGCCCGCGCCCAGGAGTTCCTGGCCGGTGAGCACGCGGTCTGCCTCGGTGAGGTCGCCGGACACCCCACCTGGACGACCAGGCAGATGCTGGCCCTGGAGCAGTCCGTCCTGGACCTCGCCGCCAGCCCGCCCAACCCCTTCTTGACCGCCAAGCCGTCAGCGGTGACGGCCGCGACGACAGCGCGTCCGTCGCTGACCGGCGAGCAGCACCGGATGGTCACCGAGCTGTGCAGCTCAGGGCGACCGGTGGAGGTCGTCGTCGGGTACGCCGGCACCGGCAAGACCTTCACCCTGGACGCGGTACGGGAGGCCTTCGAAGCCTCCGGGCATCGCGTCCTCGGAGCATGTCTGGCCGCCCGGGCGGCCCGCGAGCTCACCGCCGGGTCCGGGATCGCAGCCAGCACCGCACACAGCCTCGGGCGCGCGCTGGACACCGGCCGCCTCATCCTCGGACCCACCGATGTGCTCGTGGTGGACGAGGCGGGGATGCTCGGCACCCGCCAACTCGCCGCGCTGGCCCAACACACCGCGAGCGCTGGAGCGAAGCTGATCCTGGTCGGCGACCCCAAGCAGCTCCCCGAAGTCAGCGCTGGCGGCCTGTTCACCGCGCTAGCCCGGCGCCAGCCCGTGATCGAACTCATCGACAACCGCCGCCAGCTCGACCCTGCCGAGCGGCTGATCAGCGCCGCGCTCCGGCACGGCAGCACCGGCTTCGCTGTCCGGCAGCTGGACCGGCACGGCCGGCTCACCACCGCCGCCAACAGCGACGCCCTCCGCGATCAGCTCATCGAGGACTGGACCGCCCACCGGCAAGCTGGTGCCGAGGTGCTGATCGGCGCAACCAACCGCGCCGACGTCCGCGACCTCAACTCCCGCGCCCACACCCGGCTCGAGCAGACTGGGCAGCTCGGGCCGCTGCTGGCCATCGTGGACGACCAACGGTTCTGCGCCGGCGAACAGCTCCTGGCCCTACGCAACAACTACGACCTCGGCATCCTCAACGGCGACCTCGCCACCCTGGTCGCCGCCGACGACCGCGGACTGCTGCTGCAAACCGAGCGTGGGGAACTGCAGATCCCGCTGGAGTACGCCAGCCGGCACCTGCAGCACGCTTACGCCCGGACCGTCCACAAGAGCCAAGGCCTGACTTGTGATGTGGCGCTGCTTCTTGGCGACGACAGCCTGTACGCCGAGCTCGGCTACACCGCACTCACCCGCGGCCGCCAGCACAACCACCTCTACGCCGTCCAGAGCCCAACCGACGAGGACGGCCGACTCGCCGACCTGATCGTCGCGCTCGGCACCAGCCGCGCGAAGACCGCAGCCCTCGACACCCCCGAACCGCTCGCCCGATGACCCGCCCGCAGACCCGACCCCACGGGGACGTCGGCGACCTGCTCGGCGCTGTCGTCCTCGGACTGCTCGCCGCCTTGGCCGTCGGGCACTGGCTGGTCGGGAACCTCGCTGCCCTACTCAACCGCGGCCAGCCCTTGCACGGCACCGGTCTGGTCACGGCACTCCAAGCCCTCGGGGAACTGCCGCAGCACGGCACCGACCCGCGCCGTGCCTGGCCGCCCCCGCTGGCGGCCCAGCTCCCCGGCCCAGTGCTGTACTGGACCAGCGCCGCCCTCGTCCTTAGCGCCCTGCTCGCCGTCGGGATGCTCAGCCTGCGCCTAGTCGGTCGAGGCAGTGGTTCACGCGGTCCCAACGGACGACGGGAGCCGATCGACCAACGACGTCGGCTCGGTGTGCCGGCCCAAGCCAGCTTCGCCACCACCAGGCAGCTCGCGCCGCTCCGGGCCAGTCGCCCCGAACCCGGTCGGCTCGTGCTGGCCCGACAAGGCCGGCAATACCTGATGACCGAAGCCGCGCAACACCGCGGCCGCCGTGGGGTCCGCGGCGCGGTCGCCGTCTTCGGCCCCAGCCAGTCCGGCAAGACCACCGGCCTGGTCGCCAGCGTCCAAGCCTGGACCGGCCCGGCCGTGATCTGCTCCGTCAAAGCCGACCTGCTCCGCGCCACCCTCCCCGCACGGCAGGCCGCCGGACAGGTACAGGTCTACGACCCGCTCGGCATCACCGGACTGCCCAGTGCCACCTGGAGCCCGCTGCGCGCCGCCGACAGCCTGCCCGGCGCGCTCGCAGCCGCGCAGACCCTGGCCCGATCAGGTGACCCCGCCCCACACGAGGCATTCTGGCGCGGCCAAGCCGAACAGCTCCTGGCCGGAATGCTCTGGACCGCCGCCAACACCGACGGCCGCAGCATGGTCGACGTCGTGAAATGGGTGCTGGACCTCGACCGCCCCGGCGACGCCGGCGGCGGACAACTCGCCCCCCTGGTCCGGCTCCTGACCGACGACCCCGACCCGCGGACAGCGCTGACCGCCAAACAAGTGCAAGGCTGGCTACACGGCCAGTGGAACACCGACCCACGCACCACCAGCAGCGTCTACGCCACGGCTCGCAACGCCATCTGGCCCTGGGCCGACCCGCAGATCGCCGCGAGCGCCGACGACACCACAATCACGCTCGAAGCCTTGCTGGCGGGCAACAACACGCTCTACCTGTGCGCGCCGCTCGGCGACGAAAGCCGCCTCGGCCTGGTGTTCGCCGCCGTCCTGCACGACCTCACCCTGCAAGCCTTCGACAGATACAACCGCACCGGATCGCCCGCCGACCCGCCGCTGCTCCTGCTCATCGACGAAGCCGCCAACACCCCACTGCCGAAGCTGCCGCAATGGGCCTCCACCGTAAGCGGCGCCGGAATCCAACTCGTCACCGTCTGGCAATCCAAAGCCCAACTCGACGAGCTCTACGGCCGGCAGGCCGACAACGTGCTGACCAACCACCGGACCAAGCTGTTCTACCCCAGCGGCCTGTCCGACCCAGCCACCACCGACTACCTCAGCACCCTCGCCGGCACCGAACACGTCCGCGGCGATCTCGACAATGCTGCGTGGCTCCGGGCGGCGGGCGACTTGGGATCGGGCCGCACACCCGCGGCCGCCGTACCGCTGCTGACCGCTAGCGTCCTGCGGCAGATGCGAGTCGGGGACACGCTGCTCATTCACGGCGACCTGCCCCCAGCCTGGATCAAAGCCCGGCCGCCCCGAGCCAAGCTCTGAACTTGGCGCCGACCGCGTCCGGTTCCTACCCCGGCAGACAATCAGGTACAGGGGACCTTCAGCCACCTCGCCCGGCTCCAAAATGATCTTGGGTAACGGCCCCGATCACCGGCATATGCCGGGTGGTGTAGCCGCCCCGATCACCGGCATATGCCGGGTGGTGTAGCGGCACCTCTCAGCGGTTCGCCGCCCGCCATATGCCGGTGATCGAACTGCACTTCCTCGCGGTCCAGGTGACCGCCGCTACCCTGACTCAGTG
>JBKJVH010000237.1:0-3640 GCA_046590985.1 Mycobacteriales bacterium
CCCGCATCGCGATCCTGCGCAAGAAGGCCGCCCAGGACCGCCTGGCGGCGCCGCCGGACGTGCTCGAGTTCATCGCCAGCAAGATCGCGACGAACATCCGCGAGCTCGAGGGGGCGCTGATCCGGGTCACGGCGTTCGCGAACCTCAACCGGCAGCCGGTCGACCTGTCGCTGGCCGAGATCGTGCTCAAGGACCTCATCCCCGCGGACGGCGGCCCGGAGATCACCGGCGCCACCATCATGGCGGCCACGGCGGAGTACTTCGGGCTGACCATGGAGGACCTCTGCGGGTCCTCCCGAAGCCGGGTCCTGGTCACCGGTCGGCAGATCGCGATGTACCTGTGCCGCGAGCTCACCGAGCTGTCGCTGCCCAAGATCGGGCAGATGTTCGGTGGCCGCGACCACACCACGGTGATCCACGCCGACCGCAAGATCCGCGGCCAGATGGCGGAGCGCCGAGCGACCTACAACCAGGTCTCCGAGCTCACCCAGCGCATCAAGTCACGCTCGCGCCAGTGACCATTCAGGGGTGTTTCGGACGCGTGACGGCCATCACAAGATCTCTGCACAGTCTGGGGACAACCTTGTGGACGACGGTGACCGTCGGTGGACAGCGCGTGAACGCAGCTCGGCTGTCCACCGACGTCCACCGGACCATGGGGTGGCCATCCACAGCGGCCCCACATCCCGCCACGCGGCGTGACCTGCGACGACGTCCGTCATCCACAGGGCTGCACGCCCCTATGACTACGACGAGTTCTTTCTCCCCTGAAAACGCACATGGGGTTAGGTGCGTGCCGACCTGTGGATTCTCGCTGTCAGCCCGGTACGGCAGACTGACCCGTCCCGGGGCGCACCACCTGGGTCACACACACGCAGCAACGAACAAGGAGTTGGCATGGAGCTGAGGGTCGAGCGCGACGCGCTCGCGGACGCAGTCGTCTGGACGGCTCGTTCGCTGCCCGCCCGACCGCCGATGCAGGTGCTGCTCGGGCTGCTCCTGGAGACCAGCGAAGGCGGCCTGTCGATCAGCGGCTTCGACTACGAGGTCTCCTCCCAGATCACCGTCGACGTCACGACCGCCGAGCCCGGCCGGGTCCTGGTGCCGGGTCGGCTGCTCGCCGACATCGTCCGTTCGCTGCCGGCGCAGCCGGTGGACCTGCGGCAGGAGGGCACCCGGGTGGTGCTGACCTGCGGCGCCGCCCGCTTCACGCTCCCGACGCTGCCCGTCGAGGACTACCCGGCGCTGCCGCACATGCCGACGACCGCGGGGGCGCTCGAGAGCGACGTGTTCGGGGCGGCCGTGGCGCAGGTCGCGCTGGCGGCCGGCCGGGACGACACGCTGCCGGTGCTCACGGGCGTGCGGATCGAGATCGAGGGTGACCAGCTCACCCTGGCCGCGACGGACCGTTACCGGCTCGCGGTCCGGACGCTGGCGTGGAAGCCCGAGCAGTCCGACCTGTCGGCGACGGCGCTGGTCCCGGCGAAGACGCTGGCCGACACGGCCAAGGCACTGATCGGCGCTCCCGAGGTGCTGCTCGCGCTGTCCACCGGCAATGCCGGCGAGGGCATGATCGGCTTCGAGGGCGGTGGTCGCCGCACCACGTCGCGGTTGCTCGAGGGCGAGTTCCCGAAGTACCGGTCGCTGCTGCCGAACGAGAGCTCCGCGTTCGCCGAGGTCGCGACGGCGCCGCTGGTGGAGGCCGTCAAGCGGGTGGCGCTGGTGGCAGCCCGCAACGCCCCCGTCCGCCTCGGGTTCTCCGCGGAGGGCCTGGTGCTGGAGGCCGGCGGCCAGGACGACGCGCAGGCCTCCGAGCGGCTGGAGTGCGGCTGGGAGGGCGAGGAGATGTCCATCGCCTTCAACCCCCAGTACCTCCTCGACGGGCTCGGTGCGGTCGACAGCGACGTCACGACCCTGTCGTTCACCGGCCCCACCCGTCCGGCAGTCCTGACCGGCAAGCGGCATGAGGCGGACTACCGCTACCTGCTGATGCCGGTTCGCCTGTCCGGGTGAGGACCCGGGTCGGGCTGATCGCGGCTGGGCTGGCCGTCGCCGGCTGCTCCGGTGGGTCTGGCACGCCGCGGCTCCTGGCGAGCCCGCTGCCGTCGGTGTCGTCGACCGCCACTGCTCCGGCGGTCACGCCGACAGCCACCCGTACCGGCGTGCTGCCGACCCGCTCCGGAACCCCCAAGCCCACGGTCAGCCCGGTATCCCCGACGGCGGACTTCGGGTACTTTCCGGCGATCGTGGCGAAGGGCCCGCCCGTGAAGCTGAGCTTCGACCGGGCGTACTTCCTCACCGGGGACGCGGCGAACAAGGCCGCTGCGGCGCGCGGGGACGAGAGCCCGGTGCCCAACGACTACTACATCGTCAACGACAACAAGCTGCAGCGGCCGGTCACGCTGGCCGCGGACGTGAACGTCGTGGGGAGCCTGCAGCTCAACGGCTACGCCGGCCACGCCGTGGTGGAGCCGCAGCCGCGTACGGTCGGGGAGCTGCTCGGGTTCTTGGCCCGCCCCGAGGGCAAGAGCACAGGGTTCCACCTGACGTACGGCGCGGCCGGCAAGGTCGTCCGCGTCGAGGAGCAGTACCAGCCGTAACACCTGACGCGAGGAGTGCACGTGGCAACGCTCGGCATGATCGGACTGGGCCGGATGGGCGGCAACATGGCCGAGCGTCTGCGGCGTGGCGGCCACACCGTCGTCGGGTACGACAGGTCGCCGGAGCACCGGGACGTGGACTCCCTGGCGGCCCTGGTCGCCGCATTGCCGGCGCCGAAAGTGGTCTGGGTGATGGTGCCGGCCGGCGCCCCGACGACCGACACGGTGACCGAGCTGGCCGGGCTGCTCGGCGTCGGGGATGTCATCGTCAACGGCGGCAACTCGAAGTACACCGATGACCAGGCGTCGGCTGCTTCCCTTGCTGGTACGGGGATCGCGTACGTCGATGCCGGGGTCAGCGGCGGCATCTGGGGACTCACCGAGGGCTACGCGCTGATGGTCGGTGGGGCCGCCGAAGACGTCGCGAAGGTGCAGCCGTTCTTCGACGTCCTCAAGCCGGCCGGGGATTCCGGCTTCGTGCACGCCGGCGAGGTCGGGGCCGGGCACTTCGCCAAGATGGTCCACAACGGCATCGAGTACGGCCTCATGCAGGCCTACGCCGAGGGCTGGGAGCTGATGGAGGCGGCGCCGCTCGTCACCGACGTGCCGGCCGTCATCGCCAGCTGGCAGGAGGGCACCGTCATCCGGTCCTGGCTGCTGGATCTCATGGTGCGCGCGCTGGGTGAGGACCCGCACCTGGACAAGCTCCGCGGCTATGCCGACGACAGCGGCGAGGGTCGCTGGACGGTGGAGGCAGCCATCGACCACGCGGTGCCGCTGCCGGCGATCACGGCCTCGCTGTTCGCGCGGTTCGGGTCGCGGCAGGACGACAGCCCATCGATGAAGATGATCGCGGCGCTGCGCAACCAGTTCGGCGGCCACGCGGTCACCTCCGCGGCGGGCTCGGTCGACAAGGGTGCGGACAGCCCCGGCGCCGACGCCACGGCCCCGGGCGGCGGCGCCTCCGACGTCGCCGCCGGTTCGGTCCGCGGCGAGTCCGGCACCCCGCCCGAGGCCTAGACCGCCGAGTGCACGTCAGC
>JBKJVH010000112.1:0-8987 GCA_046590985.1 Mycobacteriales bacterium
CTGGCCGCCGGGGCCCGGATCGTCGCGACCGGTGAGGGCAACGGGCCCGTCAACGCCCTCGACAACGCCTTGCGGCAGGCTCTTCTCGAGCTGTTCCCAGCCCTCGCGGCGTTCGACCTCGTTGACTACAAGGTCCGGATCGTCAGCGGCGCGCACGGCACCGACGCGGTCACCCGCGTCTTGGTCGAGACCACGGACGGGTCGACCGAGTGGAGCACCGTCGGGGTCCACGAGAACGTCATCGAGGCCTCCTGGCAGGCGCTGGAGGAGGCGTACACCTCGGGTCTGCTGCGGCACGCGTGACCCCAGGCCAGGGCGCCCTGGTGGCCGGTGCGGGTTTTCTCGCCGGCGCCGTGAACGCGGTGGCCGGCGGCGGGACGCTGATCACCTTTCCGGCGCTGCTGGCCGCAGGTCTGCCCGCGACCCTCGCCAACACCACCTCCTCGGTCGGCCTTGTCGCCGGGTACGTGAGCGGCTCGGTGGCCTACCGACGTGAGCTCGTCGGCCAGGGAGCCCGGGCGCGGGCGTTGGTGCTGGCCGGCGTGCTGGGCGGGAGCGCCGGCGCTGCCCTGCTGCTCCTGACGCCGGGTGACAGCTTTCGCGCGATCGTGCCGTACCTGGTCCTGTTGGCCTGCTTCCTGCTGGCGGTCCAGCCCTGGCTGGCCGCGCGGTTGCTGGCCCGCGGGGTCGCCGGGGAGCACCCCGGCTGGCAGGTGCAGGTCACCGTCGGCGTGGGAGCGGTGTACGGCACCTACTTCGGAGCAGGGCTCAGCGTCGTGGTGCTGGCGGTCCTCGGGCTGCTCGTGGCCGACGAGCTGCAGCGGCTCAACGCCCTCAAGGGGGTGCTCGCGCTGGTCATCAACCTGGTCGGCGCGCTGATCTTCATCGTCACCGGGCATGTCGCGTGGCTGGCCGGGTTGCTGCTCGCGGCCGGGGCGCTGCTCGGTGGGACGGTCGGGGTCGGGCTGGCCCGTCGGCTCCCTGCGGCAGCGGTGCGGGCGGCCGTGGTGGTGGGCGGCGTCGCGGTCGCTGCGACGCTGCTGGTCCGCGGCTGACGTCCGTCAGACCACGATCAGCTCCAGGGTCGGGTCGAGCCTTCGGAGGTCCTCAGGGTCGCTGGTGACGACCCGGTGACCGCGGTCGTGGGCCACCACGACGACGCTCGCGTCGACCACGTCGGAGGTGTCCGTGGCGCCGCAGAGGACGCCGCACTTCTTGGCAAGGTGTTCGTCGACCGGGACTATCTCGCACAAGCCGGAGCCCAGGAGCTTCGCCAACCGCGCCTGACGGGAGCCGCCGCGCCACACCTGGGCCAGCGCACCCGCGGGAACCGCCAGCACCGCATCCCGTTCGTACGCTCTGACGAGGATGCGCGCAAGAGCGGGGTCGCCCCGTTCGGCAGCGATGAGCGCACCAGCGTCCAAGGTCAGACCTGGCTGGGGGCTCACCAGCCGAGCCGTTCGTCGAGCTGCGCCCGTTCGGCATCGGTCATCGGGCCACCGCTGCTGTCGAGCAGGCCGGCGACCCAGGTCTCCAGGTCATCCTGCTCCACCTGGGTGCGCAGGGCGCTCTCGACGTAGCCACTGACACTGGCGGCGCGCCCGTCCGTGACGGCCTTGCGGGCCGCCGCGACCAGGTCGGGGGGCAGGCTCACGGCAATCTTGGCCCGGGTCATACCATCCATCATACCGAGCGAATGACTCATCGGCACGGCCGTGCCGAGTCAGGGCGAGTGGAACGAGCTGCGACCCGATCTGTGGAGAACGCGCGCCGGTAGCCTCGGGGCACCACCTCCGGAAGGCATCAGCACCGTGCGCATCGCCCGTTTCGCCGTCAACGGCGAGGTCTCGTTCGGCATCGTCGAGGGACCTGGCAACGACCCCGCCGACCTGGTCGTGGCGGCCGTCACGGGCCACCCCTTCGCCCCCCTGGTCCTGAGCGGGGAGCGGTACCCGCTGAGCTCGGTGCGGCTGCTGGCCCCGGTGCTGCCCAGCAAGGTGGTCTGCATCGGGAAGAACTACGCCGACCACGTCGCCGAGATGGGCGGGGACGCGCCGGCCGACCCGGTCGTCTTCCTCAAGCCGTCGACCAGCGTCATCGGCCCCGGGGACCCGATCGTGCTGCCCCGCAACAGCAACCACGTGGACCACGAGGCCGAGCTCGGCATCGTCATCGGCCGGCTCTGCCGCGATGTGCCGGCGGCCAAGGCGTTCGAGGTCGTGCTGGGGTACACCTGCGGCAACGACGTCACCGCCCGCGACCACCAGCAGGCCGACGGCCAGTGGACCCGAGGGAAGTCCCATGACTCGTTCTGCCCACTAGGGCCCTGGGTCGAGACCGACCTCGACGTGTCCTCGCTCCAGGTGCAGTGCGCGGTCGACGGCGCGGTCCGCCAGGACGGCAACACCCAGCAGCTCCTCACCGGGGTCCCGGCCATCATCGAGTGGGTGACGGCCTTCATGACCCTGCTGCCGGGGGACGTGATCCTGACCGGAACGCCCGCCGGTGTGGGGCCGTTGGTTCCCGGCAACGCCGTCACTGTCCTGGTGGAGGGCATCGGCCCGCTCACCAACCCGGTGGTGGCGCGCGCATGACCGTCCGCCTCAGAGTCGCGCCCTCACCCACCGGCGACCCGCACGTCGGGACCGCGTACATGTCCTTGTTCAACCTGGCGTTCGCCCGGCAGCAGGGCGGCCAGTTCGTGCTCCGCGTCGAGGACACCGACCGTGCCCGGTTCCAGGCCGACTCCGAGCAGCAGGTCTACGACACGCTGACCTGGCTGGGGCTCCAGTGGGACGAGGGGCCGGACATCGGAGGCCCCTACGCGCCCTATCGGCAGAGCGAGCGGCTCGAGACGTACAAGCCCTTCGTCGATCAGCTGCTGGCCGCCGGGCACGCCTATCACTGCTGGTGCACGCCGGCGCGGCTGACCGCGATGCGGGAGGACCAGCAGAAGCGGAAGGTCCCCACCGGGTACGACCGGCTCTGCGTCGGCAAGAGCTACGAGCAGCGGGCTCTGTTGGGGGGGTCGCAGGAGACCCCGGTTGTCCGGATGCTCATCCCCGACGAGGCGCCGCTGCACTTCACCGACCTCATCCGCGGTGAGGTGAACGCGCCGCGCCCCGACGACCAGGTGATCCTCAAGGGCGACGGCTTCCCGACCTACCACCTCGCCGTCGTCGTGGACGACCACCTCATGGGCATCACGCACGTCGTCCGCGGCGAGGAGTGGATCTCCTCCACCCCCAAGCACCTGCTGCTGAGCGACTGGCTCGGCTTCGACCGACCCGCGTACGCCCACATGCCGCTGCTGCGCAACGTCGACAAGTCCAAGATCTCCAAGCGCAAGAACCCGGCCGCCCGGCTGACCTGGTTCCAGGAACAGGGCTACCTGCCTGCCGCCCTGCTGAACTTCCTGGGTCTGCTGGGGTACTCGCTGCCCTCGGGGGAGGAGATCTTCAGCTTCTCCGAGATGTCAGAGACCTTCGACTGGACGCGGGTCAACACCGTCGGTCCGGTCTTCGACCTCGACAAGCTCGGCTGGCTCAACGGCCACTACGTGCGCGAGCTCGCTCCGGCGGACCTGCAGGCCCGGCTGGTCCCCTTCCTGGCCGCCGCCGGCCTGTACGACGGCTCGCCGGAGCACGTGGCGCTCCTGTCCGGGGCGGTGCCGCTCATCCAGACCCGGATGGCGGTGCTGTCGGAGTGCGTCGACCTGCTGCGGTTCCTGTTCGTGTCCGACGGCGCGTTCGTGGTGGAGGAGGCCGCGAAGGGGAAGTCCCTGGTGGACGCCGGGCCGGTGCTGACGGCGGCCGCAGACGCCCTTGAACCGCTGACGTCGTGGACGGTCGAGACGGTGCAAGGGGCGATGGATGCCGCGCTCATCGAGGGACTCGGGATGAAGCGCGGCAAGGCCTACTCGCCGATCCGGGCCGCGGTCTGCGGCTCGATGATCGCACCGCCGCTACCGGAGTCGATGGCGCTGCTCGGTCAGGAGCGGGTGCTCGCCCGGCTTCGCGCTGCGGTGTGAAAGCCGGTGGCGGCTTCCGCTAGCATTGTCACCGCTTCACCATGGGGTATGGGGTAATTGGCAGCCCGACGGTTTCTGGTTCCGTTAGTCTTGGTTCGAGTCCAGGTACCCCAGCGATGCCCTTAGGGTGTCCGGCACGGCACAACAACTTCATCGCACGGCCTCGTCAGCTAGCGGCCTAGGCTGCCACCCTCTCACGGTGGTCACGTGGGTTCGAATCCCATCGAGGCTACGTTCCGTAACTGCCCGACTACTTTTAGTGGTCGGGCAGTTCGCTGTCCAGGGGCAACCCCGTGTTCGGGTCGAACTCCATGCCGAGCGCCCACCTCGCCTGCGGGGAGTACTGCCGGAGCAGTTCGAAGGCCCATGCGACCTTGTCCTCAACGCGCTGCCCTGACGGCTGGTAGCGACTCCACAGTTCGAGGTTCTCGAGGCGGTTGTCGTCGCGCGAACCATTGCGGTGATGGACGCTCTCGTTCTTGGTCAGAGACCGGCCGAGCGCCCGAGCCATGACCAGCCGGTGCTCGGGTGCCGAGGGTGCGCCCTCCGTCAGCCAGCGCTCGGCTGGGGCGACGGGCACGATCCGGTAGCCGCGGTTGAGGAAGCCGTCTCCGGCGACCCACCGCACAGGCGTCGACGCGGCCGCCGAACCGTGGGTGAGGAGTCGGAGGTAGTGCGTCCCGCAGTAGCCCTGGGCCTGGTGCGTCCGCTCGCAGTCCAACACGGTGCACACCTTGGGTTCCTGTCGTTGCAGGACCTTGTCCGGTTCCACGCTGCCTGTCCGCTACCACCTGAGGTAGTGGCCGTGACACCAGCCGCGCGCTTCGGACTGCCTGTCGCACTGGAATACTGCGCACATGGTCGGTGGTGCGCCTTCCTGGATCTCGCCTGCTCGAAGCAGCTGCCGGTAGTGGCGCTCGCAGTGGTCGCGGGCATACACCGCCGTCTCGCATGCAAGCTCGGCACACCGCCGCTCACGGCGTTCCAACAGCGCCGGCCCCTCCGGCTTTCCCGCCACCTGCCAGGCCTTGTAGTGCCGCCCGCACAGCCCGCGGGCCGTCACCTTGCCTTCGCAGCCGTCCGCGCTGCACGTCATCTGCCTCACCGCCTCGGACCCCAGTTTCCCAGGCAGGTCTGACATTTCAGGCTGAGTCGAACGCGACGGCGACGCGCTTGGGAGCGGTCTGACGCCACCCTTCCTTGAGCAGCTGGCCAACCTCGGCGGTGTTGGCGGCGCCGGGCGGGTCCGCGGCGAGCAGCTCCGCCTGCTGCTCCCGGGCCGCCCTTCAGGCTGGCCCCGCCGCCGAGGATGCAGAACATCTTCTTGCGAACGCGGAAGGTCGCCTGGTCCCAGGTCTCGACCTCCTCGGCCTCCGGGAAGGACCGCGCCACCGCTCGGAGCTGCGCGGGAGTCACGACAGCTCCTTGGCGGCGGCAAGCACCGCCCCTGCGTGCAGTCGACCCGGTTGGCGGGTGAGCCGCTCCAGGGGTCCTGACACGCTGACGGCACCGAGCAGCCGGCCGTCCGCGCCGAAGACGGGGGCGGAGACCGAGGCGACGCCCCGCTCGCGCTCGCCGACGGAGTGCGCCCAGCCGCGGCGACGCACCTCGGCCAGCGTCCGCTCCGAGAACGCCGCACCCGCAGGGGGCTCGGCACCCGTGAAGGCCAGCAGCACCTGGGCGGCCGACCCGGCCGTCATGGGCAGCGCTGCCCCGACGGGGACGGTGTCGCGCAGGCCGCTGCCGAGGTCGGCGGCGGCCACGCAGACCCGCTGTTCGCCCTGGCGGCGGTAGAGCTGCGCGCTCTCCCCCGTGACGTCCCGCAACCGGGCCAGCACGGGCGCGGCTCGGTCCAGCAGCGCGTCCGTACCGGCGGCGGCGAGGCGCGGGCCGGGGCGCCAGCGACCGTCGCCTTCGCGGGCCAGGAAGCGGTGCACCTCAAGGGCCACCGCCAACCGGTGCGCCGTCGCTCGGGACAAGCCGGTCGCCTCGGTCAGGGCAGCGAGGGAGTGCGCCCCGGCCTGGACGGCATCCAGCACGAGAACTGCTTTGTCCAGGACGCCAACTCCGCTAGTCTGTTCCACATAGCGATACTGACATCTCAGAATGTGGGAAGCAACATGGCGCGCACACTCGCGGAGAAGGTCTGGGACCAGCACGTCGTACGCAGTGCGGACGGCGAGCCCGATCTGCTCTACATCGACCTGCACCTCATCCACGAGGTGACCAGCCCGCAGGCCTTCGACGGGCTCCGGCTGGCGAACCGGCCGGTGCGTCGGCCCGACCTCACCCTGGCGACCGAGGACCACAACGTCCCGACCGACCTGCTGATCGGCCCCATCGCGGACCCGGTCAGCCGCATCCAGATCGAGACCCTGCGCAAGAACTGCGCCGAGTTCGGCGTGCGGCTCTACCCGATGGGCGATGCGAGCCAGGGCATCGTGCACGTCATCGGCCCGCAGCTCGGGATCACCCAGCCGGGCATGACGATCGTCTGTGGCGACAGCCACACCAGCACCCACGGCGCCTTCGGGGCGCTCGCGTTCGGCATCGGTACGAGTGAGGTCGAGCACGTCCTTGCCACGCAGACACTGCCGCTCCCACGGCCGAAGACGATGGCCGTCACCGTCGAGGGCGACCTGCCCGCCGGCACGACGGCCAAGGACCTGGTCCTCGCGCTCATCGCACAGGTCGGCACCGGTGGTGGCCAGGGCTACGTCGTGGAGTACCGCGGCGACGCGATCACCTCGTTGTCCATGGAGGGCCGCATGACGGTCTGCAACATGAGCATCGAGTGGGGCGCCCGGGCCGGGATGATCGCGCCGGACCAGACCACCTACGACTACCTCAAGGGACGCGAGCACGCGCCGGCCGAGTGGGATGAGGCCGTCACGGCTTGGGAGGCGCTGAAGACCGATGCTGACGCGGTCTACGACAAGGAGGTGGTGCTCGATGCGACCACCATCACGCCCTTCGTCACCTGGGGGACCAACCCGGCACAGGGTGTCGCCCTCAACGACGTGGTGCCCGACCCGCAGGCCCTGCCGGTAGGGAACGCCAGGGACGCGGCCGAGCGGGCATTGACCTACATGGGGCTCACGGCCGGTACGCCGATGCGCGACATCCCTGTGGACACCGTCTTCCTGGGTTCGTGCACGAACGGCCGGATGGAGGATCTGCGCGCTGCCGCCGGAATCCTCAAGGGCCGCAAGGTCGCCGATGGCGTCCGGATGCTCGTGGTTCCCGGCTCGATGCTGGTCAAGCTCCAGGCCGAGACCGAGGGCCTGGACAAGGTCTTCAGCGAGGCCGGCGCGGAGTGGCGCAGCGCGGGCTGCTCGATGTGCCTCGGAATGAACCCGGACACCTTGACTCCCGGCGAGCGCAGCGCCTCGACCAGCAACCGCAATTTCGAGGGCAGGCAGGGCCGTGGCGGCCGCACGCACCTCGTCTCCCCGCAGGTCGCGGCCGCGACCGCGATCGTCGGCCGGTTCGCGGCCCCCGCTGACCTGGAGGCCTGAGATGGAACCGTTCATCACACACACCGGCACCGCCGTGCCACTGCGTCGCAGCGACGTCGACACCGACCAGATCATCCCGAGTGACTGGTTGAAGCGGGTCGAGCGAACCGGCTTCGGAAAGGGGCTGTTCTCGGAGTGGCGCGAGGATCCCGCCTTCGTCCTGAACGCCCCCGAGCGGCAGGGCGCCACCGTCCTGGTCGCGGGGGAGAACTTCGGCACCGGCAGCTCGCGGGAACATGCGGTCTGGGCCCTCACCGACTACGGCTTCAAGGCCGTCATCAGCTCCCGGTTCGCCGACATCTTCCGGGGCAACAGCCTCAAGGGCGGTCTGCTCCCGGTCCAGCTCCCCGCCGACGTCGTCGCCGACCTGATGGCCCTTGTGGAGGGCGATCCGGCTGCCGAGATCACGGTCGACCTGATGGCGCGCGAGGTGCGCGCAGGTGCTGTGACAGCCGCGTTCGAGCTCGATGACTTCACCCGTTGGCGGCTCATGGAGGGCCTCGATGACATCGGATTGACCTTGCGACACGAGGAATCCATCTCTGCCTACGAAAAAGTTCGGCCGAGCTGGAAGCCCGCGTCGAGCGCCGGCTGACGGCTGGAGCAGCGCTTGCAGGGCGTGCCCGGAGCGCCCACACGCCCGCTGCAGGATCGGCGCTCGCGCGCTGAGGCACGCGAAAAGGCCTGTCCTGCAAGGGATCTCGTCCTTCGTGGCCGTGCGTGTGCCCTGCGGGCAGCGCGTTCCGTGCGCTCGCCGGCCGCCCCACGGCTGCCGCAGACCCGGCTGTCTCGGGACTGACAAGTGCTGCGACACAAGGAAAGTCACCCCTGGCGGTGTTCGACGTGACCTGTGCTTACGCCTACCTTTCGCAGCGAGGGGCACACCGCCTCGTCAGTCCTTGGAGGTAATCGCTGTGAACAAGGCCGAGCTGATCGAGGCCATCTCCGACCGAATTGGTGACAAGCGTGCGGCGGCTGCGGCCGTCGAAGCTGTTGTCGAGGCGGTGACATCCGCTGTCGCCAAGGGTGAGAAGGTCGCGATTGCGGGCTTCGGCGTCTTTGAGAAGGTGGACCGCAAGGCGCGGATCGCGCGCAACCCCGCGACGGGAGCCACCGTCAAGCTGAAGGCGACCTCGGTGCCGAAGTTCCGTCCGGGACAGGGATTCAAGGACGCTGTCGCTGGTGCCAAGAAGGTCGCGGCCAGGGGCTCCGTGGCCAAGGCTGCACCCGCGAAGAAGGCCGCGCCCACCAAGGCCGCGCCCGCCAAGGCCGCGCCCGCGAAGGCGGCCGTCGCTGCGAAGGCGCCGGCCAAGGTTGCCGCGAAGGCGCCGGCCAAGGTCGCTGCCAAGGCGCCGGCCAAGGTTGCCGCGAAGGCGCCGGCCAAGGTTGCCGCGAAGGCGCCGGCCAAGGTTGCCGCGAAGGCGCCGGCCAAGGTCGCT
>JBKJVH010000149.1:0-13050 GCA_046590985.1 Mycobacteriales bacterium
GCCAGGGGGAGTGCGGGTCGCCGTCCTCGTCGCTGAACGCGTGATGCCGGCGGTGGTCGGCGACCCAGCGGGCGACCGGGCCCTGGATCGCCATGCTGCCGGCGATCGCGAGCCCGATCCGGACCGCCCGGTTGCTCTTGAAGGACCCGTGCGTGAAGTAGCGGTGGTAGCCGACGGTGATGCCGTGCAGCGTGACGACGTAGAACACCACGCTCAGGGCGACGTCGACCCAGCTCAGGCCGGTCCCCCAGAGCACGAAGCCGGCGGCGAACACCCCGAGCAGCGGGATCACGATGAACAGGCCGAGGGCGAACTGCTCCCAGCGCGCCATCGCGGTCGAGCCGGGGACCTGCTGGAGGGGACGGGAGTCGTCCCCCTCGTACTCGATCGTGGTGACGGG
Source organism: Mycobacteriales bacterium (assembly GCA_046590985.1). Taxonomy (GTDB): domain Bacteria; phylum Actinomycetota; class Actinomycetes; order Mycobacteriales; family SCTD01; genus RYN-111. Next base: position 401 of record JBKJVH010000149.1, read on the forward strand.
TGCGTCGAGCATCTCGGTCATGCGGGTGTTTCCTCGCTGGAGGCAGTGCCGATGGGCTACGCAAGCGTAACTTACGGAAGCGTACGGGTCTGTAGTCCGTCGGAGTAGTTCGTGTGGGCGGCTTGCGTGCGGGACCCATGCGGCAGAATGACGGTCCGCGCGACGGTCCGCCTTGGTGTAACGGCAGCACAGGACCTTTTGGTGGTCTCGGGTCCGGGTTCGAATCCTGGGGGCGGAGCGCAGGTTGAGGGTCGGGCTACGCCCCGGGTTCGGTTCCGATCTGGGGCGTAGCCCGACCCTCGACCAGGGCGTCCCGGCGACCGGTAGAGTTGTCCCTGCCGGTTCTTCCTCCGGCACTTCCCCGCTCCAACCGCCCGCCGCGACCTCGCTGGGAGCCTGTACTCGTGCCGTCCCAAGTGGCAGCCGTGATCGTCCTGGCCGCGGGCGAGGGCACCCGGATGCGCAGCGCAACCCCCAAGGTGCTCCACAGCCTCGGCGGCCGCACGATGCTCGGCCATGTCCTGGCCACCGCAGCGGAGCTCGAGCCCGAGCACCTGGTCGTTGTCGTCGGGCACGCCCGCGAGAAGGTCACCGCGACGCTGACCGGCAAGGCGCGCGCCGTGGTGCAGGAGACGCAGGACGGCACGGGCCACGCCGTGCGGGTGGCCCTGGACAGCCTCGGGCCGCTCGAGGGCACCGTGATCGTCGTCCCCGGGGACGCCCCCTTGCTGACCGCCGCGACCCTGCGAGCCCTGATCGACCGGCACGCGACCGACGGTGCCGCCACGACCCTGCTGACGGCGGTCGTCGCCGATCCGACCGGGTACGGCCGGGTCGTGCGCGACGCGGCCGGCGTCACGGCGATCGTCGAGCAGAAGGACGCCGACCCCGAGACGTTGCTGATCAACGAGGTGGGCGTGAGCGTCTACGCGTTCGAGGCGGCGGCGCTCCGCGAGGCGCTGGGGCAGCTGACGACCGACAACGCCCAGGGCGAGCAGTACCTCACCGACGTCGTCGGGCTGCACCGCGACGCCGGGCTCACGGTGAGCGCGGAGACGGCCGTGGACCCGGACGAGACCCGGGGCGTGAACGACCGGGTCCAGCTTGCGGAGCTGGCCCGGATCCTGAGGGACCGGATCGTGGAGCGGCACCAGCGCGCCGGCGTCGCGGTGCTCGACCCGCAGACCACTTGGATCGACGCCGACGTGACGATCGAGCCGGACGCCATCATCGCCCAGAACACCCAGTTGCACGGTGCTACCACGGTGGCCCGGGACGCCGTGATCGGCCCGGACACCACCCTCACCGACTGCCACGTCGGCCCCCGGGCCAACGTCCTCAAGACTCACGCCACCTCCGCGCGCATCGGTGAGGACGCAAGTGTGGGGCCGTACAGCTTCTTGCGACCGGGCACGGTGCTGGGCGCGGGCAGCAAGGTCGGGGCCTACGTGGAGGTCAAGAACTCCGAGGTCGGCGCTGGCAGCAAGGTGCCGCACCTGGCCTACGTCGGGGACGCCACGATCGGGGAGCGCAGCAACCTCGGCGCCGGCACGATCGTGGTGAACTACGACGGCCAGGACAAGCACCGCACCGCGATCGGCGACGACGTCCGGGTGGGGAGCAACAACAGCCTCGTTGCCCCTGTCGCGGTCGGGGACGGCGCCTACACGGCCGCCGGGTCGGTCATCACCGAAGACGTCCCGGCAGGCGCCCTCGGCGTCGGGCGGGCGAGGCAGCGCAACATCGACGGATGGGTCGCGGGGAAGCGGCCCACCACAGGGGAGAAGAAGTAAGTCATGGCGAGCCTCGAGATCGACAGCCGCAAGAACCTCATGCTGTTCACCGGCCGGGCGGCGCCCGAGCTGGCCCAGGAGGTGGGCAAGGAGCTGGGCTGTGAGCCCGTCCCGACGGCGGCCTACGACTTCGCGAACGGCGAGATCTTCGTGCGCTTCGAGGAGTCCGTACGCGGGTGCGACGCCTTCGTCATGCAGAGCCACACCAGTGACATCAACAAGTGGGTGATGGAGCAGCTGCTCATGGTCGACGCGCTCAAGCGGGCCTCCGCCAAGCGCATCACCGTGGTGATGCCCTTCTACCCCTACGCCCGCCAGGACAAGAAGCACCGCGGCCGCGAGCCCATCAGCGCCCGCCTCATCGCGGACATCTTCAAGACCGCCGGCGCCGACCGGCTCATGAGCGTCGACCTGCACACCGCCCAGATCCAGGGCTTCTTCGACGGGCCGGTCGACCACCTGTTCGCGCTGCCGTTGCTCGCCGACTACGTCGCCGCGAGGTACGACACGTCCAACATGGTCATCGTGTCCCCGGACGCCGGTCGGGTGCGGGTCTCCGAGCGCTGGTCAGACCGGATGGGCGGTTGCCCGCTGGCGTTCATCCACAAGACCCGCGACCCGCTCGTGGCCAACGAGGTCGTGGCGAACCGCGTCGTCGGTGACGTCGCGGGTCGGGTGTGCGTCCTGGTCGACGACATGATCGACACCGCCGGCACCATCACCAAGGCCGCTGAGGTGCTCTTCGAAGCCGGCGCGATCGACGTCATCGTCACCGCCACGCACGGGGTGCTGTCCGGCCCGGCGATCGACCGCCTCAAGAACTCCCGGGTCACCGAGACGATCATCACCAACACGCTGCCCGTCCCGGAGGACCGGCGCTTCGACAAGCTGACCGTGCTGTCGATCGCGCCCCTGATCGCCCGGGCGATCAGCGAGGTCTTCGAGGACGGCTCGGTCACTTCCCTGTTCGACGGCGCTGCCTAAACCGGTACGCGTACCTCGTCCAGCACGATCACCGGGGGCGTCGCGGTGGGTGGGAGCTCGGCGTCGGCTGGTGATCATCAGCCGGCCGCCGGCGTCCGCTAGACTCTTGAGGCCGCGCCTACGTGCGCCCACCAGCCTGCACCTGCCGTCTGCTGTGAACCACTGTTCTTCGAGGAGTACCACCGTGTCCGAGGTCCGCATCGTCGCCGAGTCGCGCACCGAGTTCGGCAAGGGCCCGGCCCGCCGGACGCGCCGGGCCGGCAAGGTGCCCGCTGTCCTCTACGGTCACGGCGACAAGCCGCGCCACTACGCCCTGCCGGGTCACGAGCTGACGCTGGCGCTCAAGCACGACGCCAACCAGCTCCTCACGCTCGAGACCGACGACGGCGAGCAGCTCGCGCTCGCCAAGGTCATCGTCCGTGACCCGATCCGCCGCACCCTCGAGCACATCGACCTCGTCGCGGTCCGCAAGGGCGAGAAGGTCGTCGTCGAGGTCCCGATCGTGCTCGTCGGCAAGGCTGGTCCGGACACGCTCGTCGACCAGCAGACGATGACGCTGACCGTCGAGGCCGACGCGACAAAGCTCCCCGACCACGTCGAGGTCAGCATCGAGGGCAAGCGCGCGGGCAAGCACATCTCTGCCAAGGACGTGAAGCTCCCCGCCGGCACCACCCTGCAGCAGGACCCCGAGCACGTCATCGTGCAGTTCCTCGGCGTCATCTCCGAGGAGCAGCTCGAGGCCGAGCTCGAGGCCGCCGAGGCCGAGAACGCGCCCGAGCCCACCGAGGAGGAGGCCGCCGCCACCGAGGCCGCTGCCGCCGAGGCCGCCGCCGACGCCGAGGGCGACGCCCCCACCGAGGCCTGAGCCTCCCCCAGCACCAGGAGCACGTTCCCGTGGCCGACGACCTCTTCCTGGTCGTCGGCCTCGGCAATCCCGGACCTTCCTACGCCGGCAACCGGCACAACGCCGGGTTCATGGTCGCGGACCTGCTCGCCGACCGGATGGGCGGGAAGTTCAAGGCCCACAAGGGCCGCGCGGACCTGGTCGAGGGGCGGCTCGCCGGCGAGCGGGTGATCCTCGCGAAGCCCAAGTGCTACATGAACCTGTCCGGCGGGCCGGTCGCGAGTCTGCGGGACTTCTTCAAGGTGCCGGTCGAGCACATCGTGGTGATCCACGACGAGCTCGACATCCCCTGGGCGGCACTGCGCCTCAAGCGCGGCGGCGGTGACAACGGCCACAACGGGCTGAAGTCGCTGACCCAGTCGCTCGGCAGCAAGGACTACCTGAGGGTGCGCTTCGGGGTCGGCCGGCCGCCGGGGCGTCAGGATCCGGCTGACTTCGTGCTCAAGGACTTCTCCGGCGCCGAGCGCAAGGAGCTGCCCTTCCACGTGGACCGAGCCGCCGACGCCGTCGAGGCGCTGCTCACCGGCACCCTCGAGGCAGCCCAGAACACCTTCCACGTCGACGGCGTGGCCTGACCCCCACGACCGCTGCGTCCTCACGCGCGAGCGCGGTGCCCCTTGACTCTGGAGGACACAGGGAGCCTCAGGCGGGGATCTTCTTGGCCCGGGTCTTGCGCTGAACGGGTACGGGTGCCCCGAACGTCCCGTACAGGGCAGTGAGCCGAGCGGTGGAGTCCGCCAGCAGGTCAGCCGCGTCCACACCCAATGCAGCAGCGACGGTGTCGCGGAAGCCGGGGCTCCAGCGGATCTCCAGGTGCCGGGTCGGCACGGTGGCCTCGAGCTGGCAGAGCAGCCCGACCATTCCGAGCGCCACGCGGTGCACCATGAGGTACTCCGGCGCGAGCTGCAGGTGCTTGGCCGCCACGTGCGTTGAGGACCGCGGGTTGGCCAGCTTCACGGCCTCGGTGCGCAGCCAGGAGCGGGTGAACGTGAAGGTGTCGTGGCGGAACGGCTCGCTCATGCTGGAGCAGTAGTCGGCCAGGTCCTGCGGCGTGACGGGGGCGTCGGCGCTGAGCATCCCGAGCTCGATCATGCCGGCGTACAGGCCCTGGTAGTCACCGGTCAGGACGAGGGCGGCGTTGCGGCCCAGCGGCGCCGGGATGCCGTCGGGCAGGCGCTTGACGGCGCCGAAGTCCAGCACGCCGACGCGGCCGTCGGGCAGCAGCATGAAGTTGCCGGGGTGCGGGTCGGCGTGCATCAGCCCGGTGAGCTCGGGGCCGGCGTAGATCACGTGCACCAGCGCGGCACCGATCCGGTCCCGCCGCTCCTGGGACAGCTCGTCGGAGTGGATGTGCTTGGACAACGGCTCGCCCTCGAGCCAGTCGGTGACCAGCACCCGCTTCGTGGCGTGCCGCACGGCCGGGATGAGCACCAGCGGGTCGTCAAGGAAGGCCAGCGCGAACGTGCTCTGGTTGGCCGCCTCGAGCTCGTAGTCGAGCTCCTCGGTCAGCCGGGCGGTCAGCTCGTCGACCAGGCCGGTGGCGTCGGCGAGCGTGCCGAGGACGCTGAGCAGCCGGGCAACCCGGCGCAGCTGGCGCAGGTCGCTGACCAGCGCCTTCGCGACGCCGGGGTACTGGATCTTGACGGCCACCGGGTCACCCGTGGCGAGCCAGACGCCGCGGTGCACCTGGCCGATGCTGGCCGCCCCGGCGGGCTTGGGCTCGATCGACAGCAGCGTGCGCCAGTCCTCGCCGAGCTCCTCGGCCAGCACCCGCTGGACCACCGACAGCGGCAGCGGCGGGGCGGCGTGCTGCATGGCGTTGAGCGTGGCCCGGTACGGCCCCGCGAGCTCTTCGGGCATGACTGCCTCGAAGACGCTCATCGCCTGGCCGAGCTTCAGCGCCCCGCCCTTGAGCTCCCCGAGGGTCTTGCACAGCTGCTCGACGGTGCGCCGCTGGATCTCCGACGCCACCGCCTCGGCAGGGGCGCCGCCGACCTTCTTGGCGGCACCAAGGGCCGTCCGTCCCGCGTACATGGTGGGGAGGGCAGCCAGGCGGGCGCCACGGACGAAGGTCGAGGTGCGCAGGCCGGCCACAGTGCTCCAAGGGTGAAGGGGTACAAGAACCCCTTCGGCGCGCAAGGGGGGTGGGCTGGAGGCCCAAAGGGACATGAACTACGAGTCAGCGGCCGCCATGCGCTGGGAGATCGCGGCTTCGAGCTCGACGTTGAAACGCGACAGCAACCGGACCAGGTCCGCGCGGTCCTGCGCAGGCCAGGCTGCCAGCACCTCGTCCAGCACCTCGGTCCGCTGCGTGCGGGTCCGGTTGAACGCCTCCAGCCCTGCGGGGCTGGCGCTCACCAGGGCGGCCCGGGCGTCGGTCGGGTCGGGCGACCGGACGACCAGCCCGGCGTCCTCCAGCGACCGGACCTGTCGGCTCACCACCGACAGGTCGACCCCGATCAGGACCGACAGCGCAGTGGGCCGGAGCGGCCCGTCCTCGACGATCCGCCACAGCGCCTGGTAAGCGGGCCGGTCCAGCACCGTCCAGCCGGACGGGCCGTGCAGGCGGACGGGCTTGGACAGTCGGCGTGCCAACAGGTTCAGCTGGTGCTCGAGCGCTGGGGTGGGCACCCGCAAAGCCTACGACGCCGGAACCGGTCGGGTAGCCGACTCCGCGCTATCAGCGAGCGCAGCGGAGTGCTCTACTCGGCCGGGCAGTGGTCCTGCCAGGACGGCGGGCCTGCCTCGGGGAGATGCGATGCCCGGTCACTTCACGCACATCTACACCGCCCGGCGGGTCTCGGACCTGCTGCTGTCGGGCACGTTCACCGACTGGCCCGAGCTCGGAGACGGCGGCAACGCGCTGCACGGCTATCGGCCGGAGTTCTGCGGGCAGGTGATGAAGGACTGGGAGAAGTTCGCTGCGGTCGGAGCCATCGGTCCTGACCTGTTCTTCTTCTCCCAGGACTGGTCCAACGACCTCCTCGGTCCGCACTCCGACCAGATCATGCTGGCCCTGGCGACCTACTACTACTTCGACGCGGCCGCCGAGGACGACTTCGAGCCGTTGCTGATCATCCTCGAAGAGGTCGACTCGACGATGGCCGGGATCATCCGGTTCCTCATCAAGCTGGACAAGGCCTGGAAGGAGTTCGTCAAGGTCTGGAACAAGACGATCGGGCCGCTTGTCAGCGCCGTCGGGGAGATCCTCGACGACCTGTCCGGTGGCGTCCTCAGCGCGGCGAAGACGGCGCTCGAGGAGCTGCTGATCGCCGTCAAGCTCATCGGCGAGCAGGAGCTGACGACCTTCGTCGACATCTGGGGGCAGATGAACACCGTCGTGGCCAAGGGCTACCCGGAGGAGAACTTCCTCTGGAGCGACATGACCCACTACCGGCGCACCAGCGCCACCTGCCAGGCGCTGGTCCGGCAGGCTGAGAAGCTGCGCGACGACACCCCTGGCGGCGGCGACCGGTTTCAGCAGTTCCTCGCCTTCGCGCTCGGCTACATCGTGCACGTCGGTACGGACACCATCGCGCACTCCTTCGTCAACGAGCAGTGCGGCGGGCCCTACCGCGACCACCCGACCCGGCATCACCTGATCGAGAACCACATCGACGCCTGGAACTACCAGCAGTCCGGTGTCGGCGGCACCATCCCGCACGACGACTGGGGCAAGTCCCCCGACTACCCCGACCTGTCGATGTCAGCGCTCTGGTTCGCGGTCCAGCTCACGCCCGACGACCCGCACGGCGAACAGCGCCCGGTGCTGACCGGCGACCCGGACACCGACAAGGACAACCTCGACGTCGACGGCGAGATGCCGGACTGGCTCTCGAACGGCATCGTCGCGGCCCTGATCGAGACCTTCGAGGACCATCCGCACCCCAAGATCTACCACGGTGATGGCTTCCAGCAGGCGATCGACGTCGGGCTGCTCACCAGCACCGTGAAGGACGTCACCGGCCACGGCTTGGACCGGCCGTTCCAGGAGATCCTCGACGGGATCGCGCCGCCGCCGCCGTTTCCGGTGCCGACCGGCTTCCCGCTGCCGTGGGAGGTGGCCACCGCCTACCGCCTGATGATCACCCTCTACAAGCTGAACTTCAGTGGCAGCTGGGAGCTCCAGAAGCCCCGCAAGCCCGACTTCGTGATCGTGCCGCCGTTGTCGGACTTCACCGACCTCGCGCAGCCACCGGACTTCTCAGGGGTCAGCTCCGGCAACCCGATCGAGGACCTGTGCGCGGTCTTCGTCGCCCTGATCGAGTGGGTCATCAAGGAGCTCGGGGACGCCATCAAGCTGCTCGGCGATCTCATCAAGATGGCGCTGAGCCCGCTGACGTACCCGATCCGGCTGGCGCTCTACGAGCTGGCGATGAAGGTGTGGGATGTCGCGGTCAAGACCCACGACGTGATGGCCCACACCGGCTTCCTGCTGCCGCACGGTGAGCAGCGCTACGCCGACGACGGCGAGCTTCGGCTGCCCAACGAGATCGACCTGCCGCTCATCACCCTCGGCGGCACCGTCGACGCGAGCTTCCTCGCCGCGCTCTCCGACGCCATCGATCCGTTCGGCAACCTCGACACCGACCCGGCGCTGATCGTCGGGCACGAGGTCTACGACCGGAACCTGCCCTACTACCCGGTGCTGCGCTACACCGACGGGCAACGCAAGACCGAGGACTTCGAGTTCCACCGGCCGTGGGCCTGGCCGAGCGTCAGCGAGCGCAGCAGTGATGGCGGCGCGCACTTCTTCGCGATCGCCACCCCCACCGAGACCTACAACCCGAACGCCTGCGACCCCCCGGACCCGCAGACCGGCATGGGTACGTCGATCACCTCGTTCGCGCCCATGCGACCGGGGCCCTACCGCGCCGGCACGACCCCGGACCAGGTCTTCTTCCGGACCGACGGCGGCCACGACCCGGAGCGCCGGTCGTCGTACGAGCAGGCGCAGACCCCGTGGCGTACCGACCAGCTGAACGAGGCCCTGCTGAAGTCCGAGGGCCGGTCGCCGCTCGGGGACCCGGTGCCCTTCTCGGCCTACCTCATCGGCCGGCTCGCCAACGACACCGGGTACACGACGCAGTTCAACCTCGACGCCGACCGGGCCTACGCCTACCTGACGTGGGACTGGATCCGCGGCGCAAGCGGCCGGGGCACGACGCCGCTGGGCTTCGGCTACGACAAGCCCAACGTCGCGCCCTGGCTGGATGACGACCACGAGTGGGACCACGGCGCCACGCCGATGCAGCTGCACTACGTCGACAAGCCGGCGCAGGTGGTCATCGAGCTGAAGCCGAAGGGCCGGAAGGCGCCGGCCGTCAAGCCGGCCCGCAAGACGCGGGGCCGGTCGTGAGCCGGGGATGCAGCTGCTGCCCGTGCAGCCACGAGCAGCCCCGCGGGCACCAGCACGAGCACGAGCACCACCGGCCGACCTGCCCATGTGACTGCCGGTGCGTCGTCTGCTGCTGCCCGCGCCCGGGCGATCACGATCACGATCACGATCACGATCACGAGGGCGGCCACGGCCAGGGCGGGAAGGGCGATGGCACCACCGTCGGCTGGAAGAACCCGAACCGACCAGGCCACACCTGCGGCACCTCGACGGGGGAGGTCCCCGGGGGCACCGTCACCCCTGGCACGTTCGGTACCAAGCCCGGGAACGAGTGGCCCGGCCCGCGCAGCGAGATGTACCTGCCGTTCCTGTTCCTGCGTGCCAACGCCGGCGATCTGGGCGCGCGGCCGGTCGTCGGTCCGTTCTGGGAGAGCCCCGACATCCTGCTGCTGGCGGGTGTCGACCCGTCCGTTGCGCCCGCGGTCCCCTCCTCGCTGGGACAGAGCGCCCTGGCCGGCAAGCCCAACACGTTGTACGCGCACGTCTGGAACTTCGGGATCGCGCAGGCTCCCAACGTGGTGGTGGAGTTCTACTGGTGCGACCCGACCTTGGGCATCGGCCCGTCCAGCGCCAACGTGATCGGGCAGACCATGGTCTCCCTCGGCGCGCGGGGCAGTGGTCGGGCCCACGCGGTCGTGAAGTGCCCGGTCGGCTGGGTGCCGACCTTCGTCAACGGTGGCCACGAGTGCCTGGTCGTACGCGTCTGGGAGGAGACCTCCGACGGGCTGGGCACTCCGCCGTGGGACGCCGCCCTGAACCGGCACGTCGGCCAGCGCAACATCCACGTGGTCTCGGCCGCCGACCAGGGTCTTGCCCCGGCGACCGACCTGCTCACCGGGCCGCTGACCTTGAAGGTCGGTCCGTTGTACGGCGAGCCCGCCCAGGTGGCGGTCGAGCGCGTCGTGCCGCACACGATGCCCTGGCTTCAGCAGCGCACCGGGGTCCGCGGCCAGTTCCCGGCCCAGGCCGCACCCACCGGCGCGGTGCTGCTCGGCGCGCCCCGCAGCATCGGGGGCGGTGCGAGCTTCGGAGGCCAAGCCGCCGAGCAGCACGTCACCGGCGACGACCAGCAGGTCACGTTCGCGACCGGTGACGCGGCACCCGCAACTGGTCAGGCGCACGTCTATCGCGTCACCGCCAGCCAGCAGGGTCAGATCTTCGGCGGCTACACGGTGGTCCTGCTGGGGTGACCTCCGGGACGTAGGCTGGGCAGGACCACCAGGTCCGCACCCCCCGGCTCACCGCCGAGCGGGGCGTCTTTGCGTTGCCTCTGGAGCCCTACGTTGTCCCTGACCGGCCTGCTCGACCTCGTCCTCGCCGACCCGTCGCTCGCGAGGGCCCTCGAGGCCGACGGCCGTTCCCTGGACCTCACCGCCCCCCCTGGCCTGCGGCCGTTCGTCACCGCGGCGCTGGCAGGCAAGGGCCGCACGGTGCTCGCGGTCACGGCCACCGGTCGCGAGGCGGAGGAGCTCGAGCTGGCCCTGGGGAGCCTGCACGACCCGCACCGGGTCGCGCTGTTCCCCAGCTGGGAGACGCTGCCGCACGAGCGCCTCAGCCCGCGAGCGGACACCGTGGGTCGTCGGCTGGCGGTGCTCCGCCGGCTCGCGCACCCGAGCGCCGACGATCCCGCGACCGGCCCGATCGACATCGTGGTGGCCCCGGTTCGGAGCCTCCTGCAGCCGCAGGTCAAGGGCCTCGGGGACCTCGAGCCGGTCCAGTTGGTCAAGAAGCAGGAGGCGCCGCTGGAGGAGGTCGTCCGGCGGCTCGTCGACATCTCCTACGCACGGGTCGAGCTGGTGGAGAAGCGCGGCGAGTTCGCGGTCCGCGGCGGCATCCTCGACGTCTTCCCGCCGACCGAGGAGCACCCGCTGCGGGTGGAGTTCTGGGGCGACGAGGTCGAGGAGGTCCGCTCCTTCAAGGTCTCCGACCAGCGGTCGCTGCACGAGGTCGAGCACGGCCTCTGGGCACCGCCCTGTCGCGAGCTGCTGCTCACCGAGGACGTCCGGATCCGGGCTGCGAAGCTCGCCGAGACCCACCCCGAGCTGGCCGAGATCTGCACCAAGATCGCGGACGGCCACCCGGTCGAGGGCATGGAGGCGCTCGCACCGGTGCTCGTCGACGACCTGCAGCTGCTGGTCGACGAGCTGCCGCGCGACACCGTCGTGCTGGTCTGCGACCCCGAGCGGGTACGCACCCGAGCCCACGACCTGGTGGCCACCTCGCAGGAGTTCCTCGAGGCGTCCTGGGCGACCGCGGCGACCGGCGGCCAAGCGCCCGTGGACTTGGGCGCGGCGGCGTACAAGACGTTGCTGGAGGTCCGGGAGCACGCGACCGCGCACGGACACCCGTGGTGGACGGTCAGCCCCTTCCTCGGCGACGAGGAGCTCGAGGACGACGCGGTGGTGCTGGCGTCCCGGTCGCCCCAGGCGTACCGCGGCGAGATCGACCGGGCCCTCGAGGACATCCACGAGGCGCTCGGCAATGGCTGGAAAGTCGTCCTCACCACCGAGGGACACGGCCCGGCGCAGCGGCTCGTGGAGGTGCTCAAGGGCGCCGACGTGCCGGCCCGGCTGGTCGAGACGCTGGACCGCGACCCGGAGGCCGGCGTCGTCCACGTCACGACCGGGTCGCTCGACTCCGGCTTCACGAGCGAGCTGCTGAAGGTCCTGGTGCTCACCGAGGGAGACCTCACGGGCACCCGGGGGGCGGGCACCAAGGACATCTCCAAGCGGATGCCGTCCCGCCGCAAGAACGCCGTGGATCCCTTGCAGCTCAGGCCAGGTGACCCCGTCGTGCACGAGCAGCACGGCGTCGGCCGCTACCTCGAGATGGTGCAACGGACCGTCGCCGGCGCGACCCGCGAGTACCTCATCCTGGAGTACGCCAAGGGCGACAAGCTCTTCGTCCCGACCGACCAGCTCGAGCAGGTCACGCGCTACGTCGGGGGCGAGGCGCCGTCGCTGGACCGGCTCGGTGGCTCCGACTGGGGCAAGCGCAAGGGCCGGGCCAAGAAGGCCGTTCGGGAGATCGCCGCCGGCCTGATCCAGCTCTACGCCGCCCGGACCTCAGCCCCCGGGTTCGCGTTCGGCAAGGACACCCCGTGGCAGCGCGAGCTCGAGGACGCCTTCCCCTACGTCGAGACGCCCGACCAGCTCGAGGCCATCGACGAGGTCAAGGCCGACATGGAGAAGCCGATCCCGATGGACCGCGTGATCTGCGGTGACGTCGGCTACGGCAAGACCGAGATCGCGGTCCGCGCGGCCTTCAAGGCGGTGCAGGACGGCAAGCAGGTCGCCATCCTGGTGCCGACGACTCTCCTTGTGCAGCAGCACTTCAACACCTTCCGCGACCGGTTCGCGCAGTTCCCCGTGACGGTTCGGGCGACCTCGCGGTTCAACTCCGAGAAGGAGCAGAAGGACGTCATCGCCGGCATCACCGACGGCACGATCGACGTGGTGATCGGGACGCACCGGCTGCTCTCGAAGTCCGTGCAGTTCAAGGATCTCGGGCTGGTGATTGTTGACGAGGAGCAGCGGTTTGGCGTGGAGCACAAGGAATTTCTCAAGGAGAT
>JBKJVH010000251.1:0-6888 GCA_046590985.1 Mycobacteriales bacterium
CCTGACGGGCTGGGCAGCCCGGTGCTGGATGCACAGCCGACACGCCGGCGAGTCGCCTCCTCATCCAGCACTGGGTCACAGGGCTCGGCAGCGACTGCTGGATGTGCAGCGAAACGCCGAGCGCGGCGGCTGCCAATCCAGCAATAGGCGAAGGCAGGGGGAGGGCCTGCCCGAAAGCGATGCGGCCCGCGCCCTCGCGACGCGTTCACACAGTCGATCACCGGCATATCCGTCGGTGATCTTGCTCCCTTGTCGTGCTGACCACCCTGTCGGGGTGTTCGTCGCGCTGCTCCTCGGGGTCGGAGCGGCCATCAGTGGCAGTGCCTGCTTCATCGAGTGCAGCCAGGACAACAGCCATCCCGCGGTCGCCCTTGGGTAGGGGCTGGTCGCGCCGGCGTCGTCGATGACGGGGCCGCTCATGCTGTGGGGCCTCAAGGCCCGGGACGGTGCGTACGTGCGCGGCGGGCTCCTGCTCGGGGCGGACGTCATCGGGTTTCTTGCCCTCGCCGCGTGGTCTTCCTGCGCCCAGGTTGCCGTGCCCGCTGGCAGACTGTCCTTGTGACCTCCCCGTACCCCCTGATCCACTCCGGCAAGGTCCGGGACCTGTACGCCGTCGGCGACGACCAGCTGCTGCTCGTCGCGTCGGACCGCATGAGCGCGTACGACGTGATCTTGCCGACCGCGATCCCGGACAAGGGCGCGGTCCTGACCGGGCTGTCGCTGTGGTGGTTCGAACAGCTCGCCGACGTGGTCCCGAACCACGTTGTCACCGCCGAGCTGACCGGCTGGGCGGCGCAGTTCCAGGGGCGGGGGGTGCTCTGCCAGCGGCTGGACATGGTGGCCGTCGAGTGCGTCGCCCGCGGGTACCTCACGGGCGGGGGCCTGAAGGACTACGAGGCCACCGGGGTCGTCAGCGGCGTCGCCTTGCCCCCCGGGCTGGTCGACGGGTCGCAGCTGCCCGAGCCGATCTTCACGCCGACCTCGAAGGCGCCGGTCGGGGAGCACGACCTGCCGATGACGTACGAGGAGGTCCAGGCCCAGGTCGGTGCCGAGCTGGCGGCCGAGCTCAGGGACGTGACGCTCCGGGTGTACCGGCGCGGCACCGAGATCGCCGAGAAGGCCGGCATCATCCTGGCCGACACCAAGGTCGAGCTGGGCCTGTTGGCCGGCAGCCTGGTGCTCGGTGACGAGGTCCTCACCCCGGACTCCTCGCGCTTCTGGCCGGCCGCGTCCTGGGCCCCGGGCGGCCCGCAGCCGTCGTACGACAAGCAGTACGTCCGCGACTGGCTGTCCACGTCCGGCTGGGACAAGACCGCCCCCGGCCCGGAGTTGCCGGAGGAGGTGGTGGCGCAGACCCGCGCGAAGTACATCGAGGCCTACGAGCTGCTCACCGGTTCGAGCTTCGACTCCTACCTCAGAAGGGCCTGACCGGTAGGCTCGCGGCGTGGCTGTGTACAAGATCCTCGTCGACGTGATGCTCAAGCCGGAGATCCTTGATCCGCAGGGGCAGGCGGTGGCGAACGCGCTGCCGAACCTGGGCTACGCCCCTCCCGTTCAGCTGCGCATCGGGCGGCACGTCGAGCTGTCTCTCGAGGCCGCCGACGCCGACGCGGCTCTCGAGCAGGCCACCAAGATCGCGGATACCCTGCTGGCGAACCCGGTCATCGAGGACTACGCCGTCCGGCTCGTTTGAGCTCCCCGGTCTCGGCATCACGGGTAAACCTGGCGATTTTCGGGCATGTCAAGGCCATGGACATCACGCTGACACTCGCTCTGCCCCGCGATCGGCTGTCCGTCCCCGTAGTGCGACACGTCCTGTCGGACGCGCTCACGACTCTCGGCCTGGGTGCAGAGACCGTCGAGGACATCGAGCTCGTGCTCACCGAAGCCTGTACGAACGTGCTCGACCACTCCGGTGGCGAGGAGGAGTACGAGGTGTCGGCGTGCATCGGCAAGGAGAAGTGCGTCATCGAGATCGTCGACCGCGGTCGGGGTTTCGATCCGGCCAGCCGGCCGGTGGCCTCGCCGTTGTCGGAGGACGGCCGCGGCATCTCGATCATGCGGGCCCTGATGGACCGGCTGGAGTTCGTCGAGCAGCCCGCATCCGGGACGACCCTGCGGATGGAGAAGCGACTGACCTGGGACGAGGGGGCCGTCCTGAGCCGGCTGGAGCGCCGCGAGTCCGCCTGACCGGCCCGGTAGGCTGACGCGAGTGAAGATCGGTGTTGTCACCTTCCCGGGTTCTTTGGATGATCGCGACGCCCAGCGGGCCGCGCGACTGGCCGGCGCCGAGGCCGTCGCGCTCTGGCATGCCGACGCGAGCCTGCACGACGTCGACGCGGTGGTGCTGCCCGGCGGCTTCTCCTACGGCGACTACCTGCGCTGCGGGGCGATCGCCCGGTTCGCCCAGGTGATGCCGACGATCATCGACGCCGCCAAGGGTGGCCTGCCGGTGCTCGGCATCTGCAACGGCTTCCAGGTGCTCTGCGAGAGCCACCTGCTCCCTGGTGCGCTGACCCGCAACCAGAACCTGCACTTCATCCACCGCGACCAGCAGGTCCGGATCGCGAACGCCCGCACTGTCTGGACCAACGGGTACGACACCGACCAGGTCATCACCATCCCGGTGAAGAACGGCGAGGGCTGCTTCGTGGCGGACGCCAAGACGCTGGACATGCTCGAGGCGGAGAACCGCGTGGTCGCCTACTACGTCGGCAATCCGAACGGCTCGCTGCGGGACATCGCGGGCATCACCAACGAGCGCGGCAACGTCGTCGGCATCATGCCGCACCCCGAGCACGCGGTGGAGGATCTCACCGGTCCGGGCACGGACGGCCTCACCTTCTTCACGTCTGTCCTCAAGGAGCTCGCGACGTGACGGACACCGTCAAGCACGCCCAGGCCAACCCTGACGAGGCGATGCCCTACGCCGATCTCGGGCTCAAGGACGACGAGTACGCCAAGATCCTGGTGCTGCTGGGTCGACGGCCCACCGCGTCCGAGCTCGCGATGTACAGCATCATGTGGAGCGAGCACTGCTCGTACAAGAGCAGCAAGGTGCACCTTCGCCAGTTCGGGGACATCCCCAAGGGTGAGCGCATGCTCGTCGGGATGGGCGAGAACGCCGGTGTCGTCGCGGTCGGCGAGGGCTTGGCCGTGACGTTCAAGGTGGAGTCGCACAACCACCCCAGCTACGTCGAGCCCTACCAGGGCGCGGCCACCGGCATCGGCGGCATCGTCCGCGACATCCTCACCATGGGCGCCCGCCCGATCCTGGTCATGGACCCGCTGCGGTTCGGCGACGCCGACCACCCGGACACCAGGCGGGTGCTCCCGGGCATCGTCGCGGGCATCGGCGGGTACGGGAACTGCCTCGGCCTTCCCAACATCGGCGGTGAGGTCGTCTTCGACCCTTCGTATCAAGGCAATCCGTTGGTCAACGCGCTCTGCCTCGGGGTGATGCCGGTCGAGCGGATCCAGCTGTCCGCGGCTCGCGGCGTCGGGAACGTGGTGGTGCTGCTCGGCGCGAAGACCGGCCGTGACGGCATCGGCGGGGTCTCGGTGCTGGCTTCGGCGACCTTCGACGAGGACGGCCCGGCGAACCGGCCTGCTGTCCAGGTCGGTGACCCCTTCACCGAGAAGCTGCTCATCGAGGCCTGCCTGGAGATCTTCGACGCGAAGCTCGTCGAGGGCATCCAGGACCTCGGCGGCGCGGGTCTGACGTGCGCCCTCACCGAGACCTCCGCCGCGGGCAGGTCCGGCATGGTCGCGCACCTCGACCGGGTACCGCTCCGCGAGGCCACGATGGACCCGACCGAGATCCTCGCGAGTGAGTCCCAGGAGCGGATGCTCGCGATCGTCACCCCCTCGAATCTTGCCGAAGTGCTGGCTATTGCTGAGAAGTGGGGCGTCATCGCCACCGCCATCGGTGAGGTGGTCGAGGGTGACCGGCTGCAGATCCTCTGGCACGGGCAGGCCGTCGTCGACGTTGTCCCCGGGACGCTCGCCGACGACGGGCCCGTCTACCACCGGCCCATGCAGCGCCCCGCAGACCTGGATGCCCTGGTCGCCGCCCCCGAACCGGCTCATCCCGAGGTCACCGTCCAGCTCCTGAAGGACATGGTCAGCAGCCCCAACCTGTGCTCGAAGCGCTGGGTCGTCGAGCAGTACGACCGCATCGTGCTCGGCGACACCGTGCTCGCCTGGCCGGAGGACGCCGGGGTCGTACGGCTCTCCGAGAGCGGCCTGGGCATCGCGCTCGCCACCGACGGCAACGGCCGGTACACCCGCCTCGACCCCTTCGTCGGCGCCCAGCTCGCGCTCGCCGAGGCCTACCGCAACGTCGCCGCCAGCGGGGCCACCCCGATCGCGGTCACGAACTGCCTGAACTTCGGCTCACCCGAAGACCCCGAGGTGATGTGGCAGTTCGCCGAGGCCACCCGTGGGCTCGCCGAGGCGTGCACGGTCCTCGAGACGCCCGTGACCGGCGGCAACGTGAGCTTCTACAACTCCACGGCCGGTACGCCGATCAACCCGACCCCCGTCGTCGGCGTCCTCGGCCTCTTCGAGGACGTGACTCGCCGCACTCCCATGGGCTTCCAGGGCGACGGCGCGACGCTGCTGCTGCTCGGCGACACCCACGACGAGCTCGGTGGCTCGGAGTGGGCCTGGGCGCTGCACCGGCACCTCGGGGGCGTCCCGCCGCGCGTGGACCTCGGGCGGGAGAAGCTGCTCGCCGAGGTGCTCATCGCCGGCTCGCGTGACGGTCTGCTCGAGTCCGCCCACGACCTGAGCGACGGTGGCCTGGCCCAGGTGCTGGTCGAGAGCGCGCTGGCCAAGGGCGTCGGCGCCCGCGTCGAGCTCCCGGCCGGACACACCCCTTTCGTGCAACTGTTCTCCGAGAGCGCAGGCCGGGCGCTGGTGTCCGTGCGTGACGAGCAGGCCTTCACCGAGCTCTGCACCGCGCGCGGCCTGCCGTGCACCCGCCTCGGCGTCACCGGCGGCACCGCGCTGGATCTCCAGGACGTGCTGACCGTGGCCCTGGCGGAGCTCCGGGTTGCCCACGAGGCAACGCTTCCCGCGCTGTTCGGTCCCCTGGCCGGCGCCCCCGCTGCGGCCCCCGCCACCCCCTCAGCCTCCTAACGTCCGCAGCGCTGCACGTGGTCGTGGGGGCAGTCGTGAGGACGCAACGGGAGGGGGGCTGACGGTGGCGAAGCCGCCCGGCTACGACGACATCAAGCGGGCTCTCGCGCTGCAGCTCGAGGTGTTCGTCGCGGGGATCGACGCCCTCGACAGCGCCGGTCCCACCGATTGCGAGGGCTGGACGGTTGCGGACCTCGACAACCACATGGCGGCCAACCTCGCGGGCCTGGGGGCAGTCGTTGAGCGCCAGGTCGACGCGCCGGCGGACGGTGGGGTGGCCTACTGGTCCGGGCAGCTCGACGCCTTCGCCACCGTAGCCGATGAGATCGCGCGGGCCGGTCGGCTGCGCACCGTGGACTTCGTGGCACCAGCCCTGCACGCACTCGAGACCTTCCCCGAGAGCACCGTGGTGCACCAGGCGACCGGCAACCACAGCCTCGCCGACGCCGCGATCTTCCGGGTCATCGAAGCGGTCGTGCACGGTCTCGACGTCGGCATCGCCCCGGACCCGCGGGCCCTGAAGCTCGTCGTGAAGGAGCTGGCCCGGGCTTTTGCCGACCGGCACCCCGGCCGGACCGTGGAGGTGCGCGTGCCGCCGTACACGGCCGTGCAGTGCCTGGAAGGGCCGCGGCACACGCGAGGGACGCCGCCGAACGTGGTGGAGGCCGAGCCGATCGCCTTTGTCCGGCTCTGTGCCGGCCGGGAGAGCTGGACCGACCTGGTACGGACCGGTCGCGTCACCGCCAGCGGCGAGCGCTCCGACCTGTCGACGCTGCTGCCGTTGCTGAGCTGAGACCACCCCCGACGGGTGAGCGCGCAGGGTTTGTCGTGACCTCGGTCCGCACCCCCCTTACCATGGGGTCATGAAGTTCTGGCCCTGGTCGCGCACCACGGCGGTCGTGTCTGCTGTCCCGCCGGCGAACCACCACGTCGTCGGGTTCTACTCCGAGGACGAGGCGCTGCTGAACCTGCTCGAGGAGTACGTCCGGGAGGGCGCGCGGCTCGGTGAGGTCGCCGTCGTCATCGCGACCGCCGAGCACCGGCAGGCTCTGCGCGACCGGTTGTCCGTCCACGAGCTGGAGGACGCGTTCCTCGGCCTGGACGCGGCCAACGTGCTCGGCAGGTGCATGGTCGACGGGATGCCCGACCGGGACCTGTTCGAGGCTACGGTCGGCTCTCTCGTCCGGGACCGCGCGAGCCAAGGGGGGCTCCGCGCCTACGGCGAGATGGTCGCGTTGCTCTGGGATCAGCACAACGTCCCCGGGACCTATGCGCTGGAGGGGCTCTGGAACGAGCTGCAGGAGGACGTCGACTTCCCGCTGCTGTGTGCGTACCCGGTCCGCGATGTCGACGATGACCTGGGCGAAGGGCTCGCCGAGGTGTGTCGGCTGCACACCCACGTCCAGCGGCGGGCCAGCTGACGGCCCGAGAGCCCACCCGTCCCGCCGGTACACTCGAGAGCGTCGGCTTCCCGCCCCCTCCCCCCTCGAGGAGACCCCGCGTGCCTTCTGCACCCGGTCAGGATCAGCACCTCTACGAACCCGAGAAGCCGGTCGGGGAGGAGTGCGGCGTGTTCGGGGTCTGGGCCCCGGGCGAGGACGTCGCCAAGATCACCTACTACGGCTTGTACGCGCTGCAGCACCGCGGCCAGGAGGCCGCCGGGATGGCGGTTAGCGACGGCTCCGCCACCGTGGTCTACAAGGAGCTCGGCCTGGTCGCGCAGGTCTTCGACGAGTCGATCCTGGG
>JBKJVH010000187.1:0-3541 GCA_046590985.1 Mycobacteriales bacterium
GCTCAGCAAGGTCCGCACCAAGCTCGACGAGGCCCGGGCCAAGGTCGACGGTCTCGACGACGGCCTGCAGCGCGCCGTGAAGGCCTTCGCGATCGCCCCGGCGATGCTCGGCGCCGACGGCCCGCGGACCTACTTCGTGGCCGTCCAGAACAACGCCGAGGCCCGCGCCACGGGGGGTCTGATCGGGGCGTTCGCGGTGATCCGTACCGATCGGGGCCGGATCGAGCTGGTCAAGACCGGCACGAACACGGTGTTCCAGCAGTCCGCCACCCCGGTGGTGGCGCTCCCGGGGGCCGCCAAGACCTGGCAGGACGTCGGCTCGACCCGCGCCTGGTTCGATGCGAACCTCACGCCGCACTTCCCGGACGGCGCGCAGGTCTTCGCGGGTCTGTGGCGCCAGCAGGGCGGCGGTGAGCAGGTCGACGGCGTGCTGGCCGTCGACCCCTTCGTGATGAGCGAGCTGCTGCGCGCCGGCGGGCCGATCCAGCTCGGCGGCGCGACGGTCAACGCCGACAACGTGGTCGACTTCGTCGGCCACCAGGAGTACGTCGCCTTCCCCGACAACGAGGTCCGCAAGAAGCTGCTCGCCGCCCTGGCGGAGCAGGTCTTCCACCAGGTGGTCGCTGCCGCTGACTCGAGCGCCACGGCGAAGGGGCTGCTCAAGGCGGCCGGCTCCGGGCACCTGTTCCTGTGGTCGCGGCACGACGCGGAGCAGCAGGTGCTGGCCGGGGGACTGGTCGGGGGAGCGCTGCCGTCGGACGCCAAGCCCTACCTGAGCGTGCTGACCCAGAACTACGGCGGCGACAAGCTCGACTACTACCTCCGCCGGAAGGTGACGGTGACGCGGGTGGCGGGCCGGTTGAAGGTCACCATCGTGCTGACCAACACCGCCCCGGTCGGGCTGCCGCCCTACATGACGGTGCGCTCCGACCGACCACAACCGCCGGTGCCGTACGGGCAGGCGAAGGTCGGGGTGGCGATCTACGGGGCCTCGACGTCGCTGCTCACGCAGGCGACGGTCAACGGGGCGGCGACGTTCTTCGTCCCGGACGTCGACCACGGGCACTACCTGGGGACGACGACGGTCGAGGTGCCGCGCGAGAAGCCGGTGACGATCGAGCTGCTGCTGACCGAGCCGGCGGGGGAGCTCCGCTACCGCCAGCAGCCGCTCGTGGCGGCCGATGAGCTCGCGATCGACGTCCCGCACAAGGTCCTCGGGCGGTAGCGGGAGGCCGAGGTTGTCGACAGGGCGCTGATCAGATCCTGGGCAATGATCACCTGACGCGGCCGTCTGGATGTCAGAACTCACCGACGAAGTCGATGACGGCGCACCGGTCGTGCTCGTGCCAGATCACCGAGAGGTCGAGGCCGGCAGGCATGACGAGCACCCGGTACGCCGTGTTTCCTTGGCCTGTACGGATGGCATCGCGCCGTGCCGCGCGACTGGTCGGAGCCTCGCAGATCATCCGGAT
The DNA here is from genome assembly GCA_046590985.1 of Mycobacteriales bacterium. Classification (GTDB taxonomy): domain Bacteria; phylum Actinomycetota; class Actinomycetes; order Mycobacteriales; family SCTD01; genus RYN-111. Next base: position 1,473 of record JBKJVH010000187.1, read on the forward strand.
CGCGTCGCTCACGGCCTGCCACAGCGCGGGGTCCGAGTCACGCCATCGGCGTAGGTTGGTCGCGACCGCGTCCGCGTAGCGTGGTTGCAGGCTCACCCCGTCGTGGGCGGAGCAAGCAGACTGGCATCTTCCACCGTTCGGCTGGGCTCAGCCACGAGCTGGTCGATCGTTGCGGCGATGTCGGGGCGTTCCAGCAGCCGTGCCTGGCTCACCGACATCACGAGGGCGGGGGTCAAGATCACCGTCCCGTCCGCCTCGGTCGTGACGAGGTAGCGGGTGTGGGGCTCCTGCTTCCCGGCTGGCAAATGTTGGCATCAGCCAACATCAGGCGTACCTTTGGTTGATGTTGGCAGACGCCGACATCAGGAGGTGCGCGGTGTGGCTTCGTCCACGAGGCAGGGACGCCCTGGCGCAGTCGATCCTTGCGTGCCGGCAAGCGGCTGGTCTGACTCAGGAGCAGCTGGCGCAGCGGCTGCGCGTCAACCGGACGACCGTGATCGACATGGAGGCCGGTCGCAACCAGGCGCTGGGGCGCGCCGCTGAGGCGCTGAGCGTGCTCGGCTACGACCTGGTCGTGGTGCCGCGCGGCGCCAAGGTGACGGTGACCGAGACCACCAGCACCGCGGGGCCCAGCACCTGATGGCCCGCGCCCAGCGCACCCTTCAGGTGTTGCTCCACGGGCAGATCGTCGCCGAGCTGCGTGCCGGCCCGGCGCTGGAGCTCGAGTACACGCAGGAGGTAGCCAGCGCCCTCGGCCTCGGCGCGCTGTGCCTGTCCGCCGCCTTGCCGGTCGCGGCCAAGCCCTACCGGGACAGCAAGCCGGGCACGCCTCGGCCGCGACGTTCGGTCGAGTTCTGGTGCGAGGGCCTGCTGCCCGAGGGCGAGACCCGCACGTTGCTGGAGAACCGCTTCGCCGTGCGACGCGGCGACACGGTCGGGCTGCTGGGCGCGATCGGTGCCGACTGCGCCGGCGCTGTCTCTTTCGTCGCCGACGGCCAACCTGGACCGGTGGCCGGCGGCGCAGCGGCCCTGCTGAGCGAAGAACAGCTCGCCGCGGCCGTCCAGGAGCTACCGACTCGGCCGCTCGGCGTCGACGAGGACGTCCGCGCCTCCCTGGGTGGACTGCAGGCCAAGCTGCTGCTCACCAAGACCGAGGGTGGCTGGACCCGACCGGCTGGGCAGCCGAGCACGCACCTCCTCAAGCCCGACCCCCGAGACCTGCGCCGACCTGGTCTGGTCGCGGCGGAGGCCCTGACGCTGCGCGCGGCCAGCCTGGCCGGCATCGCCGCAGCCGGCGTCGAGTTCGTTACCGTCGGTGAGCAGCTGGCCGTCATCGTCGAGCGCTACGACCGGTATCGCGACGACAGCGGCGCGATCGTGCGCCTCCACCAGGAGGACGGCTGCCAGGCGATGGGCGTCGAGCCCCGGTTCGCCGCGAAGTACCAGAGCTCAGCCGACCAGCCGCCGTCCTACGCCGAGCTCGCCCGGCTGCTGCGCACTCACGCCGCCGATGTCGAGGCGGAGCTGGTCCGCCTGGCTCAGCAGATGATCCTCAGCTGGGCCGTGGGAAACACCGACGGTCACGCGAGCAACTTCTCGCTGTTGCTCCTCGACGGGGTCGCCCGCCTCGCGCCGGCGTACGACGTCGCCCCGACCCACCTGTTCGTCGCCGGTACGACCAGCGGGCTGTGGATCGATGGGCAGGCCACCCTGCGCTGGATCACCCGCGGTCACCTCCTCCGCGAGATGGGCACATGGGGCCTGCCCCCCGCCACCGCCCGCGAGGTCCTCGAGACCACCCTCGCCGCGCTCACAGAAGCCCTCCCGCGGGCCGCGGACCAGCTCGGAACGCTGCTCGCCTCCGACATCGTGGACGGCACCCGCACCTACCTCGAGCGGATGCGCGCGACCCCAGACACGTAGCCGGCTGCCCACCCCCGGGGGAATGGCCAGGCTCAAGGTCCGATGAAATCCCTCAGTCACTGGTCGACTCGCGCCAGCCAGCGTTCCGGCTGCCGACCAGGCCACACTTCCGACTCCCGCCCATGGCCCGGCCTCGCGACTGGGAC
>JBKJVH010000061.1:0-3268 GCA_046590985.1 Mycobacteriales bacterium
GATGAACCACCACCCGCTGCACCTAGACGCGAACTATGCCGAGACGACGCAGTTCGGGCAGAACGTCGTGGTCGGCAACTACGTCTACTCGCTGCTGCTGGGCATGAGCGTTTCCGACGTCTCCGGCAAGGCCATCGCCAACCTCGAGGTCGAGTCGCTGCGTCACGTGGCGCCGACCTTCCACGGGGACACCATCTATGGCGAGACCACCGTTCTGGACAAGTGGGAGTCCACGTCCAAGGACGACCGGGGTGTTGTCCAGGTCGAGACCAAGGGCTACAAGCAGGACGGCACCTTGGTCTGCATCTTCAGCCGCAAGGTCCTGGTCCCAAAGAACAGCTACCTCGAGGCACGTGGCGGCGAGCAGCCCGGGCGGCCCGTTCCGAACTGGTAGCCCTCGGGGGACTTGACCTGAGGCGATCTTCGGCGGACCGTCCAAGGCATGACGGTGGCCCCCACGTGCCCGCGGTGCTCCGGTGCGCTGCGCGCGCCCGGCCTGATGTCCAGCGACTGGGCGTGCGCGCTGCACGGCCGGGTCCATCCGTACACGCCGTGGCACCTCGAAGCGCTACCCCAGGTGGTGAGCACCGCGAAGGTGCCGCTGTGGGTGCCGATGCCGCTGTTGCCGCAGTGGACGCTCGGCGGCCTCGGGGCCTGCGGGGACGAGCGCAGCGGCGCGACCGCGACCGTGCTGGCGCTGGCCGGGCCGTCGCCCCTGGGTGGACCTGCCGATCTCCTGCTGGTCGCTGAGGAACCCGGCGTCGGCCTCGGCGCGAGGATCGCCGGCATCGACGGCCTCGACCCCGGTACGGGGCTCGACGGCTCCCCCGACGCCAAGATCCTGGCCGGTGGGCACCCGACGCCGCTGTGGCGCTGCGACTCCGCGGAGGACCGGGTCGCGTTCGTCGGCGAGGCACTCGGGGTGTGGCTCTGGGCGGTGCTCTGGCCGCCCGCCGCGGAGCTCGTGCTGCTGGAGCATGTCGAGCTGCACGACCTGCGTGAGGAGGTCTACCGCGCGGAGCTGCTGCCGGCCGGTGCGGCGTCGCCCCGGCTGCCCTAGAGGATCTCGATTCCGGTTGCAGCGTGGTGCCCTGTGGGAGAGCTGCGAGGGTCCCTTCGTGAGTTCTGCCGGTTCGCCTGTGAAGGTCGTCACCTGTCCGGTCTCCGGGAGCGCGTGCTCCACCGTTCTGGACGACGACAACGTCGACACCGCCTGGGTCGTGAACCCCCGCGGCTAGCCTGGCCGGATGGCCAGCCCACGGATCGACCTCCACACCCACACGACCGCTTCCGACGGCACCACGCCGCCGGAGGCGCTCGTGCGCGAGGCCGCCGACGCCGGGCTCGACGCCCTCGCCCTCACCGACCACGACACGATCGACGGGTGGGACCGGGCGGCCGACGCCTTGCCCGCCGGTCTCTCCCTAGTACGCGGGGCGGAGCTCTCGTGCAGCAGCGGGGGTATCAGCCTGCACCTGCTGGCCTACCTGTTCGACCCCACCTATCAGCCGCTGGCGGACCGGATGCGCGAGCTCCGGGACAGCCGGATTCGTCGCGCCGAGCAGATGGTCGGGATGCTCGTGGCTGACGGCGTACCGGTGTCGTGGCAGCAGGTTCGAGACCTCGCTGACGGCACCGTGGGGCGGCCGCATGTGGCGCTGGCGCTGGTGGAGGCGGGGGTGGTCTCGTCGGTGGCAGATGCCTTCACGCCGGAGTGGATCGGCACGCGCGGGCGGTACTGGGGGAGCAAGCTCGAGGTCGACGTGCTCGAGATGATCGGCCTGGTGCGGGCGGCCGGCGGGGTCTGCGTCTTCGCCCATCCCGGGGCTGCCTCGCGGGGTCGTGTCGTCGGTGACGATGTCATCATCGCGATGGCCGGCGCCGGGCTCGCGGGGCTGGAGGTGGACCACCCGGATCACCCGCCCGAGACCCGGGAACGCCTGCGGTTGCTGGCATCTGACCTAGCCCTGCTGGCGACGGGGTCGAGCGACTTCCACGGCCGGAACAAGACGGTTTCCTTGGGCGAGCACCTCACGTCCGGTGCGGTCTTCGAGGAGCTGCTGGCCGGCGCTTCCGGGCTGGCGGTGCTCTGATGTTCCTCGACGTCTTCGGAACCGTCGTGGTGACCCTCGCGGTCATCATGGACCCGCTCGGCAACGTGCCGCTGTTCCTCGGCCTGACCGCCGGTCGCACCAACAAGAAGCGCCGCCGGCTGGCCTGGCAAGCCGTTCTGGTGTCGCTGCTGGTGATCTCGCTGTTCGCCGTCCTCGGCCAGCAGATCCTCATCTACCTCGGCATCGGGATCCCTGCCCTGCAAGGGGCCGGCGGGCTGCTGCTGACGATCGTCGCGCTGGAGCTCCTCACCGACAAGCAGGACGACCCGAGCGAGGTCGACAACGTCAACGTGGCCCTGGTCCCGCTCGGGACGCCCTTGCTTGCCGGACCTGGCGCGATCGTCGCGACCATCGTGTTCGTCCAGCAGTCGCACGGGGTGGCGGACCGGGTCGCCATCGCCTGCGGCATCGTGGCCGTCCATCTGCTGGTGTTCCTGTCGCTGTTCTTCAGCGTGTCCATCACCCGGCTGATCCGGGAGTCCGGCATCGTGCTGCTGACCCGCATCTCCGGCCTGCTGCTGTCGGCGATCGCGGTGCAGCTGCTCGCCGACAGCGTGATGGGCTTCGTCCGCGCGTACTGACCTGCTGCCTCCGCTTCCCGGTGATCCACGGAACCGGAGCAATTCAGATCCGGCCGAATCGGAGTGCTCCCGTTCTGTGGATCATGGAATCGCGGGGCAGGGCTGCCACTACTGCGCGCGTGACGTGGTTACCGTGCCAGCTCGGTGTCCAGCGAGGCTCCGTGCGCAGTCGTAGACCGCCGTCGCCGCAGCCTGGCTACCGGTGACTCCGATGAGCATCAGGGCAGGGTCGGCGCCCACAGGGATGCGTGCCAGCGCGTTCGTCGTCCAGCTGATCAGTCCGCTTATTCTGCTGGCTGTTCGCTCCTGGCTGAAGAGTTATGGGGCGACTTTGTCGAACACCTGTGCTAGTCTAGGTGTAGACGACGAGGGAGGACCGCCATGCACGCCGAGCAGCTCAGGGAGCAGCAACGCGCGGTGCTGGCCGGGGTCTGTGAGATCGAGACCGAGCAGGCCCGGCTGTATGCGCGGCGGATGCAGCAGCGCTATGACCTGGACCAGCTGTGGGAGGCCGGTCCGGAGGCGTTCGCGGTGCTGGAGCTGGCCGGCACGGCCCGGATCGGGCAGACCCGG
>JBKJVH010000245.1:0-5409 GCA_046590985.1 Mycobacteriales bacterium
GCGCCGCGGTCGCGAACCCCTCCTCCCAGTCCTGCCGGATCAGGTAGCTGTTGGCGGCCTCCATGTACTCCTTGGGCTCCTTGGCGCCGAGCAGGCCACCGAGCGCGCCGGACAGCAGCAGCGCCCTGGTGCCGGCCTCGACGCCCTTGCCGCTCACGTCGACCAGGCAGATCTCCAGCCGGCGGTCGGACAGCGCCGAGACCACGAAGTCGCCGGCGAACGGGCCGCCCCCTGCGGGTCGGACGACCACCTCCGCGTGCCACGGAAGCGGCAGCTGCGGCATGTCGCCCTGCAGGTCCAGCCGGCGCTTGAGCTCCATCAGGACGCCGTCGCCACTGAGCCCGCTGAGCCCGGTCTCGTCGCGCGACCGGGCGAACTCGTACGCCACCAGCCCCGCGATCAACACGACCAGGATGCCGCCTGGCGGTGCCGCCTTGCCCGAGTCGAGCAGGTAGGTCACAGCCAGGCAGCCGATGACGCCCAGCACGAGCCAGCTGAAGGCCTTCCGGCCGAGCAGCAGCCCACCCCCGAGCAGCGGGACGATCTGGACCCCCGCGGGGATCCAGTCGATGCCGATCACGTTGCCGAGCAGCACCAGGGATACGGCGATCGCGAGCAGCACCACCAGCGCCGTCGACTCCGGCGGCGGGTCACGCCGGAGGCGGGTGATCAGGTTGGGCACCGCCCCGAGGACCGCGCGAGCAGCCCGGGACGGGCCGCTCACTCGCGAGGTCGAGGCGGGTGTCATGACGAAGGATCGTACCCGTCTGACCGGTTTCAGCGCTGCCTCTCGTGTTGTATCAGATGTCCGTTCGTGGGCGCAACGGCTGGCAGGACGGGCACCAGAACAGGTTCCGGGCTGCCATCACCTCGGTGCGGACCTCGGTGCCGCAGCGGCGACAGGGCAGCCCGGCCCGGCGGTAGACGTAGTGCGCGTCCTGCCTCGCCACCACTCCCCTGGGTCGTTCGGTGGCCGCCGTGGTGATGATCCGGCCGGCTTTCACGCCCTTGCGCATCCGGCTGCCGATGTCGGTCCAGAGCGCGTCCCAGACCGGCCGCGGCAGGTCCTGACCCAACGTGAACGGGGACAGTCCCGCGAGGAAGAGCACCTCCGCGCGGTACACGTTCCCGACCCCGGCAAGCACGGCCTGATCCATCAGCAGCTGACCGATGGTGCTCCGGCTGCGGGTGATCCGGTGCCAGGCCAGGTCCGGCCTGGCGTCCTTGCGCAGCGGGTCGGGTCCGAGCCGTGCGAGCACCGCCTGCTTGTCCTCGGGGGTGTGCAGCTCGCAGGCCGTCGGGCCGCGCAGGTCGAGCCAGGCGTTGCCGGCCGTCATCCGCAGCCTGAGCTGGCCCTTCACCGCCGGCGGCGCCCCGAACCCGGTGGTCCAGCTGCCGTACAGCCCGAGGTGGACGTGCAGGAACTGCTCGCCGAAGGCGTAGAACAGGTGCTTGCCGTACGGCTCGATCCCGTCCAGCCGGCGCCCGCTGAGCAGCGCGGCGCCCTCGACGAACCGGCCCTGCGGGCTGCTCAGGCTGACCGGGTTGTCGCGGATGAGCGCGACCTGGTCGCGGGCCAGCCGGTGGATCGTGTGGCCTTCAGGCACGGTTCTCGTAGGCCGTGAGCATCTCGATGCGCCGGACGTGCCGGGGGTCCTCGCTGAAGGGCTCTTCCACGAAGGCGACGACGAAGCTGATCGCGTCCTCGAGCGGGTGCATGCGGCCGCCCACGCTGACCAGGTTGGCGTTGTTGTGCTGCCGGGCGAGCTTCGCGGTCTCCAGGCTGTGCGCCAGCGCGCACCGGGCACCCTTCACCTTGTTCGCGGCCATCTGCTCGCCGTTGCCCGAACCGCCGATCACGACGCCGAGACTGCCGGGCTCGGCCACCACCGCCTCCGCGGCCGCGAAGCAGAACGGCGGGTAGTCATCGACCGCGTCGTAGGCTGCGGCTCCGTGGTCGACGGCCTCGTGGCCGAGCGCGGTCAGCCGCGCCTTCACCGCCTCCTTCAGCTCGAAGCCGGCATGGTCAGAACCGAGGTGTACGCGCATGAGCGACGATTCTGCCGTCCTCGGGGTGGACGGCTGCCCGGGGGGTTGGGTCGGCGCTCTCGTCCAGGCCGGGACGGTGACCTGGTACGCCGGTTCGCTGGCGTCCCTGCTCGCCCTGCCGGCTGCTGTGGTGGCCATCGACATCCCGTTGGCCCTCCCGGTCGACGGTGCCCGGCGGGCCTGCGAGGTGGCGGCCCGCGGCGTGCTGGGGGCGCAGCGGTCCTCGGTGTTCTTCGCTCCGCCGCTGGCCGTCCTGGACGCGGCAGACCACGCCGACGCGTCGGTGCGAGCCCGCGCAGCCGGGTCGGTCGGGGTGTCGATCCAGACCTGGAACATCGTGCCCAAGATCGCCGAGGCGAGGGCAGCCGCCGACCCCCGGCTGGTCGAGGTGCACCCTGAGCTGTCCTTCCGCGCCCTGGCCGCGTCGAGGGTCGCAACACGCCCCTCGGGCCGCTCGGAAGCGGGGCGTACCGCGACCCTCAGCTCCAAGAAGTCGGCGCAGGGCAGGGCGGAGCGGCTGGCGCTGCTGCGTACCTGGGTGCAGGTCGACCTGCCCAGCCCGCGACCGGGCGGCGCCGCCGTGGACGACTGCCTGGACGCGCTGGTGTGCGCGTGGACGGCTCAGCGCTGGCAGGCCGGGACCGCCGACGTGCTCGGCCCGGAGGTGCTCGGCGGCCGGCCGTCCCGGATCGTCAGCTGAGCTGGTCAGCCGGACGTCACGCGCCTCCACAGCTCGCTGTGCTGCCGACCGCGGTGCTGCACCCAGACCGGTGCGAAGTGACCCGTGACATAGCGGCGGGTGGCCGCCGACCACTCCGGGAACGACGCCGGCGGGCTGCGGAGCAGCAGGAACTGCGCGCGCCCCATCTGCGCGACGTTGGCGGCCTGCCAGCGCTCGTCGGCCACGAACCCCGCCGGGTAGAAGCTCCGGGTCCCGGGCCAGTCGTTGTTCCAGGTGAGGGCCACGCCGCGGCCGTCGATCCACCCCGGGCAGCCGCTGGTCGGGTCCGCGAACAGGTCGGCCGCCAGGGTGAGGCTGACCGCGTCCGTGTACACGCACGAGCCGGTCGGCACGAGCGCACCCGCCTCACGGAGGTCGGCCTGGCCCTGCTGGTCGATGACGTCGACCCCGGAGCCGATGAGGAACACGACGGTGACGGCAGCCAGCACGGCCTGCTGCCACCGCACCAGCCACAACCGGCTCACGAGCAACGCGAGCGGCGGCGCCAGGAACGCCCCGTAGTGCGGGAAGTAGGACGACGAGGTGACGAAGGCGACCCCGCCCAGGAGGGCCACCGCGAGCCACAGGGTCAGCTCCGACCGGGTGCGGACCGTCACCGCCAGCACGACGGCGAGCAGCACCAGCCCGAGCCCGACGGGGGCGTACCCGAGCCCGGTCATGCTGACGATCCGGTCGAACCCGTAGTCGGTGGCGTCCTGCGGCCGGGACAGCTGGGTCACCACGATGTCGTGCCAGAAGGCGTCCGGGTCGGCCAGCGCGAACGGGACGATGAGCACGAGGGTGCCGATTGCCCCCCCGGCCAGCAGCCGCAGGAGGTGTCGACGGTTCGTCGCGAGCAGCCAGCCGACGGCGACGATCACGTACACCGCCGCGAACAGCTTGATGCCGCATGCCGCCGCGAGCAGCACACCGGCCGCAGCGGGCCTTCCCTTGAGCAGCAGCCAGATCGCCAGCAGGCACCCGAGGTTGACGAGCGGCTCGAGCAGCACGGTGTGCTCGGCGATGACGGCGTCGGGCATCACCGCGTACAGCCCCGCCGCGACCAGCGCCGGCACCGTCGGCCCGAGCCGCAGCGCGAGCCGGTACACCAGCAGCACGTTCAGGCAGGCCACCACCTGCATCAGCACCCGCGCAGCGGCCATCCCGGCCGGGTCACCGAAGACCTGGCCGAACAGGGCCGGCGGCAGCATGAGCAGCGACACCACCGGCGGGTGCACGATCGTGTAATCGCTGTACGGCAACTCACCGTGCAGCAGCAGCTTCGCGGCGCCGTAATAGACGCCGTCGTCATATTCCATGACACCGAGCAACGTGTGCGGGTACCACCAGGTACCGGTGCGCAACAGCACGGCAACCGCCATCACGCCGATCAGGAGCCTGGCTGCCCGGGCTCGTGTCACAGGCACGACGCTACCGGCCGTTCATGGAAGGATGCACCGCATGAGTGAGAACAACCTCCGGCGCGACGAAGCCCGGACCCGTGCCGGCCTGCTGAGCGTCGCGTCGTACGACGTCGAGCTCGACCTGACCGACGGTTCCGGCGAGAAGCCCGGTGAGACGACGTTCCGGTCTCGCTCCGTGGTCCGCTTCACGAGCTCGACCGTGGGCGCCTCGACCTACCTGGACCTGACGGCCGTGACGCTGCTGTCCGCCTCGTTGAACGGGAGGTCGGTCGAGGACTTCGATGGCAACCGGTTGCAGCTCACCGATCTGGCCGCCGACAACGAGCTCGTGGTCGAGGCCGAGATGGCCTACATGCGCACCGGCGAGGGGCTCCACCGGTTCGTCGACCCGGTCGACAACAGCATCTACCTGTACAGCCAGTTCGAGACCTTCGAGGCACACCGGGTCTACGGCTGCTTCGACCAGCCCGACCTCAAGGCCGCGTTCCGGTTCACGGTGCGGGCAGCGCGCGACTGGGTCGTGGTCTCCAACGGGGCCGTGGCGTCCCAGGAGGACGGGCTCTGGACCTTCGTCGAGACCCCGCGGATGTCCACCTACATCACGGCGCTGATCGCCGGCCCCTACGCGCACGTCCACGACCACCACGACGGCATCGACCTCGGGCTCTACTGCCGCGGTTCGCTCGTGCAGCACCTCGACCCCGAGGACCTGTTCACCGTCACCAAGCAGGGCTTCGACTTCTACCACCGGGTCTTCGACTTCCGTTACCCCTTCGGCAAGTACGACCAGCTCTTCGTACCGGAGTTCAACGCCGGCGCGATGGAGAACGCCGGCGCGGTGACCTTCCTGGAGGACTACGTCTTCCGGTCCAAGGTCACCGACGCGGCCTACGAGCGGCGCGCCGAGACGATCCTGCACGAGATGGCCCACATGTGGTTCGGCGACCTCGTGACGATGGCCTGGTGGGACGACCTGTGGCTCAACGAGAGCTTTGCGACGTACATGTCGGTGCTCTGCCAGGTCGAGGCCACCCGGTACAAGGGCGGTTGGACGACCTTCGCCAACTCCGAGAAGACCTGGGCCTACCGGCAGGACCAGCTGCCCTCGACGCACCCCATCGCGGCCGACATCCGCGACATGGAGGACGTCAAGGTCAACTTCGACGGCATCACCTACGCCAAGGGCGCGTCGGTGCTGAAGCAGCTCGTCGCGTG
>JBKJVH010000065.1:0-21157 GCA_046590985.1 Mycobacteriales bacterium
CCGGCGTAGAGCGCGTCGACCTCGGCCGCGAACTCCTTCATGACGACGGACCGCTTGAGCTTCAGGGACGGCGTGAGCTGGCCGCCCTCCTCGGTCCAGTCGACGGGGAGGATCGCGAACTTGCGGATGGCCTCGGCCTTGGAGACCGCCTTGTTCGCCTCGTCGACCGCCTGCTGGATCTCGGCGATCAGGTCCGGGTCGTCGACCAGATGGGCGACCAGGTGGCTCTTGCCGTGGGACTTCGCCCAGGGCTCGATGGCTTCGGCGTCGATGGTCACCAGGCAGGCGATGAACGGCTGCTGGTCACCCACGGCCATGCACTGACTGACCAGCGGGTGCGCCCGGAGCCGGTCCTCGAGCACCGCGGGGGCGACGTTCTTGCCGCCGGCGGTGACGAGCAGCTCCTTCTTGCGGCCGGTGATCTTGACGAAGCCGTCGTCGTCGACGATCCCGATGTCGCCGGAGTGGAACCAGCCGGCCACCACCGTCTCGCCGGTCGCCTGGGCGTTGTGCCAGTAGCCCCGCAGGACGTGCTCGCCCTTCATGAGGATCTCGCCGTCCTCGGCAATGCGCACGGTCACGCCAGGGGAGGGTCGCCCGACCGTACCGATCTTGATGTGGGCAGGGGTGTTGACGGTGCCCGCGGCGGTCGTCTCGGTGAGGCCGTAGCCCTCCAGGATCGTCACGCCGATGCCCCGGAAGAAGTGCCCGAGGCGGGCGCCCAGCGGCGCGCCACCGGAGACCGCCCAGGCGACCTTGCCGCCCATCGCCGCGCGCAGCTTGACGTACACCAGCTTGTCGAACAGCGCGTGCTGCGCCTTCAAGGGCAGCCCGACCGAGCCCTTCTCGAGGGCCTCGGAGTACTGGATCGCCACCTTCTCGGCCCGGTCGAAGATCTTGCCCTTGCCGTCGGCGTGCGCCCGCTGCTTCGCGGTGTTGTAGACCTTCTCGAACACCCGCGGTACGGACAGGATGAACGTCGGCTGGAACGTCGCGAAGTCGGCCAGCAGGTTCTTGATGTCGGCGGTGTGACCCATCCGGGCGCCGGTCTCGACACAGGCGACCTGGATGAGCCGGGCGAACACGTGCGCCAGCGGCAGGAACAGCAGCGTCGAGCCGTCGGCGTTGAACAGCTCGGGGATCACCTTGCCGGCGGACCGGCCGGTGCCCAGCAGGTTGCCGTGGGTGAGCTCGCAGCCCTTCGGGCGGCCCGTCGTGCCGGAGGTGTAGATGATCGTCGCGAGGCTGTGCACGTCGAGCGTCTTGCGGCGCGCGGCAAGGTCGGCCTCGGGCACGTCGCGACCGGCGGCGGCCAGCTCCTCCAGGCCCCCCGCGTCGATCTGCCAGGTCGTCCGCAGATCGGGCAGCTGGGCCTTGACGGACTCGAACGTGCTCTGGTGGGCGGCGCTCTCGAGGATCACCGCGACCGCGCCCGAGTCACCGAGGTTCCACTGCACCTGCTCGGCGGAGCTGGTCTCGTAGATCGGCACGGTGACCGCGCCGGCGGACCAGATCGCGTAGTCGCAGAGTGTCCACTCGTAGCGGGTCTTGCTCATCAGGCCGACCCGGTCCCCGGGCTGGACGCCACTGGCCACCAGCCCGGCAGCCAGGGAGCGGACCTCGGCGGCGAACTCCTTGGCCGTGACGGGCGCCCACCGGCCGTCGACGCGACGGGTGAAGACCACATCGTCCGGGCCGTTCTCGGCGTGGGTGACCACGGCGTCGATGAGCGACGCGTTGTCGTCCACCTCGACCGCCTGGGGTGTTGAGTACTCCTGCACCGAATGTCTCCTCGCTTCGCGCCTGTCGCGCCAACCTAGCGCGGTGACCTCCCTCACGTCCGGTCCAGCGTGGTCGGCACTGGTCAAGGCCGGCTCCTGACGTGCCGAGGACGGGTAGGTGGGACCGGATGTGACTGAGACGCCGAACGCGACTGCCTGCCCGTCGTGTGGGGCTGCGCTGCGCCCGGGCGCCCCCTGGTGCACGCTCTGCTACGCCGATCTGCGTCCCCCGCCTGAGCCTGAGCCTGCGCCGGTCGTCCCTGAGCCCAGCCTGCCGCTCACCGCCCCCGTGGGCGCGGCTTTCGGGATCCCGGCGGCCGACCCGCTGACGCAGCCGCTGACGGACTTCCTTCCCGTACCGCCTCCCGGCGAGCACGCGCAGCCGGTCGCTGCAACCTGGCCCTGCACGACCTGCGCCGCCGCGAACCCGATCACCGCGGACAGCTGCGCGGTCTGCGGGCAGCCGTTCCTGGCCGCCATGAAGGTCCTGGACAAGCCCCTGTTGGTGCTCCCCGTCGTGGGGGACATCGGGGCCATGAGCCGCGGCGGTCGCATCGGCCTCGCGATGGCGCTGGTGGCGATGCTCCTGGTGCCGCTGGCTCTCATCACGCTGCTCCTGACCGGCCGGCCACCCAAGGACACCACGCCCCTTCCGACCGCGCCCGGCGTCACGGTGGTCACCCCCGCCCAGTAGCTACGCTCCGCGCATGCGGGTCCATGTGGTGAGCGACGTGCACGGCAACGTCGAGGCGCTCGCCCGGGCCGCTGACGGGGCCGACGTGCTGGTCTGCCTCGGGGACCTGGTGCTGTTCCTGGACTACCAGGACCCGACGGGCGGCATCTTCGCCAGCCTGTTCGGTCCGGAGGCTGCCACCAGGCTCATCGCGCTCCGCAGCGCCAAGGACTTCGAGGCGGCGCGCGCCTGGTCGCGCTCGCTGTGGGAGGGCCTCGGCGAGGACCCGCAGGCGGTCCTGCAGGACAAGATCCGCGAGCAGTACGCCGCGCTGTTCGCCGTGATGCCCGACCGGACCTTCCTGACGTACGGGAACGTCGACGTGCCCGCGCTGTGGCCCGACTACGTCAAGCCCGGGCACACCGTCCTGGACGGCCAGACCGTGGAGATCGGGGGCCTGACCTGGGGCTTCGTCGGGGGCGGGCTGAAGACGCCCATGCGGACGCCGTACGAGATCAGCGACGAGGACTACGCCGCGAAGGTGGCCGCGCTCGGGCACGTCGACGTGCTCGCCTGCCACATCCCCCCGGACGTCCCCGAGCTGCTCTACGACGTCGAGGCCCGCCGTTTCGAGCGGGGGAGCCGGGCCACCCTGGAGCTGATCCGGGACAGCCAACCGGCGCTGGCGCTGTTCGGGCACGTCCACCAGCCGCTCCAGGGCCGGGTGCGGATCGGCCGGACCGAGTGCGTGAACGTCGGGCACTTCCGTGGCACCGGTGTCCCCTACGTTCTCGCCCTATAAGGTCGCCGCACCACAAACGAGAGGCAGCCCGTTGGCAGACCAGGCGAGCTCGAGCATCACCATCGACGCCAGCGCGGAAGAGGTGCTGGCCGTCATCAAGGACGTCGAGCAGTACCCCACGTGGACCAACGGGATCTCCCGCGTGGTGGTGGTCGAGTCGGGCGCCGACGGTCCCGCGAAGGCCACCTTCACGATGAGCCAGAGCGGGTTGTCCGACGAGTACACCCTCGACTACGACTGGGCCGCCGACGGCGTCTCGTGGACGCTGGCCGCGCCCAGCAAGCTCCAGAGGTCCCAGCAGGGCTCCTACGCGCTGTCCGCGGACGGCGCGGGCACCAAGGTGCTCTACCTGCTGACGATGGACATCAAGATGCCGATGATCGGACTCATGAAGCGCAAGGCCGAGAAGATCATCATCGACACGGCCCTGAAGGAGCTCAAGAAGCGCGTCGAGTCCCTCCGATAGCCTGCTGACCATGCGGGTCCTGCTGTTCACCGGCAAGGGTGGCGTCGGCAAGACCACGACGGCAGCCGCTACTGCCATGCTCGCAGCGTCCCGTGGCCTGAAGACGCTCGTGCTCTCCACGGACCCGGCGCACTCCCTCGCGGACGCCCTCGGCGTACCGCTCGGTCCCGAGCCGATGCACGTCGCGGACGGGCTGCTCGCGATGCAGGTCGACGGTCAGCGCGCCTTCGAGCGCTCGTGGGGCGAGGTCCAGGACTACCTGCGCTCGGTGCTGGAGCGGGCCGGCGTCGATGCGCTGCAGGCCGACGAGCTGACCGTGCTGCCGGGCGCGGAGGAGGTCCTCGCGCTGCTGGAGCTCCGCCGGCAGGCCGCCTCCGGGCTCTACGACCTGATCGTGGTCGACTGCGCACCGACGGGCGAGACCCTCCGGCTGCTCGCCCTGCCCGAGGCGCTCCGCTGGTACGTCGAGAAGGTGTTCCCCGCGCACCGGCGGGTGATGAAGGTCGTCCGGCCGTTGCTCGCCCGGGTCGCGACCGTCCCCGAGGACGGTGTCTTCGAGGCGGTGACCCGGCTGCACGCCGAGCTCACCGAGGTGCGCGACCTGCTCACCGCGCCGACCACGTCCGTACGCCTCGTCCTGACCCCGGAGGCGGTCGTCGTCGCCGAGGCCCGCCGGACCCTCACCTCGCTGGCGCTGTACGGCTACCGCGTCGACGGGCTGGTCGCGAACCGGGTGCTGCCCGACTCCACCTCCGGCGACCCGTGGGTGGCCGGCTGGGTCGCTGCTCAGGGCACCCAGCTCGCGTCGGTACGCGCGGACGCCGCGCCGCTGCCGGTGCTGGTGGCGCCCTACGCCGCCGCCGAACCGGTCGGCCTCGCGCCGCTGCTGGCCTTTGCCGCCGCCCTGTACGGCGAGGTCGACCCGACCGAGGTCGTGTCCACGTCGGAGCTGGTCACGGTGTCCCGGGACGCCGACGGCTTCCTGCTGTCGCTGAGCCTGCCGCTCGCGCGGTTGTCCGACGTCGATCTGGCCCGCAGCGGTGACGAGCTCGTCGTCACCGTCGGCGGGCACCGGCGGTTGCTGGCCCTGCCGAGCGCGCTGCGACGCTGCGTGGTCAGGGGTGCCCGGCTGGTCGACGGTCGGCTCGTGGTCCGCTTCGAGCCGGACCCCGCCCTCTGGAGGCAGCCCCATGACTGACGGCGTCGGCTCGGCGTCGGAGGAGGCCGCAAAGCTGCTGTCCGCGGTGCAGGACTGGGCCCGGACGCGCTTCGACAGCGACCACTTCGCCACCGGCTCCACCGAGTGCCAGGTGTGCCCGGTCTGCCAGGCGGTGGCCGCGCTGCGGCACGTGAAGCCCGAGACGGTCGAGCACCTGCTGGACGCGGCGGCCTCGTTCGTGGCCGCCCTGAAGACCACGGTGGCGGGCGCGCCGACCCCCACCGGACCGACCGGAGCGCGCGTCCAGCACATCGACATCAGGGAGGGCTGACGTGGGGCTCACGATCGGCGTCGACGTCGGTGGCACCAAGGTCGCGGTGGGGGTCGTCGACGAGGCCGGCACGATCATCGCGCAGACCCGGCGACCTACCCCGTCCACCTCGCCCGACGACGTCGAGCACACCATCGCCGACCTCGTGTCGGAGCTCCGGCTCTCGCACGAGGTCGAGGCCGTGGGGATCGGCGCCGCCGGTTTCATCGACGCGGACCGCTCGACCGTGCTGTTCGCGCCGAACCTCGCCTGGCGCGACGAACCCCTCCGGGACGAGGTCGCCAAGCTCATCGGGCTGCCGGTCGTGGTGGAGAACGACGCCAACGCGGCCGCCTGGGGGGAGTACCGCTTCGGGGCCGGCCGGGGCGTGGACCACATGGTCTGCGTGACCGTCGGCACCGGCATCGGCGGCGGCATCGTGCTGTCCGGTGAGCTCTACCGCGGCCGGTACGGCATCGGCGCCGAGTTCGGTCACATGCAGATGGTCCCGAACGGCCGTCGCTGTGGCTGCGGCCAGCGCGGCTGCTGGGAGCAGTACTGCTCCGGTCGCGCCCTGCTCCACGAGGCGCGCGAGATCGCCGACGTCCAGAAGCCCTGGGGTCGTCGCCTGCTGGAGCTCGGCGACGGCCACCCGGAGGGCATCGAGGCGCCCGAGGTGACGGCGGCCGCGCACGAGGGCGACAGCGCCGCCCTGGCGTGCTTCGAGGAGGTCGGCATGTGGCTCGGCGTCGGGCTGGCGGCCTTGGCTGCGCTGCTCGACCCGGAGGTCTTCGTCGTCGGTGGCGGGGTGGCCGATGCCGGCGAGCTCCTCCTGGGACCGGCCCGCCAGGTCTTCGCCGAACGCGTCACCGGCGGCACCCACCGGCCGCTGGCCGAGATCCGGCACGCTGCGCTGGCCAACACCGCGGGCATCGTCGGCGCGGCGGACCTGGCGCGCCACCGCGACTAGCCCGCTGGGAAAGATGGCCCATCCGGGCCATGGCCGCTGGCAGGGTCCTCGTCCAGTCTTCCCCTATGAGCAGCCTCGATCGCGCGGCCCAGACAGGATTCCTGTGCTGCCGCAAACCGATGACCTCGATCGAGGTGACGTCGCCCCATGGGGGCCACACCTCTACGCTCGCGCTGTACACCTGCGGTCACTGCGGCAGTCACATCTGGAGCCGGGACGGTGTGGAGCTCGACCGGGACGCGGTGCTCGACACGGTCCGCGACCGGATCGCTGAGGGACCCGCCCCGCGCATTCCCCGCCAGGGCGCGCGCCCGACCCGTGCAGGGCTGGTCGACCCCGGCTCGTAGGGTTCGCCCGTGCGGGTCGTTGTGGCGTTGGGAGGCAACGCCCTCTCACCGGCGCGCTCGACCGGCTCCGTCGAGGAGATGCGGGTGGCGCTGGCCGCTGCGGCCGGGGCGCTGGCGGACCTGGTGGCCGCCGGAACGTCGCTGGTCCTGACGCACGGCAACGGCCCGCAGGTCGGCCGGTTGCTCCTGCAGCAGGAGCTCGCGGCCGACGAGGTGCCGCCGATGCCCATGGACGTCTGCGGTGCGCTGTCGCAAGGCCAGCTCGGCTACCTGCTTGCTCAGGCCCTCGACAACGCGCTGCGCCGGCGAGGGCTGCAGACCTGCGTCCTGTCGCTCGTGACGCAGGTCGTGGTGGCCGGGCGCGACCCGGCGTTCCGCCGACCCACCAAGCCCGTCGGGCCGGCGTACGAGCGCTCTGTTGCCCAGGGGATCGCGCAGACCTCGGGCCACGTCTTCGCCATCCAGCCCGACGGTCGCTGGCGGCGGGTGGTGGCTTCGCCGAAGCCGCTCCGGTTCGTCGAGGCGGTACCGCTCCGGGCCCTCGCCGATGCCGGCCACGTGGTGGTTGCAGCCGGGGGCGGAGGCGTCCCGGTCGTGGAGCACCGCGGCCAGCTGCGTGGGGTCGAGGCGGTCGTCGACAAGGACCGGACGGCGGCGCTGCTCGCCTCCTCCGTCGGCGCGGACCTGCTCCTCATCCTGACGGAGGTGGCTGCGGTCCAGGTCGGCTTCGGGACGCCGGCCGCCCGGACGCTGGCCGCCCTCTCGGTCGCCGAGGCCCGGGAGCTGCTGGCAGCGGGGGAGTTCCCCGAGGGCTCGATGGGACCCAAGGTGGAGGCGTGCGTGACCTTCGTCGAGGCCGGCGGGCGGGCCGCTATCGGCTCGCTGGCCCAGGCCGCGGCCGTCCTGGCCGGCACCGCGGGCACGCAGATCACCCCGTGAACACCCCCTCGACCGAGGGTCGAGGGGCGAGGGGTCAGGCGCTGCTGTAGCCCGGCACGATCTCGCGCGCGAGCTGCTCCAGGAACAGCCCGATGTCGGTGACGATCCCGATGGCCTGGGAGGACCCCCGGTCGGCGAGCTTGGTGACGGTCGCCGGGTTGATGTCGGCCGACACCAGGGGGATCGAGGCCGGCAGGATGTTCCCGGTCGCGATCGAGTGCAGCATCGTGGCGACCATGATCGCGAAGCCGACGCCGGGCAGCTCCGCGCGCATCGCCCGCTGGCCCTCGATCACGTCGGTGTAGACGTCGGGCAGCGGACCGTCGTCGCGGACCGAGCCGACCAGCACGAACGGGTGCCCACCGCGGACCATCGCGTGCATGATCCCGCCCGTCAGCACGCCCTGCGACACCGCGTTCGAGATCGACCCGCACCGCCGGATCGTGTTGATGGCGCGGATGTGGTGCTCGTGGCCGTGCTCGACGCCCTTGCCCTGAGCGAGGTCGACACCGAGCGAGGTGCCGTACAGGGCCGACTCGATGTCGTGGGTGGCGAGCGCGTTGCCCGCGAACAGCACGTCGACGTAGCCGTGCTCGACCAGGGTCGTGAAGGCCGGCGCCGCACCGGTGTGCACGATGCCGGGGCCACCGACCCAGAGCACCTTCTGGCCGTCCGCCTTGACCTCGCGCATGCGCTGCGCGATCTGCCGTACCAGCAGGGCTTGCGGCTTCTCGGAGGAGACCGAGGAGTTCATGAACTCGAACGAGTCAGCGGTCGTGCTGTGCTCCCGGGCGGGCAGCACGACCTTCACGCCGGAGGCACCGCACACGACCGCGTCACCGGCCTTGATGTCGGAGACCGGTACGGTCCGGACCCGGCCACCGGCGACCACCAGGCCGCAGTCCATCTCGGGCTGCTCGACCGGCACCCACTGGGCGCCGAGGCGGACGACCGTCTCGAGGTTGGTCGTGGAGTAGAAGTCGTCCGGGAAGACCCCGTCGCGGTCGCAGACCCGGGTGAACGCCTCGCCGGGGTCGACCTGGTTCACACCGTGCGCCTGCAGGCGCATCAGCAGCCGCTGCAAGCCCTCATGATCGTCCGCCGAGACGGTGATCTTGGCCTGCGACTCGTCGTCGTGCGCGCGCCCCACGTCGAGCCGGTCGATGCGGTAGTCGCCGCCGTACCCCAGCACGTCATCGAGCACCCGGGCGAGCAAGCCCGTGTCCATGAGATGACCGCTGACCTCGACCGTCTCCGAGACCGTCACGCCTGCTCCTGTTCTGCCGGAAGCTAGACGACGGCTCCGTCGTCCCAACCTTCCGGTGGAGCATCGCGCATCCACACCACGAGCAGGGCAGCGCCCCCTCCGGTCAGCAGGAGGCCGAGGATCACCGAGATGGCGGAGTCGTCCAGCCCGATCTTGAAGGGGGCGAACAGCACCGCCAGGCCGGTCAGGAACATGACGAGCGCGGCGACGGTGCGGACCCGCAGCCGCGGCACCTTCGGCGGGGGCGGGGGCTCGTAGTGGCCCTCGTCCTCCAGGGGTGCCGGCTCGACCCAGCCGGGCAGGGCGGGGACCTCCGGCGGCGGGTCGGCGCGTCGGCGGCGCGGTGGCGGCTGCGGCTCGGACAGGTCCTCGGCGACCGGCCACCGGGGGATCGGGTCGGTGCTCTCCACGGCGTAGCCGGCGACGATCTGCTCGAACAGCTCGTCGTCACTGAGCGGCTGGGCGGCCTCCGGTGGGCCCGGCAGCTCCGGTGGGGGCAGCACGCGCAACGCCGCGGAACGCGGCACCGGGCGTACCAGGCCATGGGCGTTGGCGCCGGGCTCCTGCTCGGCGAGCAGGGCGGTCAGGTCGGCGACCTCGCTGCTCACGACGCCGCGGGCCAGATCGGCGAAGGCCGGGTTGACCCACAGGCGGTCCAGCGGTCGGCTCGGGAGCACGGTGGCCCGGGTGTAGGCGTCGGTGTCGCGGGCCGGTTCGACGTAGGCAGCGACCCCCTCGGCGGCGAGGCTGTCGAGCAGCGCCTCGGACAGCCTCGGGTCCAGGTCGACGAGGGCGCCCCACTCGGCGGACGGCAGCCCGTTGTCCCGGCGTCCGTCGTGCGGAGGGGGCGCGGCGGTCATGGCTAGCCGGCCGCCGCGGGCGCGTGCGCCCGGACGAACTCCAGCGAGCCGGCGAAGATCGCCGGAGCGTCGTTGTCGAGGGTCGCCACGTGGTAGCTGTCGAGCAGCACCCGCTCCTCGGCGTGCGCGCAGCCCTGGAGCAGCGCAGCGCCGGAGACGGCCTCCACGACGTGGTCCTCGGCGGACCGGTAGGCCAGGACGGGACAGGTGATCCGGCCGAGGTCGGCCTTCACGACCGGCCAGGCCTGCTGCAACGAGTAGGCCGCCTTCAGCGGGATCTTCGGGTAGGCGAGCTCGGTGACACCGGGCTTCTTGATGTCGTTGGCGATGCCGGGGAAGGACGGCACGAGCCGGGACAGCAGCGGCAGCAGCTTGGCGTCCTTGCGCTCGGTGGCGAGGGAGGCGTTGACGACCACCGCCCCGGCGACCTGGTCGGCACGCACCTCCGCGAGCCGCAACACCAAGGTGCCACCCATCCACAGGCCCATCGCGAACACGGTGTCGCACCGGCCGCGGAGGTCGTCGAACGCCGCCTCGAGGGTGGCGTACCAGTCGCTGAACCGGGTGGTGTTCATGTCCCGGATCGTGGTGCCGTGGCCGGGGAGCCGGGGGGCCACGACGGTCAGCCCGGCGGCGGACAGGTGCTCGGCCCACGGCCGCATCGACTGGGTCGTGCCGGTGAAGCCGTGGCAGAGCAGCACGCCCACGGGACCGCCGGGGGCGTCGATGGGCTCAGCGCCGGACATGACGGGCACAGGGAGATCCTCTCAGAAGCAGGTGGTGAGTGAGAATGGTCGCACGCTGCGCCTGCTGACGGGAGAGGTCGTTGCCGCAACCTCGCTGGCGCCTTAGGGTCGGGGTACTTCCCCAACGGCGATCAAGAGGTGCTGCGTGTTCTACTGGGTTGTCAAGGTGATCTTGACGCCCATCCTCGGCGCCCTGTTCCGTCCGTGGGTGGAGGGCGAAGAGCACGTCCCTACCGAGGGTGCCGCCATCTTGGCGAGCAACCACCTGTCGTTCAGCGACTCGATCTTCCTGCCGCTGCGGACCACCCGCCGGATCACCTTCCTGGCGAAGGCCGACTACTTCACGGGCAAGGGCTTCAAGGGCTGGCTCACCAAGGGCTTCTTCGCCGGGGTGGGGCAGGTCCCGATCGACCGTTCCGGCGGCGCCGCGAGCGAGGCGGCCCTCAACACGGCCAAGCGCATCCTCGCCGACGGCAACCTGCTCGGGCTCTACCCCGAGGGCACCCGTTCGCCGGACGGTCGGCTCTACCGCGGCAAGACCGGCGTGGCCCGGATGGCACTGGAGGCCGGCGTGCCGGTCATCCCGGTCGCCATGGTCAACACCGACGTCGTCCAGCCGACCGGCAAGAAGCTCCCGGTGCTGGGCCGTCGGGTCGGGATCCGGATCGGCAAGCCGCTCGACTTCAGCCGCTACCAGGGCATGGAGGGTGACCGGTTCGTGCTGCGCTCGATCACCGACGAGATCATGTACGAGCTCATGCTGCTGTCCGGCCAGGAGTACGTCGACACCTACGCCACGAAGGCCAAGGCCGACATCGAAGAGGCCCGGACGGCGGCCGGCGAGGCCATGGTCAGTGACGCCCCCCGCACGCAGCGCCGCGCGTCCTGACCTGAGGCTCGAGACCGCCCTCTGGCGGGCTGTCTCGCTCTTTCGGCTCGCCGCCCTGCTGTACGCGACGGTGGTCGTGCTCGCGACCTATCGCAACTTCCAGGACCGTCGAGCCGCGCTGCTCGTGCTCGCCGTGATGGCGGTCTGGACCGCGGTGATGGTGGCCCGGACGCCGCCGGCCCGGTGGCTGCTGGGGTTGGACCTGGTCGTGACGCTGGCGTGCCAGCAGGCGTCGGTGCTGATCTTGACCCGCGCCCAGATCGAGCAGGGCCGCCCGACGATCACCGTCTGCTGGGCGGCCGCGCCGGTCGCTGCCTGGGCGGTCCGGGGCGGCTGGGTCGCCGGCGGACTGGCGGGGCTGGTGGTCGCGGCAGGCGCCGTGGTGGAGCGGTCCGGGGCCTCCCAGGCCACGGTGAACAGCTGCGTCCTGCTCGTTCTGCTCGGCACGGTGATCGGCTACCTGGTGACGCTGGCCCGCCGCGCGGAGGCGGCCTACGCCGAGGCGGTCCGTCTCAAGGCTGAGACCGCCGAGCGGGAGCGGCTGGCCCGCTCGGTGCACGACGGGGTCCTGCAGGCCCTGGCCCTGGTTGCCCGTCGCTCGGCCGACCCGGTGCTGGTGCAGCTGGCCACCGGTCAGGAGCAGGCCCTCCGGCGCCTCGTCGGGCAGGGCGCCGAGGTGCCGAAGGGGGAGTCCGACCTTCGGGGGCTGCTCCCGGCCCGTCCCGGGGTGGAGGTAGCAGCGCCGGCCGACCCCGTGACGCTGCCTGCCGCGGTCGCGGCCGAGCTGGCTGCGGCGGTCGGGGCGGCGGTCGACAACGCGCTGCAGCACGGTGGCACGACTGCCTGGATCCTCGTGGAGGACCTTGGCCCCTCCGTCTCGGTGAGCGTGCGCGATGACGGACCCGGTATCCCCGCAGGACGGCTCCAGGAGGCGGCGGCTCGCGGCCGGCTCGGCGTGGCGTCCTCGATCCGTGGCCGGGTCGAGGACCTCGGTGGCACGGTGACGTGGGAGAGCACGCCCGGTCAGGGGACGGAGGTCGAGATCGTTGTCCAGCGTTGAGCTCCGCGTGGTCGTTGCCGACGACCACCCGATCTGGCGGGACGCCGTCGAGCGGGACCTGGCCGCTGCCGGTTTGACGGTCGTCGGGACAGCGGGAGACGGCGAGAAGGCGGTCCGGGTCTGCCGGGCCGTCGCGCCGGACGTGCTGGTCTGCGACCTGCAGATGCCCGGGCTGTCGGGCGTGGAGGTCACCGCCGCCGTCGTGCCCCTCGGGGTCCGGGTGCTGGTGCTCTCGGCGAGCGGGGAGCAGGCCGACGTGCTGGAGGCGGTCAAGGCCGGTGCTACCGGTTACCTGCTGAAGTCGTCGCTGCCGTCGGAGCTGCTGGAGGCGGTGCGCCGGACCGGAGCCGGCGAAGCTGTGTTCACGCCGGGGCTGGCCGGGCTGGTGCTGGGTGAGTACCGCCGCACCTCCGCGGTGGACGGTGCGCCGCAGCTCACCGCGCGGGAGACCGAGGTGCTCCGGCTGGTCGCGAAGGGTCTTACCGCCAAGCAGGTCGCGGACCGCCTGACGCTGAGCCACCGCACGGTGGAGAACCACGTCCAGAACACCCTCACGAAGCTGCAGCTCCACAACCGTTCGCAGCTCGTCCGGTATGCCCTCGAGCAGGGCCTGGACTAGGGCTGCTCCCACGGCAGGTAGGCCCCGAACACGACGGCACCGTTGCGTTCCACGAACTCCCGGACGATCGCCGACTGCTCGCGGCAGGTGAGCAGATCGCCCGCCTGGAAGGCAGTCCGGGCCAACCGGGCGCGAGCGAACACCGTCGTCGAGGCATCTCCGATGCCCACGTAGACGTCCACGGCCTCCCGCGCGAACTCGACCGCGTCGAGGAACTTCCCGTTGTCGGCGGCGATGAACGACCGGGCCGCCAGGAGGGCCCCCACCAACCACGGGGTCTTCGGCTCCTGCTCGGCGAGCTTGTCGGCCATCAGCTGCACCCGGCCGCTGCCGAGGAACTCCCCGAGCAGCACGGCGGTGTAGACCCACTCGCGCACGCTCCCGCGATGGGTGGTGGTGGACTGCTCCATGAGCTCGTCGAAGAGCTCTGCTGCTTCGTCGAGCCGGCCCTGCAGGAAGCGGCAGCAGCCGAGGTGGGCCAGCGCACTGCGGACCAGCGCGGGAAAGCCCGACCGCCGGGCTCGGTCGATCACGTCGTCGAGCTCCTGGGGAACCGGCTCGTCGCGCAGCGCGTGCACGATGCCGTTGAGGGCCAGCAGGTGGGACTCCCACTGCTGGGCCTCCGCCCCGGCGGTCGCGAGGAAGGTTGCGGTGTGCTCCAGGAGGAGGTCCCAGCGGCCGTCGTACCAAGCCCGCAGGGCTGCTTCTGAGTCGTCGGCGCGGGTTGTCAGCGACAGCCCCCAGCCGCGGGCGGCCCGGGCGCTCTCCTCGATCAGCTCGTACGACCGGTGCAGCTTGCCTTCCTCCTGCATCGTGGCGGCGAGGTTGTTGGTGGCGCGCTGCAGGGCGCGCAGGTTGTGCTGCCGGCTCAGCCGCAACGCCTCCTCCTGCTGCACGATGCCCAGCGGGTCGCCGATGCTGTACCGGCAGGTGCCTGCCGTGATGAGGGCGTTCGCTTCAACCTCCTGCAGCCCCAGCGGACGGGCGATCGCCATCGCCCGGTCGCTGAGGGCGATCGCGTCGGCGTAGTGCTGGCTCAGCATGCGCAGCCTGGCCAGCTCGGCCAACGCGCTGGCGGACTGCTCGCTGGCGGGCTCCTCGGCCAGCAGGTCCACGGCCCGCCCGAGGTGCTGGGCGGCCAGGTCCGCGCCCCCACCGCGATACCACTCGGCCTGGCCCAGCAGGAACTGCGCCTTTGCCGCCCCTGCCCGGTCCCCGAGCTCGAGCAGCGTGTCCGAGGCCTCCTGCACCCGAGCGGGTCCACCGTCCTCGTAGAACGCGTGCGGATCGTCCAAGAAGGCGAGCTCGGCCGCGAGCAGGACCGCCTTCACCGCCCCCGGGTCGTCCTCGCGGCCGTACCAGAGCATCACGGCCCGGCGGGCGTAGCCGTGCGCGGCGCTGACGGCGTGCAGTCGCAGCGCGCGCTCGGCGGCCGTGGTCAGGGCCTGCCGCGCCGGGTGGGCGTAGGGCTCGAGGTCGGCGCCGAGCACGGCTGCCAGCTCGTACGCCGTCGTGCGGTGGTGGGCCCGCAGCTCGGCCACGTCATCGCCTCGTTCGGGGGAGAAGGTGTCGAGCCACTCGGCGCACCGCTGGTGCTGGACGACCTTCACGGACCGCGGGATGCGGAGGTAGGCGGCGTCCTTGACCAGGCAGTGCCGGAAGGCGAACTCCTGCTCGCCGGCCACGGTGGACTGCGGGCTGCGGCGGACGACCTCGCGCTGCTCCAGTGCCTCCAGGCACGACAGGACCTGCCCACGATCGGCGTCGGCGACGGCCGCGACAGCGCCCTCCCAGAAGGTCTCTCCCACGATCGCGGCGGCGGACAGGACCGTCCGCTCGGCCGCGGTGAGCAGGTCGAGCCGGCTGTCGACCACGCCCTGGACGGTGTCGGGCAGCGGGAGGTCCGCCAGCACCGCCTGCGACGCCTGCGTGAGCGCACCGGTGTCCGACAGCATCCGGACGTACTCCTCGGCATAGAGCGGGTTGCCGTTGACGAGGTCAAGAAGCCTGCGCTGCAAGGGATCTGGCAGCACAGTGTCGCCCAGCAGGCGGGCCAGCACCGTCGTGGTGTCGGTCTCGCTGAGCGGCGTCAGGGTGATCGTCATGGTGTTGCCCAGCCCTCCGACCCAGTCCGGTCGGCGGTCGAGCAGCTCGGGCCGCGCGGTGGCCAGCACCAGCAGCGGCGCCGACGCTGCGGTCTCCACCAGCGAACGCAGGAAGTCCAGGAACCCGTCGTCGGCCCAGTGCAGGTCCTCCAGGACCAGGACGGTCGGGGCATCCTCGGCCAAGGCGAGCAGGTAGCGGCGCCAGGCCGTGTGGCTGGCTTCCACGTCGGTCAGGTCACCCGTCGAGCCGGGCAGGCCGAGCAGTGCGGCCAGCCGCTCCTTCACCTGAGCCACCACCTCCGGTGCCGCGCTCCGGCCCAGCAGGGCGTCGACCGAGGCCTCGAGCTTGTGGCGGGCGAGGGCCCCGCTGTCGGACTCCAGGATCTGGGACTGCAGCTTCACGATCTGGCCGAGCGCCCAGTAGCTGACGCCCTCGCCGTACGGCAGACAAGCGCCGACCCGCCAGCGGACCAGGGTGGGGGTCGCGGGGGAGTCGACGTGCTGCTCGAGTGCCCGGGCCAGCCGGCTCTTGCCCAGGCCGGGTTCGCCGATGAGGGTCACGAGCTGCGCGCGCCGTTCGGTCAGGGCGCGGTGCAGCCCACTGACGAGCAGCCCCAGCTCGGGCTCGCGCCCGACCAGCGGTCGGCTGTCACCCACCTGGTCGGAGCGGGCCTTGAGCCCCCTGGCGACCCAGCCGTCGTCAGGGTCGGTCGCACCGGGAAGCAGCACCGGGCCGTGATGGCTGTAGTCGATGGTGGCGCTCGTGGTCCGGTGGGTCTGGCTGCCGACCAGCACCTTGCCGGGCGGGGCGTACGCCTGCATGCCCATGGCGCGGCGCAGCACGTCACCGCTGACCTTCGGGGCCGCCCCCTCGAAGCTGACCAGAGCCTCACCGGTGGCGATGCCGATCCGGGCGCTCAGCGGCTTCCCGCCCGGCAGGGTGCGGCCCTGCAGGGCGGCCTGGACGTCGAGCCCGGCGCGGACCGCTCGGTAGGGGTCGTTCTCATGGGCGGTCGGCGCGCCGAACACCGCCACCACGGCGTCCCCGATCCGCTTGGCAACGCTGCCACCGGCATGCTCGACGGCGCCTCCGACCAGCTCGAAGAACCCTTGCTGGGCGACCTGCAGGTCCTCCGGGTCGAGGACCTGGGCCGCGGCGGAGAAGCCGACCAGGTCGATCGCCAGGACACTGACCGACCGGCGTTCCTCCTCCGGACCGGCGAGGTTCGGCCGGTCGACGACGGCGGCCGGCGCCGCCGGGTGCCCGCAACTCGTGCAGAACGACATCCCCGGCTCGACGACCTCCCCGCAGGATGCGCACGCGGCAGGGAGCGGCGTCCCGCACTGGCCGCAGAACCGCGCACCAGCGGGAAAGGGGAAGGCGCACGTCAGGCAGATGTCATCGATGCGGTGATCGTCCCAGGTGCGGTGTCGTCCGCGCTAGACAGTCTCCCAAGCACGGCTTCGGTCGACCGCCCGGAGCCACCGGGCATGGCCGCCGTCGTCCCGCACACCTGCCTCCGGTTCGAAGCGCCGGTCCAGCCGCCAGGTGTCGGCCAGCTCCTGGGGGCTGGACCACACCCCGGTGCCCAGACCGGCCAGGAAGGCGGCCCCGAGGGCCGTCGTCTCCAGCACCTGCGGGCGTTGCACCGGCACCCCGAGCTGGTCGGCCTGCAGCTGGCAGAGCAGGTCGTTGCCGCTGGCGCCACCATCGACCTGCAGGCAGGGCAGCGTCACGCCGGCCTCGCTCGTCATGGCGTCCACCACGTCGCGGACCTCGAACGCGATCGCCTCCAGCGTGGCGCGGGCGAGGTGCGCGCGGGTCGTGCCACGGGTGAGGCCGAGGACGGTGCCGCGGGCGTCCGGGTCCCAGTGCGGCGCCCCGAGCCCGGTCAGCGCCGGGACGAACACGACGCCGCCGCTGTCCGGCACCTGCCGTGCAAGGGACTCGATCTCCTGGGCGCTGCCGATGATCTGGAGCCCGTCGCGCAGCCACTGGACGGCTGCGCCGGTCACGAACACCGCGCCCTCCAGGGCGTAGGTCAGCGTGCCGTCCGGCGCCATCCACGCCACCGTCGTCAGCAGCCGCTCGCTGAGCACCGGCGTGCTGCCGGTGTTGACCAGCACGAACGAGCCGGTGCCGTACGTGCACTTGCTCCGGCCCTGGTCGTAGCAGCCCTGCCCGAACAGCGCGGCCTGCTGGTCGCCCGCGATGCCGGCGATCGGCAGGTCCAGCCCCAGGAACGCGACCGGGTCGGTACGGGCGATCTCGCCGTACGACGGGACGATCCGGGGGAGGGCGCTGCGGGGCACCCCGAACAGCTCGCACAGCTCGTCGGACCAGTCTCCGGTGCGGAGGTCGTAGAGCAGGGTTCGGCTGGCGTTGCTGGCATCGGTGACGTGCTCGGCGCCGGCGGTGAGGCGCGCGACCACGTAGGAGTCGACCGTCCCGACCGCCGTCCTGCCGCTCGTCACGCCCTCCCAGGTGCGCCTCTCGTGGCGGCCGAGCCACGCCAGCTTGGTCGCGGTGAAGTAGGGGTCCAGCCGCAGTCCGGTCAGCTCCGCGACCCGCGGCTCGTGGCCCTTGGCGCGGAGGTGGTCGCAGAGGTGGCTGGTGCGCCGGTCCTGCCAGACGATCGCCCGCCGCGGCGGCTGCAGGGTGGTGCGGTCCCACAGCACGGCCGTCTCGCGCTGGTTCGTGATGCCGACGGCCGTGACGGTGTGGCGCTCGAGGGCCTGCCGGCAGGAGGAGATGACC
This sequence comes from Mycobacteriales bacterium, assembly GCA_046590985.1. Lineage (GTDB taxonomy): Bacteria > Actinomycetota > Actinomycetes > Mycobacteriales > SCTD01 > RYN-111. The sequence continues at coordinate 17,752 of JBKJVH010000065.1, forward strand.
GCGACCCAGATCTCCTCGGGCTCGTGCTCGACCCATCCGGGCTCGGGGAAGTGCTGCGGGAACTCCTGGTATCCGCGACTCTCGACGCTGCCGTCCTCGCCGACGACCAGCGCCGTGACGCCCGTGGTGCCGCAGTCGATCGCCAGCACGCTCACGAGGTCTGCTCGCGGAGCTTCTCCAGGACCAGCACGTCGATCGCGCCGGCGACCATCCGTTCCTCGTAGTTCTCGACCCCGGCCCATTCCTCGAGGTCGCGGTAGCCGAGCCCTGCCAGCCGCTGGGTCACCTCGTCGGCGAGGTCACCCTCGAGCGGCAGGGTGCTCTCGGTCTTGCCGAAGTAGAGCCCGTGCAGCGCCAGCAGCCGCTGCAGCTCGGGCACCGGGTCGGGGTGGTCGTCGACGCGCAGGTCCACCAGGACGTCGGAGCCCCCGCCGTACCCGCCGCCTTCGCTGACCACCAGGAGCACCGCCGACTGCCGCCCCCGCCGGTCCCCTCCCGCGCGGTCGGCCGCGAGCAGCGCCGAGGTGAGCCGGTGTGCGAGCGACCCCTCGGTCTGCGTGAACGTGTCGGCGAGGGCGTCGACGACCTCCGGTCCGGTCAGGATGTTGCCCTGGGCGGCCCAGCCGTCGCCGGTCCGCCCGCCGGCCCAGGCGTTGCACGCCGGTCCGGTCCAGCTCGCGGCCAGCCCGTGGCGGTCCACGACGCCGACCTGTCGCTGGTCCCGCAGCTCGTCCGGCCCCGTCAACGCGTTCAGGACTTCCTGCGCCGTGTGGCCGGCGGCCAGCAGCCTGAGCCCGTCCGGTCGGTAGGCCAGGTTGGCGTAGGCCTGGGTGGCGATCGCGCCGATGTCCCACTGCGCTGCCGGGACGGCGGCCCCGACGGCCAGGAACTTGGAGGCGACCGCCACGCCCCACTGCTGGTCTGCTCTTGCCACCATGCTGAAGGTCATGGCTGGGAGACTAGGCCGATGCGCTTCTTCCTCGACCTGGAGTTCGGCGACACCGCCTCCGTGGTGTCGCTCGTCTCGGTGGGTGTGGTGGCCGAGGACGGCCGGGAGTACTACGCGGTCTCCTCCGAGTTCGACCCGCTCGCGGTGCACCCGTGGGTCCGTGAGCAGGTGCTGCCCCAGCTGCCGCCGGCCTCGACCTGGAAGCCCCGTTCGGTGATCGCCCAGGAGCTGGAGGCGTTCTTCGGCCCGGACCCGGTGTGGTGGGCCTGGTTCGGCGCCTACGACCACGTCGCGCTGTGCCAGCTGTGGGGAGGCATGCCGGACCTGCCGCGCGCCTTCCCCCGGTTCACCCTTGACGTGCGGCAGCTCTGGGAGCACCTCGGCAGGCCGCCGCTGCCGAAGCAGCGGACCGGCCTGCACGACGCGCTCGAAGACGCCCGGCACGTCCGCGTGAAGTACGAGGCGCTCGCGGAAAGGGCGTACCTGCTGGGGTTGTCGGTCTAGCTAGCCGGCGATGTGGGCATCCGCACCGGCCTGGTCGAAGGCCAGGGTGTGCGTGCTCTTGGTCTTGCCGTCGGCGGTCATCTCATCGGTGAGGATGAACCGGAACGTTCCCGTGGTGCCGTTCACCGTGGACGTGGCGTCATAGATCGCGACGGCGTGCTGATCGTCGGCGAGCATGGAGAGCACGTTCATCGTGAAGGTGCCGCCGGTGAGCTCGAGCAGCTTGCCGAACATGCCCTCGATCTCGGTCCAGCCCTGGAAGCTGCCGGCGAGTGGGCCGGCGCCGCCGTTGGTCCAGACGCAGTCGTCGGTCATCGACGCCCGCACGGCCGCGAGGTCTCCGCGGCTGAACGCCGCAAAGGCCTCACGGATCCGACCGATGTTCGGGTGGTCGGTGGTCTGGACGGACAGATCGGATGCAGTCTTCGTTGACATGGCAGCCTCCAAGCCGCTTCGGGCCGCGAGTCCTCACGGCCTCACCTGCACCGTCCCACCGCTGTCAACCCTGCTAAACCGGTACGAGAACCTCGATCGTCACCTGGGCGAGCCCGTCGTACCCGAGGGCGCGGGAGCCGGCGCGGGACATGTCCAGGATGCGGCTGCCGACGTAAGGGCCGCGGTCGTTGACCAGGCAGTTGATCTCGAGTCCGTTCGCGCTGACGTGGATCACGGTGCCGAGCGGCAGCTCCTTGTTGGCGCAGGTCAGCCGCTCCGGGTCGTAGGGCGCGCCTGACGCGGTGGGGCGTCCCACGAAGCCAGGGCCGTACCAGCTGGCCTGCCCCGAGACGCTCTGGCCGGTGCGCGTGTACCCGACCGGGATGCCGGCCCCGGTCCGCTCGAGCAGCGCGATGACGGGCGACTGGTTGGCCAGCGCCTGCCGCGAGCGCGTCGTCTGCGCGGGGGTCAGGGCCAGCGTCACGGTCGTCGAGACGGCGTCGAGGGCGAGGCGCTGGGCTTCGAGGGCGGCGGCGTGCTCCGCGTCGGCGACGGACTGCGCCTGGGCAAGCAGGTGACGCGCCCGGTCCTGGTCGGCCAGGACCGCCTCCGCCTGGACGAGCAGGCCTTTCCGGAACGCATCGGCCTGCTGCTGCAGTGTGCGGAGCTGGTGGGCTTGGGCGGTGACCGCGTCGACCAGCCCGCGGTCGACCGTGAGACTGGCGCGACCTGCGCGGCGGGAGAGCTCGCGCAGGTCGGGGTTGGCGACGCGGGTCATCCAGTCCCCGACCGGCGCGGGCGCATTGGCGATGTAGACCTGCCGGGCCCTGCGGTCGAGCGCCTGCTGAGCCACGGCGCGGGCTTGCTCCAGCCGGCCGTACGCCACCCGGAGGCCGCCGTCGCGCGCCACCGCCTGCTCGAGCGCCGCACTGAGCAGCTGGGCGTGCGCGGTGACCTGCGCGAGCTGCTGCGTGAGGCGCGGGAGGTCGGCCGAGGTGATCGGCCTGGGTTTCGCGTGGGCGGCGCCCCCGGGCAGGAACGGGAGGGTCGCCGCCGCGAGGGCAGCAACCATCGCCGTACGTCGTCTCAGCGCCACGTTGGGGGCTTCGACCGCTGACGGCCGCGCCTTGACCCGTTAGCGTCCCTGTCATGCGCATCGGTGTGTTGACAGGCGGGGGCGACTGCCCAGGGCTGAACGCGGTGATCAGGGCCGTCGTCCGCAAGGGCACGGAGGTGTACGGGCATGAGTTCGTCGGCTTCCGCGACGGCTGGAAGGGGCCGCTCGAGAGCATCACCATGGAGCTCGCGGTGCCGCAGGTGCGCGGCATCCTGCCCCGCGGCGGCACGATCCTCGGCTCGTCCCGGACCAACCCGATCAAGATCGACGGCGGGGTCGAGCCGAGGATCGTGCCACCGCGGGGCAGGATGCCGCGGACCTGCGGCACCGCGAGCTCCATGGTGATGCTCTCGAGCGGCCCCTTCCAGCCGTCGCGGAAGCCGACGAACTCATGCCCGTAC
>JBKJVH010000114.1:0-12580 GCA_046590985.1 Mycobacteriales bacterium
GCGGGGAGGCGTCGCCTAGTCCGGTCTATGGCGCCGCACTGCTAATGCGGTTTGGGTCTCAAGCCCATCGGGAGTTCAAATCTCCCCACCTCCGCCCTACGTGTGACCGCGTGATCCGCACCAGGTGCTGCTGGGGCGACCCCGCACCACCGCGGCTGAGCCTCCCCGGACTTGTCGGACCTTCGCCCTACGGTCGAGGGCATGCGACTGCTCCACACCTCCGACTGGCACCTGGGCCGCACCCTGCACCGGGCCGACCTGCGCGACGCGCAGGCCGGCTTCCTCGACCACCTGGTCGCGACGGTGCGGTCCGAGCAGGTCGACGTCGTGCTGGTCTCCGGCGACGTGTACGACCGGGCGGTGCCTCCCCTGGATGCGGTCGCGCTCTGTGAGTCGGCGTTCGTGCGCCTCCGCGAGGCCGGTGCCCGCGTCATCGTCATCAGCGGCAACCACGACAGCGCCCGGCGCCTCGGCTTCGGGTCGGCGCTGATCGACTCCTCCGGGGTCTTCCTGCGTACCTCCGTCGGGGGCTGCGCCGACCCGATCGTGCTCGACGGTGTCTCCTTCTTCGCGATCCCCTACCTCGAGCCGGACGCCGTTCGCGGTGAGCTCGGGGGTGGCGGCCACCTCGGCGTCCTGACCGAGGCCCTCTCCCGCGTACGGGCGGTGGCGCCGCCTTCCGCGGTCGTGCTGGCGCATGCCTGGGTCGCCGGCGGCGTCGCGTCGGACTCCGAGCGGGTCCTCACCGTCGGCGGCGTGCCCTCGGTGCCGGTGTCGTTGTTCGACGGGTTCGCCTACTCCGCGCTCGGCCACCTGCACGGTGCCCAGGTGCTCTCGGAGTCCTTGCGCTACAGCGGTTCGCCACTGGCGTACTCCTTCTCCGAAGCCGCGCACGTCAAGGGCTCGTGGCTGTTCACGCTGGAGGCCGGGGTGCTCAGCGGGGTGGAGTTCGTGGAGGCTCCGGTGCCGCGCAGGCTGTCCGCGCTGCGGGGGGCCTTGAGCGACCTGCTTACGGACCCGACGCTGGCGGCCCACGAGGGCGACTGGTTGTCGGTCGTGCTGACCGATGCCGCGCGCCCCGACGCCGCGATGGACCGGCTGTCCGCCCGCTTCCCGAACGTGCTCGTCCTGAGCCACGAGCCCGAGGGCGCGTCGAGGTCTGCGAGCTCGTACGCGGCAAGGGTCTCCGGCCTCGGGGACCTCGACATCGCGGCGGGCTTCGTCTCCCACGTCCGCGGCACCGACCCGTCGGCGGCGGAGGCCACCTTGCTCGCGGAGGCGTTCGAGGCCGTCCGGCTCGCCGGGGTGTCGGCATGACGCCGCACCAGCTCCGGCTCACCGCGTTCGGGCCGTTCGCCGGCACCGTGTCCGTGGACCTCGACGCCCTCGCCTCCTCAGGGCTGTTCCTGCTGCACGGCGCCACCGGTGCGGGCAAGACGACGCTGCTCGACGGTCTGGGTTTCGCGCTCTTCGGGCGGGTGCCCGGCGTCCGCAACGGCGCCAAGCGGCTCCGGTCGGACCTCGCCCCTGCTGACGCCCGCACCGAGGTGCGGCTCGAGGCCACCCTCGGCGGTCGGCGGCTACGCATCACCCGCTCCCCGCAGTGGGAGCGCCCCAAGACCCGCGGGACCGGTACCACCACCCAGCAGGCGTCCGTCCTGCTGGAGGAGCGCGTCGGCGACCGGTGGGAGTGCCTGTCCACCCGGGTCGGCGAGGCCGACCAGGAGATCGCTGACCTGGTCGGGATGTCGGCCGAGCAGTTCTTCCAGGTCGTGCTGCTGCCGCAGGGCGACTTCGCACAGTTCCTCCGCTCGACCTCCGCCGATCGGGCCGAGGTGCTCAAGAAGCTGTTCGCGACGGAGCGGTTCGCCGACGTGGAGGGGTGGCTCGCGGGTCGTCGCCGTACCAGTGCGGAGCAGGTCGCCGCGCAGCGTGACGTGGCGGCGCTGACCGTCTCCTGCCTGGCCGAGGTTGCCGTGTGCGAGCCGCCCGCGCACGCCGACAACGCGTGGGCCGCGGGCCTTCTGGTCGCCGCGACGGCCGCGACCACCACCTGCGACGAGCTGGTCGCGGCCGCGACTGAGCGTCGTGACAGCGCCCGGCGACTCGCCGATGCAGCGGTCCAGCTGGCCGGGTGGCAACGCCGCCGAGCGGAGGCGCTCGAGCGGGAGCAGGCGCTCGCGCAGGGCCTGGCTGAGCGGCTGCGCAGGCAGCAGGAGCTCGATGCCGCCGGCCGCGCCGCGGAGGTTTCTGCGGTGCTCGCGGCCGTCGTGGCCCGACGCCGGGCCCGGGAAGAAGCACTCGTGACCTGCGGCGCCGCCCGGTCAGACCTTCTCCAGCTCGACCTCGACCCGGACCTGGCGGTGGCCGGGCTGCGGGCGGCCGTGGCCAAGGCGCAGGAGCTGTCCGGTCGCTTCGAGGCCCTCACCGCGGTGGAGACCGCGCGTCGGGCCGCCGGCGACGAGCAGTCCCAAGCCGTCGAGGAGCAGGCCGATGCCCTCGCGGCGTGCGCGGCCGCCGAGCTCGAGCTGGCGACGCTGCCGGCCCGCAAGCTGCAGCTCGCCGACCGGCTGGTGGCTGCCCGGGAGGCAGCCACGACCGCGCCGACGGTGCGCGCGGACCGGACGCAGCTGGCCGAGCTGCGACCGGACGTGGTCTCCCTTGCTCAGGTCCGGACCCGGCTCGCCCAGCTCGGACAGGAGCACCTGTCCGCGCGCGAGACGGCGTTGGCCTTGGAGATCAAGGCCAACGACCTGCGCGTCGCGAGCATCAACTCGATGATCGCGGTGCTCGCGTTCCGGCTCGAGGACGGCGTGCCCTGCGACGTCTGCGGGTCGTCGGTGCACCCCGACCCCAGCCAGCTGCGCGACGAAGGCGTCAGCTCCGACGACGAGGAGCGCGCCCGCCGGCTGGCCGACCAGGCCCAGGAGGAGGTCGGCCGCCTCCAGGAGCTGATCGCCGCCGACTCCGCCCGCGCCACCAGCCTGGACGCGCGCGTCGCGGACTGGACGCTCACCACCGTGGACGCCGCGATCGCCGCGCTCGACCTGGAGCTCGACGTGCTGGTCGCAGTGGCCGCGCAGACCACCGTCGTCGAGCGGGAGGCCGCCGACCTCGAGGCCCTGATGGCTCGGCTGGGGCAGGCCCAGGTGGCGGCCTCGACGCGGGCCGACGCTGCCCAGCGCCGCGCCACCGACGCCGGCAAGCGCGCTGCCACGGCCGCCACCGAGCTCACGTCTGCGCTCGGGGCCTACCCGTCGGTGCAGGATGCGCTCCTCGGCCAGGCCGCCGTGGTCGAGGCCGCGTCCCGGGCGCTGAACGCCTCCGAAGCGCTGGCGACCGCCCAGCACGAACTCGACGCCGCGGAGGGCGAGGGCGACAGCGCCTGCCGGCAGGCCGGCTTCGACGGCGCCGAGCAGGCGCTCGAGGCAGCCCGTACGGCTCAGTGGCGGACCGAAACAGCGGCTGAGCTCCGCGCCGCCGCCGACCTCGCCGCCGCGGTGGCCGCGGACCTGGCCGACCCGGCGCTCGACGTTCCGCTGGACCCGCCGGCCCCGGTGGCCGCGACGGCGGGCGCGGTCGCGGCAGCCGATGCCGCGCTCGCGGCCGCGCTGTCGGAGCTCGGGGAGTGCCGTCATCGCCAGGTCGCCCTGCAGCGCCTGGTCCCGACCCTCGCGCGAGTTCTGCAGGAGCTCGCGCCCCTGGAGCAGAAGGCTTCGGAGATCCGTGGCCTCGCAGACCTGTGCGCCGGCGGCGGGGTCAACGGGCTCAAGATGACCCTCACCTCCTTCGTGCTGGCCGCCCGGCTGGAGGAGGTCGCTGCGGCCGCCTCGGTACGGCTGCTGCGGATGACCCAGGGCCGGTACTCCCTCGTCCACACCGACGGTGCGGCCCGCGGCGGCCAGCGCTCCGGTCTGGGCCTGCTCGCCCGCGACGGCTGGACCGGCAACGACCGCGATACCTCCACGCTGTCCGGTGGCGAGACGTTCCTGGCCTCCCTCGCGCTGGCTCTCGGGCTCGCCGACGTCGTGACCTCCGAGGCGGGCGGCGCCCGGATCGGCGCGCTGTTCGTCGACGAGGGCTTCGGGACGCTCGACGAGGACAGCCTCGATGAGGTGATGGACGTCCTCGACGGCCTGCGCGAAGGTGGCCGGATCGTCGGCCTCGTCTCGCACGTGAGCGAGCTGCGCCAACGCATCCCGGCCCAGGTCGGGGTCCGCAAGACCCGCGCCGGCAGCGACCTGGTGCTGCACGGCTGCTGAGTGGTGGATCATCACCGGGTGGATCATGATGGCGTGGACCTCGACGCCCTGCGGGTAGCCGGCCTCTACGACCGGACGACCACCGCGGAGCGGCTGGCGCTGCTGGAGTTCCTGGTCGCTGAGGGCTGCTCCGTCGAGGAGATGCAGATCGCCGACGCCCGGGGCCGGTTGTTCGCCCTTGCCGGCGACCGGCGCATCCGGCCGCTCGTCGGGCTCCTCACGCTGACCGAGGCTGCTGCCCGGCTGGAGGTGGAGCCCGTCGCCCTCGGGCGGGCCTGGCGGACGTTCGGGCTGCCCGACACCTCGCTGGACGTCCCGGTGCTGGCCGAGTCCGACGTGGAGGCGCTCAGCACCTACCTGCTGGTGCGCGGCTTCATCGGTGAGGAGACCGCCCTCGGGGTGGCCCGGGTGGTCGGGGCGGCGTTGGCCCGCATCACCGAAGCGATGTCCTCGGCGATGCGGGTCGGGATGGAAGGCGTCATCGACCTGGGCGTCACCGGCGACGAGGTGAAGACCGCCACGGCGTACGCCGCCGTCACCGAGCTGGTGCCGAGGATCGGCCAGCTGCTCGACACCTTGTTCCGGCAGCACCTGGAGGCGACGCGGGTGCACTTCGAGGACATCGACCGGGACGTCGAGCGCACCGCGTTCCTGTGCGGCGTGGGCTTTGCGGACCTGTCCGGCTTCACCAAGCTCTCGCAGCAGCTCACCTTGTCCGAGCTGTCGCAGGTGCTGACCGCGTTCGAGGAGACCGCCACCGACACCATCCAGGCCGGCGGTGGCCGGATCGTGAAGTTCCTCGGCGACGCGGTCATGTGGGTGTCCGCCGAGCCGACCGACCTGGCCCAGATCGCCGGCGCGCTGACCTGCCACCCGAAGGCGCTCGAGGCCGGCATCGAGGTGCGGGCCGGGATCGCGTACGGGCGGCTGCTCGCGCAGGACGGCGACTACTTCGGGATGCCGGTGAACCTCGCGTCCCGGTTGGTCGGCGTCGCCGAGCCCGGCCAGGTGCTCGCGGCGGGGGAGCTCGTCGACGCCCTCGGACCGGGGTGGCTCGCGGTGCCGGGCGTGCCCCAGCTCCTCAAGGGGTTCGAGGACCCGGTCACGCCGTACACCGTCTCAGCCGGTTAGCCCCCCCCTCACGGGTGATCCACGGAACGGGAGCAAGCCAGAACTGGCCGATACGGCTTGCTCCGCTTCCGTGGATCACCGCTCACAGGTCAGCTGGAGGCGCCCGCCTCGCCGCTCAGCTCGCCAGCGGGAGCTCCACCGCGAACGTCGCCCCGCCCCCGGGCGTCTCCGACACCGCGACCGAGCCGCCGTGCGCCGCGACCAGGGCTGACACGATCGACAGCCCCAGCCCGCTGCCGCCGGAGGCGCGGGTGCGCGAGGAGTCGGTACGGAAGAAGCGCTCGAACACCTTGGGGCGGTCCTCGGCGGAGATGCCCGGACCGGAGTCGATGACCTCGACGAGCGCGGTGTCGGTGTGCGTGGACACCCGCACGACCAGGGCCGACGAGGTGTGGGTCAACGCGTTGGCGACCAGGTTCCCGAACACCTGACGCAGCCGAGGGGCATCGCCGAGGACCACCGGAGCAGGCCCGGCGGCGACGGCTTCGAGCTGGACGGACCGGGTGGGGTCGACGGCGCGGGCGTCCTGCACCGCATCGCCGGCGAGCTCGAGGAGGTCGACCCGAGCCCGTTCGAGCGGGCGCTGCTGGTCCAGCCGAGCCAGCATCAGCAGGTCCTCGACGAGCACGCCCATCCGGGACGCCTCGCCCTCGATGCGGGACATCGCCCGGGTCACGTCCTGCTTGCTGCCCAAAGCCCCGGAGCGGTAGAGCTCGGAGAACCCGCGGATCGAGGTCAGCGGAGTGCGGAGCTCGTGGGAGGCGTCGCCGACGAACCGGCGCATCCGCTCCTCGGACGCTCGAGCCTCGGCCTCGGACAGCGCCTGGGCGGAGAAGGAGCTCTCGATCTGCCCGAGCATCGCGTTGAAGGACCGGGACAGCGAGCCCACTTCCGTACGCGGGTCGCTCTCGGGGACCCGCTGGGTGAGGTCGCCCTCGGCGATGGCCTCGGCCGTGGTCTCGACAGCGACGAGCGGACGCAGGGAGCGCCGGACCACGACGTAGCCGACGCCGCCGATGATGAGCAGCACGACCGTGCCGATGACGAGCTCGAGCACCACCAGCCGATGGGTGGTCTGCTCGACGTCCTGCAGGTTGATGCCGATGAGCACCACGATGCCGGACTCGTCGGTCTTGGCGATCACGCGCCAGTCGGCCTCACCGCTCTTGGAGGCGTGCACCGTCACCGGCCTGCTCGGGAAGCCCTTGGGCGTCGACGGCCCGGTCAGGTGCGACGGCACCCGGAAGGTGGTGAGGGAGTGGTCGGTGTTGAAAGCGCCCACGTACACGGTGGTGAAGGGGTCGTCCCCGCCTGGTCGGCCGGGACCCCGGCCGCCACCGTCGCCGCGGAACTGCACCAGCTGCTCGTCCACCCGGTCCAGCAGGTAGCCGTGCAGGGAGGTCGCCGCCGTCGTCCCGGCGACCGCAAGGCCCAGGGCGGCCAGCGCGACGACGACCGCGACGAGCTTGACCCGCAGCGGGGTCTGGGACATCACGTGCGTGGCAGTCGCAGGACGTAGCCGACGCCGCGCAAGGTGTGGAGCAGCCGGGGCTCGGTCGTGTCGATCTTGCGACGGAGGTAGGAGACGTAGGACTCGACGACGTTGGCCTCGCCGCCGAAGTCGTAGTTCCAGACGTGGTCCAGGATCTGCGCCTTCGACAGCACCCGGCCGGTGTTCTGCATGAAGTAGCGCAGCAGCTTGAACTCCGTCGGGGAAAGCGGGACGAGCTCGCCGTTCTTCCAGACCTCGTGAGTGTCCTCGTCCAGCTCGATGTCCGCGAAGCTCAGCTGCGTCTGGGCCTGGGGCGATGAGGAAACCCGGCGCAGCACCGCCCGGATCCGGGCGACGACCTCCTCGAGCGAGAACGGCTTCGTGACGTAGTCGTCGCCGCCCAGCGTCAGGCCGGTGACCTTGTCCTCGGTGGCGTCCTTGGCGGTGAGGAACACCACCGGGGTGCGTACCCCCTCCTGCCGGAGCCGACGGACAACGCCGAAGCCGTCCAGGCCGGGCATCATCACGTCGAGCACCAGCAGGTCGGGGCGGAACGTGCGCGCGGTCTCGACAGCCTCGAGGCCGCCGGCGGCGGTCGCGACCTCGAATCCGGCGAACCGCAGGGACGCGGAGAGGAGCTCGACGATGTTGGGCTCGTCGTCAACGACCAGGAGTCGTGCTTCAGGCATGGCTTGACTCTGTGACAGCAGGCTCGGGCAAACCTGGAGAGTTCCTGTGAACCACCTGTGAGGCGATCGCCCAGGCGACGGCGATGGCCACCGCCCCCGCGACGAGATCGATGAGGTAGTGGTTGCCGGTGATGATCACGACCACGCAGGTCAGCACGCCGTGCGCCCACGCCAGCGCCCGGAGCCAGGTCCGCGTGCTCATCTGGAGGACCACCAGGCCGACCCAGAACGCCCACGCGGCGTGCAGGGACGGCATGGATCCGTACGCGTTCGAGTGCTGGACCGCACCGTCGCCGGACTGGAACGTGCCTGACAGCCCGACGATGTCGATGAAACCGGCGCCGGGCAGCAGCCGCGGCGGCGCAACCGGGTAGAGCAGGAAGACCACCAACCCGATCAGGTTGACGACCACCAGCGAGGTCCGGGCCCAGCGGTACGCCTGCGGGCACCAGACGTAACAGCTCACGAACACCACGAGCGTCACGTTGATGTGCGCCAGGTCGTAGTAGAGCGATGCCGGGTCCCGCAGCCACCCCACCCCGGCGAGCCAGTGGTCGGCGGCCTTCTCGAACCCGGCCGGCGACAGCGCCAGCATGTGCCGCCCGTTGGCGATGGCGGCGGTGGCGCGGGTCGCGGCCTGGCCGGCGATCTGGTCGTAGATCACCAGGAGGAAAGCCAGCACCAGCAGCTCTCCCGCCCAGTGCGGCCGCGTCCTCACCCCACCATCCTGCCAGCGGTGGAGACTGGCCGGGTGCAGCCCTCCATCGACCTCGCGATGCTAGCGGGGTGTGGGCTGCTTCTCGTTGCTGTCCTGGCCGTCCGGCTGTCCAGCCGCACCGGCGTTCCCGCCTTGCTCGTGTACCTCGCTCTGGGGCTGGTCATCGGTGAGGCCGGGCTCGGAGTGCAGTTCGAGGACTACGACCTGACCTCCGAGATCGGGCTGGTCGCGCTGGCCGTGATCCTCGCCGAGGGTGGTCTCACCACCCGGTGGTCGCACGTCCGCGACGTGCTCCCGGTGGCCGCGGTGCTGTCCACGGTCGGGGTGCTCATCAGCGTGGCCGTGGTCGGTGGCATCACGATGCTGGTGCTCGGCACCAGCTTCCGGACCGCCGTGCTGCTCGGCGCCGCAGTCGCCTCCACCGACGCCGCCGCCGTCTTCAGCGTGCTGTGCAGGCTGCCGCTGACGGCCCGGGTCAAGTCGATCCTGGAGGCCGAGTCGGGGCTGAACGATGCCCCGACCATCGTGCTCGTCACGGTCGCGTCGTCCACGAGCTGGTCGTCCACCACCTGGTACGACGTGGTCGGCCTCATCCTGTACGAGCTCGCGGTCGGGCTGGTCGTGGGGCTGGCCGTCGGCTGGGTCGGCCGGTCCTCCCTCGGTCGGCTCGCGCTGCCCAGCGCCGGGCTGTACCCGCTCGCGACCGTTGCGCTGGTGCTGCTCGCCTACGGCGCCGCCGGCGTCCTGCACGCCAGTGGCTTTCTCGCGGTCTACGTCGCCGGGCTGATCGTCGGGAGCACCCGGCTGCCGCACCGGCGCGCCGTGCTGGGCTTCGCGACCTCCCTCGCCCTGCTCGCCGAGCTGGGGCTGTTCGTGCTGCTCGGGCTGCTGGCCAGCCCCGACCGGCTCCTCGCCGCGGTCCCCAAGGCGATCCTGGTCGGTGCCGCGGTCTTGTTGGTGGCCAGACCCTTGGCGGTCCTGGTCAGCACCACGCCCTTTCGGGTGCCGTGGCGCGAGCAGGTCTTCCTGGCCTGGGCCGGGCTCCGTGGCGCCGTCCCCATCGTGCTCGCCACCGTGCCCGTCAGCGCCGGCGTCGCCGGAGGCACCGACGTCCTCGACGTGGTGTTCGTCCTCGTCGTCGCCTACACCCTCGTCCAGGCCCCGACCTTGCCCTGGGTCGGTCGGCGGCTCGGGGTCGTCGAGGAGCTCGAGGCCCGCGACCTCGAAGTCGAGTCCGCGCCGCTGGAGCAGGTCCGCGCCGACCTGCTGCAGATCCAGGTCCGCCCCGGTTCCCACCTCCACGGCGTGTACGTGGACGAGCTTCGGCTGCCGCCCGGGGCCGTGCTGTCACTGGTCGTCCGCGACGGCGTCGGGACGGTGCCGACGCCCCAGACGAGGCTCGAGCGGGGCGACCAGCTGCTCGTGGTGGCGACGTCGGACAGCCGCGACGCGGCCGAGGACCGGCTCCGAGCGGTGTCCCGGGACGGCAAGCTCGCCCGCTGGTACGGCCGCGGCTGACCACGATCCGTAGCTGAGGTCGCCGTACTTTAGGGACAATCTGGGGCGCTGCGTGACTCTGGTCACCCGTTCGCGTGACTTTCCGTGACTTCTTGGCGACGAGTCATCAGGCATGAACCGGTTCAGCGCCACCCTCGCCGCCGCTGCCCTGCTCTTCGCCGGCGCCGCCACTGCCACGCCGGCCGTCGCCGTGGTGCAGGCGACGAGCTCGGTGGCCGACGCCGCCACGGTCCTCCCGCTGTTCACCCGCTGCCGTACCGGGCTCAGCCCCGTCGCCACCGCCACCGCCCACGGCAAGCCGGGCATGCGCGTGCCGTTCGTGCTCTACGTCAACAACCGGGTGTCCCGCAAGGGCACCCTCACCGCCAACGCAGCCGGTGTGTTCGCCAGCTCCGGTGAGATCGTCAACAACCACAGCAACTCCGTGCGCCTCCAGATCATCTCGCACACCGCCGTCTACGGCGTCGTCCGGCCGGCCTGCGCCGCCGCTGTGGCGCTGGCCCGCGGCAGCGCGTCGTCGTACTCGGTCAACCACAACAGCAACGGCTCGGTCGCGCGCTGGAACCCGTGCGACGGCGCCATCCACGTGCTGGTCAACGCGACCCGCGGCGGCGCCGGCGCCCTCGCTGACACGCAGCGCGCGCTCGCCGTCCTCAGCACCGCGACCGGCCTGCGCTTCGTCTACGACGGCCCGACCTCCTTCATCCCCACCCGCGCGAACTCCTCGTCGCAGCCGGCCCGCCTCGTCATCGCCTGGGCGCCCCCCGGCACCGGCGCCGGCCGCAGCGACTACTTCGGCGCCGGCGAGGTCGGCGAGGGTGGCTGGCGCTCCAGCGGCGTCAGCAACAACGGCGGCGCCACCTGGACCTGGAAGATCGTGCAGGGCTTCGTCGTGGTGGACCCGACGGTGGCGATAGCCGCCGGCTTCGGCGCCGGTGTCTCCCGCGGTGCGCTGCTGCTCCACGAGCTCGGCCACGTCGTCGGCCTCAACCACACCGGTGACGGCGCGCAGGAGATGTACCCGTCGCTCCGCTCCGCGACGCTGGCTTCGTACGGTGCTGGCGACCTCGCCGGCCTGCGCGCCGTCGGCGCCTCCAAGGGCTGCACCGTCGCCTCCTGAGCCGCAATGGGGAGAGGCCGCCGCGACCGTCCATGCGAACGGGGGTCGGCGAGGTAGCCTGAGCCAGAAGAAGGGGAGTAGCCCCCCACCGGCGAGTCGACATGCTGGAACCTTCGGGTTCCCGGTTCCCGGGCCTACGCCGACCTTTTTGTGGTGTAGGTGGGCGAGACCTTCGACCAACGTCAGACATCTGTCTGCCGTGGGTCGAGGTTGGCACCCCACGCTTCCTCCGCCCGCGGCTCTCGCGGAAGGCACGTCCCACGTGATGCACGTTCTGCTGTTCCTCGGCTGCGCCGGCACCATCTACCTTGCTTGCGAAGCCTTCGTGAACGCTGTCGAATGGCTCGGCGTGCGGATGCACGTCGGCTCTGCGGCCGTGGGAACGATCCTCGCTGCGGTCGGTACGGCGCTGCCCGAGAGCGTTGTCACGCTGGTCGCTGTGCTCTCCGGCGGCGACAACGGGAAGGCGATCGGCGTCGGCGCGGCCCTCGGTGGGCCGCTGGTCGTCGGGACCCTTGCGTACGCGACGGTCGGCTTCATGCTGTTGCTCCGGGCCCGTTCGCAGCCGTCGGCCGATGAGCTGGCCGAACTGACTCCGGTGCTCGGCGGCACGTTCGTCGGGCACGTGGGCCGCCTCGACCTCGACGGCACGGACACCTCCAGCCTGGTCAGCGACCAGATCTGGTTCGTCGCCATCTTCGTCTTCAAGGTCGCGCTCGGTCTGGTGGCCTTCAGCGTCAAGCCGTGGTTCGGGGTGCTGTTTCTTCTTGCGTACGTTGCCTATGCCTACCGAGAGATGGGTGGCACCCTCGAGCGTGCCTCCGCTGACGGGCTGGAGCCGCTACATCTCCAGCGCCACCGCGCGACGCCGACCACCCCGGCCGTTGTGGCGCAAACCGTTGTCGCTCTCACGGTCATCTTCTTGGCGTCTCAGCTCTTCGTGGCTCAACTTGACTGGGCGGGGCCGGTACTCGGCTTGTCCCCCGCAGCCGTCGCACTGCTGCTCAGCCCGGTCGCGACCGAACTTCCGGAGATCCTGAACGCGGTGATCTGGATCCGCCAAGGAAAGACCGGCCTTGCGCTCGGCAACATCAGCGGGGCCATGATGATCCAGGCAACCGTGCCTTCTGCGCTCGGGATGCTCTTCACGCCGTGGCTGTTCGACCCCCCGCTGTTGATGGCGGGCGTCGCCACCATGGCGTCGATCGTCTACCTGATCACGCTGTTCCGTCGTGATCGCGTGACTCCGGGGCTACTCATGGTCGCCGGCGGGTTCTACGTCGCCTTCGCTGCTGCGCTGACCGCATTCCTCGCCTGGTGAGGGAGTTCCTCGACGTGGCGGCCGCCCGTGCGCTCGGTCGGCTCAGTCGGCGCCTCAGGCGGGCGGCGGACCACTCCGGTATGCTGTCGCAGTCCTGCTCGTCAGGGCAGGCACCCGTAGCTCAACGGATAGAGCACTTGACTACGGATCAAGAGGTTAGGGGTTCGAATCCCTTCGGGTGCACACGCCAAGGCCAGGTCAGAGCCGGTGTCACCCAAGTGGGGCGGGCACCGGTGTCGTGTTGGTACGGCAGTAAGTACGGCAGTTCGGGCGAGGAGAGAACCGATAGGCCGGGCGTCTCGCATGCGGGCTGAGCAGCGTGCGTCGGT
>JBKJVH010000199.1:0-5370 GCA_046590985.1 Mycobacteriales bacterium
CTACGTCGTCGTGCCTACCGGCACCACGCACCGGTGGGTCGTCACCGACGGACCGCTGCGCACCCTGGTCGTCGAGGCCCGCGGGCACGTCACGATCCCGTCCCAGTACCTCGGTAAGCACGGTCAGGTGCTTGAGCAGTCGCCGTACTGCGAGCGAGACTTCCGGGCTCCGTCCGCGCCGCTGCTTGAAGAGGGCGGCGAGACCGATGTCCTCGTCCGCCGGCGCGGCAAGCTCACGACGTACACGTATGCGAGTCATCCGTTCGACGTCGTCGGCTGGGACGGCTGCCTCTACCCCTATGCCCTGAGCATCCACGACTTCGAGCCGATCACAGGCCGGCTGCACCAGCCACCGCCGGTGCACCAGACCTTCGCCGGGCCAGGGTTCGTCATCTGCTCGTTCGTGCCGCGACTGCTCGACTACCACCCCGACGCGGTGCCGGTCCCCTACAACCACAGCAACGTCGACAGCGACGAGGTGCTCTTCTACGTCGGCGGTGACTTCACCTCCCGGGCCGGCAGCGGCGTGGGCCACGGCTCGATCACCCTGCACCCCGGCGGGTTCGTGCACGGCCCCCAGCCCGGCTCGGTCGAGCGGGCGCTCGGCAAGACCTCGACCGACGAGCTGGCCGTCATGATCGACACGTTCGCCCCGTTGGACCTCGCGCCGGCGATCGCTGAGATCGACGACCCGGGTTACCCCTGGACCTGGGCGCGTTGATCCTGCTGCTGCGCGGGCTGGTCGATGACGCCGGGCTGTTCCCGCCGTCGTCGATGAGCATGGCCGACGCCCTGACCCGTCATCGGGCCTCGACCTCCCCGATGCTCAGCGGCCGGTTCCTGCTGCCCTCGGACCGGGTCGTTGAGCTGCTGGCGCTGCTGCCCGACGACGAGAAGCTCGACGTCCACCTCATCGGGCCGCTCGTCGAGGTGGACGACCCCCGGTTGACGGTCCGTGCCGTGGAGACCCGAACCGCGGAGGCAACGCGCTTCCCCTGCTACGTCGAGGGAGTCGCGCCCAAGGAGCTGGCCGGCCGGGACTTCTTCGGCAAGGTGCGCTGCGCCGACATCTCGATCCCTGAGCTGGCCGCCTACCTCGCGATGGCCGCCCGGCTCTCGCTCCCCTTCAAGGCCACTGCCGGGTTGCACGAGGCTGTCCGGCACGGCGACCACCACGGCTACCTCAACGTGGTGCTGGCGGTGGCGCGTGCCTTGTCGTCGGGCGACCCCGCCGTCGCGCTCGCGTGCACCTCCGCCGACGAGCTGGCCGCCGAGGCGCGCGAGCTCTCCGATGACCTCGTGACCGCGACCCGCTGGCTGTTCCACTCCTACGGCTCGTGCGACACCGCGCGGCCGGTCGATGACGCGCGAGAGCTGGGCCTGCTGTGAGCTTCGGACGCGAGGTCCTTCCGTACGGCGTGTTCTCCGTCGGTGACGGGCCGCGTCGGATCGGGGTGGCGGTGGACGACGGCGTGCTCGACCTCACTGAGGTGCTCGGTCCGGAGTGGGCCGTCAGCTCGCTGAACCCCTTCCTGGCAAGGGGAAGGGCCTACTGGACCGCAGTCCGCGAGCAGGTCCGCGGGCTGGTCGACCGGCCGCTGCTCCATGACGTCACGATGCACCTGCCGTTCGAGGTGGCGGACTACGTCGACTTCTACGCCAGCGAGCAGCACGCCACGAACCTCGGCCGGATGTTCCGCCCCGACGGAGACGCACTGCTCCCCAACTGGAAGCACCTGCCCGTCGGCTACCACGGTCGAGCCGGCACGGTCGTGAGCAGCGGCACCCCGATCGTCCGCCCGTCAGGGCTGCGGCTGCCCGGCCCGACGTACGGACCCTCGCTGAAGCTCGACGTCGAGGTCGAGGTCGGCTTCGTGGTCGGGGTCGGCTCCGAGCTGGGATCACCTGTCAGCACGGCAGACTTCGAGGCGCACGTCTTCGGGATCGTGCTCCTCAACGACTGGTCGGCACGCGACGTCCAGAGCTATGAGTACGTCCCCCTCGGTCCGTTCCTGGGCAAGTCGTTCGCCACCTCGATCAGCCCGTGGGTCGTGCCTCTGGAGGCGCTCGACCGGGTGCCTGCCCCGGTCCAGGACCCGCCGGTCGCGGACTACCTGCAGACCCACGGGGACTGGGCCTATGACCTCACACTCGCCCTGGAGCTCAACGGCCAGGTCGTGAGCCGGCCGCCCTTCGCCGGGATGTACTGGACAGCTCCGCAGATGCTGGCGCACCTGACGGCCAACGGCGCGTCGCTCCGGACCGGTGACCTGTTCGGCAGCGGCACCGTGTCAGGCGATGCCCCCGACCAGCGCGGCTCGTTCATCGAGCTCACCTGGAACGGCCGGGATCCCTTGCAGGGCAGGACGTTCCTCGAGGACGGCGACGTCGTGAGCATCTCCGCGACGACCGCGTCGGGCCTACCCCTTGGGGAGGTGACCGGTCGCATCCTGCCTGCCCCGACTGCGAGTGCCCTCGCGGTGCGCTCAGCGCTGCCCACCGGTTTCGACCACACGACCCTGTCAGCGTTCACAAAGTCCCTGCACGACGAGGTGCGCTGGGGCGGGGACGAGGACACCGACGACACCTGCCACAGCCGGACCGACGTCGAAGCCCACCTCACTCACCTGCTCGACTCCGGCATCACCGTGGGCCTCGCCAGCGTCCGCCCCTTCGGGGACCATCTGCTCCTCGACCTGCGGGTGGTGGGTCTCGAGGGGGCACTCCAGCGCTGGGAGCTGCTACGCACCGTCGAGGGGCAGATCGTGGACATGCGCCCCGTCGACGATCCCGAGGACGCGTACGACCGAGTCCTCCCCTAGTCCGTCAGCTCAGCCGGCACGAGCGTCATCGGCCAGGGCAGCGACACAGAGCACGACTCCGTGCCGACGACGTGGGCAACCTGGACGTAGACACCCTCGACCAGCTCCAGCACCGTGACCGAGACCTCGAGGGGATCGACTAACCAGTAGGACCGGCACCCCGCCGACTGAAGGCGGTCCCGTTTCAGCAGCAGGTCGATCCGTCGGGTGCTGGGCGAGAGCACCTCGACCGCCAGCAGCGGTGCACCGGGGAGCTCCTTGCGCGTGAACTGGGACCGCGGCGCCACCAGCAGGTCCGGCTGCACCTCGGTGTCCTCCGACAAGGCAACCGCGAAAGGCGCGAGAACCACCTTCAGGTCTGGCAGGCACCCTGCACGCAGCTGCAGGTAGAGGTTCCCGACCATGTCCTGGTGCGGCAGCTCCGGTCCAGGGCTCACGATGAGCACGCCGTCGATGAGCTCATACCGGTGCCCGTCATCGGGCAGGTCCTCGAGATCCGCGCGCGTCAGCGGTCGCCCGAACGGCAGCGTCGTCATGGTCGTCATGGTGCCTCCTCCAGCTCGTCACGGCTACAGCCTGCCGTGGCTTGCACGGCCGCGGAGCCTCCGGCGCAGATCTGTGGATGACGCCGCTAGAACCCCAGCGCGGCGAGGGTCTCCTTGTAGCGCAGCACATTCCCGAGCTTGATGTCCTCGTAGCCGCGGACCATCTCGGACGCGGACGCAGCCGCGACGGCCCTCGCGTAGGACTCAGCCGAGAGAGACGCGGTGAGGGAAGCAACCAGTGCGGTGTGGGACGCCAGGATCTCGCGCTCGACGACGCGCACGTGCGCGCGACCGAACGGGTCGAGCTTGGTGCCCCGCAGGCCCTTGCTCTTGGCCATCGCCTTGAACGCCGGCCGCGACCAGGCCCCCAGCTTGAGCTTGCTCGACATGCCCATCGCGCGGAGCGCCGGCGGGTGCAAGTTGAAGGTCACCTTCGTCGCGCCGGGCACCTGCGCCTGGACCTCGTCCAGGAGCTCCGGCCGGGTGAGCAGCCGAGCCACTTCGTACTCGTCCTTGTACGCCCACAGGTGCGCGATCCCGCGGGCGACGGCCACCGAGTAGGAGGTGTCCTCGCCCAGTGCGCGCTCTGCCTGCCAGGCCTGTTCGACGATCGCGACGAGCTCACGAGCCTTCTTCGGCCCGGAGTGGTCCAGCAGGAGCTGCGCGCGGATCTCCGTCACGCGGCGGGTCTCGCCGGCGAGCGGCGAGGCGCCGAGGTCGTACACGCGGGGTGCCCGGGCGGCGGCTGGCGTCACGGCCGCGAGGAACGCGGCGCCGTCGGCGACGGCCACCCGACCCCAGCGGAAGGCCGCGACGTTGGCCTTGATGGCCACGCCGTTGAGCTCGATGGCCTCCTCGATCGCGGTGGCGCTGAAGGGCAGCACCCCCAGTTGGTACGCCGCTCCGACGAGGAGCAGGTTGGCCGGCGCGGTGGAGCCGAACAGCGCCTCGGACGCGGCGAGGGCGTCGAGCTCCACCACCTTGACGACGGAGTCACGGATCTTGCGAACCTGCGCCGGCACGTCGGTCTTGGGCGCTGAGACGTCCGCGACCTGCGTGCCGGTCGGGGTCTCCGAGGTGGACACGATCGCGATCGTGAACTCCGGAGAGCAGACCCTGAGGTTCTTCGGGTCTGCGGCGACCAGCGCGTCGAACGCCAGCAAGACGTCAGCAGTGCCGTGCCCGACCCGGTTCGCCGGTCCCCGCGAGCCGACCCGGAGGTGCGAGGTGACCGGACCGGCCTTCTGGGACAACCCCACCTGGTCGAGCCCGGACAGCCCCGTCGTGTCGAGGTCGCTGCGCAGCGCGGCCGTGGCGAGCAGCTGGTTCACCGTGACAATGCCGGTGCCGCCGATGCCGGCGAGGAAGATGTCGGCGTCGGCCGGGAGCACGGGGTCGGCCACTGAAGGCGCCTCGGGGGCAGCCTTGCGCGCGGGCTTCTTCTCCTTGGAGGTCACAGCCTGGACCGTCAGGAAAGACGGGCAGTCGCCGAGCAGGCACGAGTAGTCGGTGTTGCAGGTGGTCTGGTCGATGCGGGTCTTACGACCGAACTCGGTCTCGACCGGCTGCACCGACAGGCAGTTGCTCTTGACGCCGCAGTCGCCGCAGCCCTCGCACGTCGCCTCGTCGATGATGACGCGGGTCGCGAGGGTCTCCTGCTTGCCGCGCTTGCGGAGCCGGCGGGCCTCGTTGGCGCACTGCTGGTCGTAGATGAGGACCGTGACGCCCTTGACCTCGCGGAGCTCCTTCTGGACCGCGTCCATCTCGTCGCGGTGCCGGACGGTCACGCCGTCGGCCAGGCCGGTGATGCGGCGGTACTTCTTGGGCTCGTCGGTGACGATGACGAGCTGCGTCACGCCCTCAGCGGTGAGCTTCTGGGTCAGCTCCGGGATCTGCAGCCCGCCCTCGGCGTGCTGCGCGCCGGTCATCGCGACGACCTGGTTGTAGAGCAGCTTGTAGGTGATGTTCACCCCGGCAGCGACGCAGAACTGGACGGCCAGCTG
>JBKJVH010000041.1:0-10438 GCA_046590985.1 Mycobacteriales bacterium
CCGGGTCGCCTCCGTGACCGATGCCGCCGCGAGCGAGCCCGGTGTCGTCCGCGCGGGCGAGCTCACCATCGACGAGGGCACCTACACCTGCAAGCTCCGCGGTCGGGCGCTGGACCTGACGTTCAAGGAGTTCGAGCTCCTGAAGTACCTCGCGCAGCACCCCGGCCGGGTCTTCACCCGGGCCCAGCTGCTGCAGGAGGTGTGGGGCTACGACTACTACGGGGGCACCCGCACCGTCGACGTGCATGTGCGTCGGCTGCGGGCGAAGCTCGGCGTCGAGCACGAGCAGCTCATCGGCACGGTGCGGCACGTCGGGTACAAGTTCGTGACGCCGCCGCTGAACGCGCTGCCCGAGGACGCCGCCGTCCTGGGCTCGGTGGACTCCACCACCCGTTAGCGTGGCGGCATGTCCGCACCCCTCGTACAGGCTCGGTTGTCGCCGGCCGACGTGAGCGAGGTGCGGGCGCTCGTCGACGCGGTGACCGCGCACGACGGCACCTCCCCGCTGTCGGACCACGTGCTGCTGCACCTGCCCCGCGGCGGCGACAGCGACGTCCGGCACGTGCTGGTACGGGGCTCAGCCGGCCTCGTCGGGTATGCCCACCTCGACGTCACCGACCAGGTCGCCGGCTCCTCCGCCGAGCTGGCGGTGCGCCCGGACGCGCGGGGCCACGGCATCGGACGCGAGCTCACCGAGCAGCTCCTCGCGCTCAGCCCGGACGGTCGGCTGCGGCTGTGGGCGCACGGCGACCGCCCCGAAGCCGGCAAGCTCGCGGCGTCGCTGGGCTTTGAGCGCTCGCGCTCCCTGTGGCAGATGAACCGGTCGCTGGCCGAGCCCCTGCCGCCGGTCGTGCTGCCCTCAGGGGTCGTGCTGCGCACCTTCCAGGTCGGCGTGGACGAGCAGGCCTGGACGGCGCTGAACAACCGCGCCTTCGCCGACCACCCCGACCAGGGCAGCTGGGGGCTCGAGGAGGTCACCGTCCGCGAGGCCGAACCGTGGTTCGACCCGACCGGCTTCTTCCTGGCCGTCCGCGACGACCGGCTCGTCGGCTTCCACTGGACCAAGGTGCACGGCGGCAGCTCCCACGGCGACCACGCCCATGCCGCCCTCGGCGAGGTCTACGTCGTCGGCGTCGACCCCTCGGAGCAGGGCCAAGGCCTCGGCCCCGCACTCACCCTCGTCGGGCTGCATCACCTGCGGGACCAGGGGCTGGGCCAGGCCATCCTCTACGTCGACGAGGCCAACACGAACGCGATCCGGGTCTACGAGCGGCTCGGGTTCTCCCGCGTCGCCACCGATGTGTCGTTCGCCCGCGTCCCCTGAGGCTGCCACCGCGCCCCGCGACGGCGCCAGGGCCATGGCGGGGCTGGTAATTACGCACCCTTGACGAAGATCCACAGAACCGGAGCAATCCGAGAGCGGTGTCGTGACGCTGCTCCGGTTCCGTCGATCATGCGTGTGACGGATCGGGAAGGCGCGCGGTCAGGCCGGCGCGACCTCGGCATCGGTGCTCGGCTTCCACTTGCGGCCCAGGACCAGCCCCGCCACGGGGATGGCTGCCGCGAACGCGAAGAGCACCGCGGTGGCCCCGCTCTCGCCGAGCCCGGTCTTGTCGATCAAGGACAACGCGAGCCCCAGCGCACCGCCCAGCGCCCAGCCGAGCTGGAGCGCCGTCTCGGACAGCGCGAACGCGGAGCCCCGCTGCGCCGGCAGCACATGGCCCTGCAGCTCGGCATCCAGCGCGTACTTCCCGAGCGACGCCCCTAACCCGACGGAGCCGACCGCGAGGGCTTGGAACAGGGTGGTGCCGAGCACGGTCGCGAGCAGGCAGGCCACCGTCGGCGCCAGCAGCGCGAACGCCGTCACGCGAGCGGTGCGCTCCGCCGTCAGCCGGCTCGCCAGCGCGGTCCCGAGCAGGCCGCCACCGACGGCCGCACCGAGCACCACCCCGACGGTCACGGTGGAGGTGTTGTGGGCCTTGAGCAGGATCGCCAGTCCGAGGGTCAGCAGCCCGCTGATCGCGCGCAGCGACACGGTCGCGACCAGCGCCCGCCGGATGTGCTTGGGCGCCGCGGACATCGAGAACCGGGAAGCCCTCCGCTGCTCCTTGCTGGGCGCGTCATCGACGTGGGACGGCAGCCGCAGCGCGGAGGCTCCGGCCGCCAGGAACAGCAGCGCCGCGAGACGCAGATCCCAACTGGTCCCGACCGTGTTGGAGAGGGCGAGCCCCACCGCAGCAGCGACCCCCGAGCTTGCGAGCGCGGCCACGTTGAGACGGGCGTTGGAGGCCACCAGACCCAGGGCCGGCGGCCGGACGCGGACCACGGCCGCCGCGCGGGCCACCCCGTACGCGCGTTGCATGACCAGGATCGCGAGCGCCTGCGGGTAGAGAGCGAGCGACGCCAACGAACCAGCCAGCGTCCAGGCGACCAGGCCGCGGCCGCCGGAGGCCAGCGCCAGCACGTTGCGCCGGCCGTGCGGGAAGCGGTCGAGCAGCGGGCCCGCGACCGGCACCAGCAGCGAGAACGGCAGCAGCGTCAGAAGCAGGTAGAGCGCGATCTTCCCGCGGGCCTGAGAGTCCGAGACGTTGAAGAACGCGGTGCTGGCCAGGGACACCGCCACCAGCGCGTCGCCACCGGCCTGCAGGGAGTGCGCCCAGATCAGCGCGGCCAGCCCGGACCGGTCGGCGCCATCGGCCGAGGCCGCGGCGTGGACCTTGCGGGCACCCCGGCGCAGCAGCCCGGTGGTCGGGGGCGTGGTCACCACGTCATCGTCCACCACGTCAACCTAGGCTGCACGACATGACTCGCAGCGTGAGCCGATCCGTCGTCATCGACGCCCCGGCCGACCAGATCTTCGCCGTGCTCGCCGACCCACGCCGACATGCCGACTTCGACGGCTCCGGGTCGGTGAAGTCTGCCATCAAGGGCCCGGAGCAGCTGACCCTCGGCGACCGGTTCGGGATGAAGATGAAGCTCGGTATCCCCTACGTCATCACCAACGAGATCGTGGAGTTCACCCAGGACCGGCTCATCGGCTGGCGGCACCTCGGCCACCACATCTGGCGGTACGAGCTCGAGCCGGCAGGCACCTCCACCAAGGTGACGGAGACCTTCGACTGGTCGAACGCCCGCAGCCCCAAGGCGCTCGAGCTGCTGAAGTACCCCGCCAAGAACGCCGCCAGCCTCGACAAGACGCTCGCCCGCCTGAAGACCCTGCTCGAGAAGGCCTCTTGACCAACTGAGGTGAACAGCGCTAACTTAGCGCCGTTCACCTCAACCCGGAGGCCCCCGTGCTCAGTCGTCTCGCCCCTGTCCTGGTGGCCCGTCGCCGCCTCGTGCTCGTCCTCGCGTTCGTGTTCCTCGCCCTGGCCGGTGGCCTCGGTGGCGGCGTCGCGAAGGAGCTGTCCGCCGGCGGCTTCGCCGACCCGCGGCAGCAGTCGGAGCAGGCCGCCGCCGCCCTCGACACCACGTTCCACACGGGCTCCTCGAACTTCCTGCTGCTCGTCAAGACCCCGGCCGGCGTCGACAAGGCCGCCACCGCCGGCACCGCCTTGGCCGACCGGCTCGCTGCGCAGCCCGGCGTGACGTCGGTGGTGTCCTACTGGAGCGCCGGCCGCGCGGCCACCCTGCGCTCGAAGGACAGCTCCGAGGCGCTGATTCTGGCCCGGCTGACCGGCACCGAGGACGACGCGGTCAAGCGCGCCAAGGTGCTGGGCCAGCAGCTCGACGGCACGTTCCAGGGCCTCACCGTCCGCAGCGGCGGAGAGTTCGCGGTCTTCTCCGAGGTCGGGGACACCATCGAGCGCGACATCATCCGCGCCGAGTCGATCGCCGTGCCGATCACCGCCGTGCTGCTCATCCTGGTGTTCGGCTCCGCCATCGCCGCCGCCCTCCCGCTGCTGGTCGGGGTGCTGTCGATCCTCGGAACCTTCCTGACCCTGCACGTCCTGCACGGCTTCACCGACGTCAGCGTCTACTCCGTCAACCTCGCGACCTCCATGGGCCTGGGCATCGGCATCGACTACGCACTGTTCCTGGTCACCCGCCACCGCGAGGAGCTCCGCCGCGGCCGGACCGTCCCGGACGCCATCCGCGAGACGCTGCGCACCGCCGGGCGTACCGTCCTGTTCTCAGCCGTGACCGTGATGCTCAGCCTGGGCGCGCTGCTGGTCTTCCCGCTGTTCTTCCTGCGCTCCTTCGCGTACGCCGGCATCTCCGCCGTCCTGTTCGCCCTCCTCGGCGCGCTGCTGGTGCTGCCCGCCGCGCTGGCCGCCCTCGGCGACCGCGTCAACGCCCTCGACCTCCGCAAGCCGGTACGCAGGGCGCTCCGCCTCCAGCCGCCGCGCGTCAAGGAGCTCGACGAGGGCTTCTGGCACCGGGTCGCCGTGACCGTCATGAAGCGCCCGATCGGGGTCGGCACCTCCGTCGTGCTGCTGCTCGTGCTGCTCGGGATCCCCTTCAGCAACGTCGTCTTCGGCCTGCCCGACGACCGCGTGCTGCCGCGCAGCGCCCAGGCGCAGCAGGTCGCGCAGGAGCTCCGGACGAACTTCGAGGGTCGCGAGGCGTTCGCCCTGCCGGTCATCCTGCAGCCGGCGCCGACCTCGGTCAGCGCCTATGCCGCGGCGCTGTCGAACGTGCCCGGCGTCGAGCGGGTGGACGCCGCCGACGGCCGCTACGTGCAGGGCCGCAAGGTCACCCCTGGGCTGCCCTCGTTCAAGGTCGCCACCGCCGAGCGGCTGTCGATCGTGCCGGCCATCGAGTCGATCGGACCCGACGGCGAGAAGCTCGTGGGCCGCCTCCGCGCCGTCCCGGCACCCTCGCAGGTGCTGATCGGCGGCCAGGCCGCGCAACTCACCGACACCAAGAAGGCCCTGGGCGCCAAGCTGCCGCTGGCGCTCGGCCTGGTGCTCACCGCGACGTTCGTGCTGCTGTTCTTGTTCACCGGCTCGATCGTCATCCCGGTCAAGGCACTGCTGCTCAACGTGCTGTCCCTGTCGGCGACGTTCGGCCTGATGGTCTGGGTGTTCCAGGAGGGCCACCTCGCGAACCTCATCGGCGACCCGATCGTCACCGGCACCCTCGACACCACCATGCCGATCCTGATGTTCTGCGTGCTGTTCGGGCTGTCGATGGACTACGAGGTCTTCCTGCTGTCCCGGATCAAGGAGGAGTGGGACGCCACCGGTGACAACAACCACTCGGTGGCGGTCGGGCTGGAGCGCACCGGTTCGCTGGTCACGGCCGCCGCAGGCTTGCTGGCGCTGGTGTTCTTCTCCTTCGTGTCCAGCGACATCTCGTTCATCAAGCTGCTGGGCCTCGGCACCGGGCTGGCCGTGCTGATCGACGCGACCCTGGTGCGCGGCGCGCTCGTACCGGCCTTCATGCGCTTGATGGGTGAGCGCAACTGGTGGGCGCCGGCGCCGCTGAAGGCGCTGCACGCCCGGTTCGGGCTGGCTGAGGCACACTCGAGTCCTGACCCGGTCGTGAAGGTGGAGGAACCCGTTGGCGTCTGAGCAGCCCCGCAAGCGCGCGGCCCGCGGGCAGGGCGCTGCCCTGCGCGGTGAGGTGCTGACGGCCGCGATGGACCTGCTGCGCGAGACCGGCTCCGAGGAGTCGGTCTCGCTGCGGGCCGTTGCCGGCCGGGTCGGCGTCTCGGTGCCGTCGATCTACCTGCACTTCGCGGACAAGCAGGCGCTCCTGGATGCGGTGTGCGAGGAGGTCTTCGAGCAGCTGCACCTGGCGATGAAGGAGGCGTCCTCAGATGCCCCGGACCCGTTCGAGGCGCTCCGGCAGCAGGGCATGGCGTACGTGCGGTTCGCGCTTGCCAACCCAGAGCACTACCGGATCGTCATGATGGGGCCACCGTCGACCAGCGACCCGGCAGAGGAGATCGGGTCGGCCGCTTTCGGGCACTTGCTGGGTGACGTCACCGCCTGCATCGGCCTCGGCGTGCTCGAGGGCGACCCGATCGACCTGTGCCTGCAGCTGTGGAGCGGCGTGCACGGCATCGCCGCGCTGCGGATCACCAAGCCGCTGTTGCCGTGGCCACCGCTCGAGGCCTACTTCGACGGCACGTTCTGCGCGCTGGGCATCGGGCTGGCCGCCCGCACCCGGGTCCAGGTGGGGCTGCCGGCCGCCGACATCGCCAGCCGGCTCGACGAGATCAGGAGATAGGGCTGTTCTTCCGGGCAGTCTTCCGGGCAGAGCGCGCGACCTTGGCCGTGTCCTTCTTCGCCTTGCGGGACAGCCGGCCGGCCTTGTGCGGCACCGACTCCCGCCCACCCGTGTCGGCGGTGGCGAGCAACAGCCCGCCCAGCACACCGAGGTTCTTGAAGAAGTGCACCTGCTGCTGCTTACGGACCACCTTGTCCTTCTCGGTCCAGAACGGGTGGCCGACGTAGGTCGTGGGCACGATCGACCCGGCCAGCACCAGCGCCGACAACCGGGGCGCCCGGCCCCGGGCCAGCATCAGGCCGGCCAGGATGTCGGCGACGGCGTTGACGCGCACCAGCTGCTCCGGGGAGGCCATCCCGGCTGCCCGGACCACCTCGACCCGCGGGCCGGGGTGGCGCAGCGACTCCACACCACCGGTGATGAAGGCACCCGCCAGCAGGGGTCGGGCAAGGGTACGGATCGGGCTCATGCGGCTGCTCCTCGAAGTCGTGGTGCCGGGGTCCTACCCCGTCACGACCGTACTCACGCGGGAGCCTGCTGAGGCAACCGCCGGCGGATCTGCTCGACGGACTGGGTGGCGCCCTTGCGCTCGAACCGCTCGACGGCGTCGCGAAGCAGCACCTGCGAGGCCGCGGTGTTGCCGAGCAGCTCGTGGACCTCGGCGGCGTCCGCCAGCACCTCGCCCTGGGTCAGCACCTCGTCGGTGGCCGCGACCAGCAGGACCGCCTCGACGGACAGCTGCAGGGCAGCCTCCGCATCGCCCCCACCTGCGAGCACCTTGGCCTGCACCGAGCGCCACCGCACCTGGCTGACGAGGTCCCCGACGCCTGCCATGGACCGCGCGATCTCGACCGCACCGGCAGCCTTGGCCGGGTCACCGCAGCGCCAGTGCGCCTCGGCGAGCAGCCCGGCCATCCTTGAGGTCAAGGAACGCTCGCCCATCATGGTCAGCGCGTCGCACGCCTCGGACAGCTCCGCAGCGGCCCGGGCCGGCTCGCCGGCGAGCAGCTCGACGGGTCCGCTGAACACCGCGACACCGACCGCTGACAGCTCCCGTCCGAGGCCCCGCAGCACCTGCCGCACCTGCTCCAGCCCGAGCCGCGCGCCGACCGGATCTCCTTGCAGGGCAAGGGTCATGGCCAGCCTCGACTCGATCGCCGCTCGATGGGAGGGGCTGGTCCCGGGTAGCTCGAGCATGACCTCGAGCCGTTCGCGGACCTCCTTGAGGTGCATCGGGCCGTGGCACAGGCCGGTCGCCTGCAGGCTCTGCGCCGACTCGATCAGCCTTCGGTCGCCGGAGCGGTGAGCGTGGTACAGCGCCTTCTCCAGAGGCTCCTCCATCGCCGCCCAGCGAACGCGGTACTGCACGGCACTCGCCCGCAGGTACCAGCCGAGCGACAGACCGCGGTCATCGCGCGCCCGTTCGAGGACGGGCAGGACCCGGTCCAGCAGCATCGGCAGCTCGAGAGAAGCGCGTTCGGGGTCGGTCGACCGCAGCAGGTCCAGCCTGGCGAGCTCGATGTGCGCGGCGGTCTCGGGGACGCCCTGTTCGGCGGCCCGACTCACTGCCTCCTCCAGAACCAGGTCGGCACCCACCAGATCCCCGGACAGCTGGTGAGCCCGGGCGAGCTCCGGCAGCAGGCTGAGCCGCTGGGGTGAGTCCGGCGCCAGCAGCGCGATCGCTCGGGTGAGCAGGTCGGCGGCCGCCATCAGGTCGCCGGTGAGCGCCCGGAGCCCGGCCGCCGCCAGCCGGGCCGCGGCCTGCTTGGCCAGCAGCGCGCTGCGCTCGGGCGCGGCCGCCCGCAGCAGGGCGCTGGCCTGCTCAAGGTGGTAGCCCGCAGCCGCGTTGGCGCCGCGCGTGGCCAGCACGGTGCCGCGCACCTGGTGCAGCTCGGCCCGGTCCTCCCGGGTCAGCCCGGCCGCCGCAGTCTCTCGGACCAGCTCGCTCCCGAAGGCCCAGGTGTCGTCTCGCAGCTCGAGCAGGTCCCGGCCGGCGAGCGACCGCAGCTCCGCGTCGAGATCGATCTCGTGCTCGCCCTCGCACAGCGGTCGCAGGTCGCTCACCCGCCCCCAGGCCCCGACGACCGCGGCCCGCTCCAGCACCTGTCGGGTCTCCGGGGGCAACCGATCCAGCCGCGACGCCAGCACCGCGCTGACCGACGGCGCAGCGACCCCGGTGCCCTCCACATGCGCCTGGGCGAGCTGTTCCAGGAACAGCGGGTTGCCCCCGGCCGGCGCTGCGATCGCTGCCACCCCGGCGGGATCATCCGGCAGCAGCTGTACGGCCAACCGGCGCGACGAGTCCACGTCGAGCGGCCGCAGGGTCATCCCGAACACGTGCCGGAGCCCGGCGCCCCAGGTGGTGCGGCGCTCCAAGAGGTCCGGACGAGCGGTCACCACGAACACCACCGGCGAGCCCTCCAGCCGGCGTACCACCTCGGGCAGCAGGTCCAGCAGCGCCCGGTCGGCCTGGTGGAAGTCCTCCAGCACAACGGCGACCGGGCCGTGCTCGGCCACTACTGCCAAGGCCCGCGCAAAGGCCCACGACAGCTCGGCCTCGCCGACCGGGGTGTCGCCGTCGCCGAGCAGCGAGGCGAGCACCGGCAGCACCCCGGCCAGCTCCGGTCGCCGCTCCTGAAGCACCCCCAGCACCCGCTTCGGGCTCTCGCCGAGCGGCTCCCCGGTGTCCTCGTGCAGCAGCTCCGCGAGCGCGGACCAGGTGCTCCGCTCGCCATAGCCGCGGCAGGTGCCGCGGAGCACGGTCAGTTCACCGGCCCGTTCCCGGAGCGCCTCGTGAACGAGCCGGGACTTCCCGGTACCGGCTTCCCCGAGGATCGTGACGAGCTGCACCAGGCCGCTGACCACGGTGCGGTCGAGCACAGCCAGCAGCATCTCCAGCTCCGCGGGGCGGCCGACGAACGCGCCGCCGACCGCGACCGGAGCGGGCGCGTGCAGCGCGACGAGCGGGGTCGCGTACAGGTCTCCGACGCGACCCTTGACCGCGAGCTCGCGCGCCACCCCGAGCCGGGAGCCCGGGCCGAGCAGGCGCACGGTGGCGGGACCGAGGAGCACCTCACCCGGGCAGGCGTGCTGCTGCAGCCGAGCAGCCACCACGACCGCGTCGCCGACCGCCAGGTCCTGCTCAGCAGAGCCGTCACCGGTGAGGACCTCGCCGGTGTTGACCCCCACGGAGAGCTCAGGCAGCCCCGGCAGGGCGTGCACCGCCCGGCGCAGCGCCAACGCTGCGGCGGCCGCCCGCCGAGCGTCGTCGTCGCGCGCCGTCGGCACCCCGAAGACGGCCATCACCGCATCCCCGGCGTGCCGCTCCACCGTCCCACCGTGCTGCTCCAGCACGTCCCGCAGGCAGTCGTAGAACGCGGCGGCCGCGCGGGCGCCGGCCTCGACGTCCCCCTCAACGCTGGTCAGCGCCGGCGTGTCGGCGAACAGCACCGTCACGGTCTTGCGGACGCCCACCCGGGCGCTCCCCAGCGCGCCACCGCAGGTACCGCAGAAGCGCGCCCCGACCCGGGCGCGCCCCCCGCACCGAAGGCAGCCGACCATGTGCCTGACCTGTCCCATCACGCCGCTGGAAGCCCCAAGGCTAGGTGCCCTCCACGCTCCCGACTAGGGTGCGAGCAGTCACAGGTCTGCTTGGGGGTGAGCCATGGGTCGGGTACCGCCACCAGCCGACGTGCTCGCTGCCTTGCGGCAGGTGGAGCTGTTCGGGGGACTGGACGAGCAGGTGCTCCTCCAGATCGCCTCGGTCGCCCGACCTCGGGACTTCGACCGCGGCGAGCTGCTGTTCGTCGAGGGCGACATCGGGGATGCCCTGCTGATCCTCGTGACCGGTTCCGTGACGGTGTTCCGCACCTCCCCGGACGGCGAGCGCGCGGCCCTCACGGTCGTCGAGCCGCCCGAGGTGCTCGGCGAGATCGCGCTCCTGGACGGGGCGCCACGGTCGGCATCCGTGGAGGCCACCGAGCCGACGCTCGTGCTGTCGCTGTCGCGCGCGGAGTTCTTCGCGCTGCTTCGTCACCAGCCCGCGGTGCTCGAGCCGCTGATGCGTCAGCTCGGAGCGATGGTGCGCCGGCTCACCGAGCAGGCCGCCGACCACGTCTTCCTCGACCTCGCCGGCCGGGTCGCCAAGGCGCTGCTGCGGCTGTCCTCGCCCGGGTCGCCGCCGGTCGTCGCGATCACGCAGAGCCGGCTCGCGGAGATGAGCGGCGGCACCCGGCAGAGCGTCAACCAGGTCCTCGGCGGG
>JBKJVH010000174.1:0-1869 GCA_046590985.1 Mycobacteriales bacterium
GCGGGCTGCAAGGTGGCCATCGACACCGACGCGCACGCACCCGGT
Source organism: Mycobacteriales bacterium (assembly GCA_046590985.1). Classification (GTDB taxonomy): domain Bacteria; phylum Actinomycetota; class Actinomycetes; order Mycobacteriales; family SCTD01; genus RYN-111. Next base: position 46 of record JBKJVH010000174.1, read on the forward strand.
CAGCTCTCGTGGCAGCACCTGGGCTGTGAGCGGGCCCACCTCTCGGGCGTCACCGCGGACCGGATTGTCAACGCGGGGTCAGCCGAGGACCTGGTGCGCTGGACGCGGCGCGCGCGCTGACCGCCGTACCGGGCGTCGGTCTTGCCTTGTTGGGGCCTCAGGGGAGGTGTTGAGCGTGCGGACCGGCACGTTCGCCCAAGAGCGCAAGACCCAGCGAGCGGTGCCCTGCGTTAGCCGGGCTCGCGCTGAACCGGGATGAGCGAGAGCACGGGTGTGGTCAGCAGCTCGATCAGCGCGTCCGACACGGCATCGGTCACGAGCAGAGCGCAGGCAGCGTCGAGGCAGACCGTCAGGACGCGGTGCAGCTCGCCCTGATCGAGGGCCGCCCCGTATCTCGGACAGCTCGGACAGCTGCGGGACAGGCCTTCGGTGCCGGACCGGCGCACGAGCGCCCACATCCGGCGGCGACTGGTCAGGACCGCCGCCTGGAAGGCCGAGTCGCGGGCCTGCGCGCGGTCGACCTCGTCGACGAACGAGCGGTCGACGAGCTGGGCGTACAGGGCCGCACCTTCTTGGTCATGGCAGCGCTGGGCGAGCCGCGGGAGCGCAGCGAGCAGGGCCTTGAGCCGCACAGCCTCGGGCCCGAGGTCCGGCTCGTGCACCTGCCGGTCGCCGAATACCTCGAGCCAAGGCCGCATGAGCAGCGCGTGCTCCTGCTGGGACAGCACCGGCTGGGCGTAGGCACCCGCGATGGCGTCGCGGACCGCCTTGAGGGCGGTGCTGGTGACCGAAGGGTTGATCGTCACGTAAGCAGCCTCGCCGGCCAGATCGTCCTCGAACAGCGAGGTCACCGCCTCGAACGAGGCGAGTGCCTCGAGCACCAGCGGGTTGTCAGGGCGCAGCGCCCGGTCCCGGGCGTCGGCAACGGCGACGTTGTTGAGCCACGTAGCGGCCAGCCGAGGCAGGTCGGCATCGGCGATATGTGCGAGTTGCGCGAGCACGCCCAGGATCTCCTGGAGGTTGGGGTGCTCCTCCAGCGTCTCGATGAACGTCCGACGGGGCATGCCACCTCCTTCGCGCGCACTACGTCCTGAGGGAGTCTGCGGCATCTCGCGCCGGTTTCTTGACCGAATCGCGCGAGTGGATCAGTGACAGATTGCTAGCGCTCAGCCGCCTGGCGGCGCGGTCAGCGTCCAGGCCCCGTTGCCGCCGGCGACCACGGGGTGCTGGACCCCGGGCCGCTGGTTCACGGTGTAGGCGGCCGTCTCCCGGGCGCCAAAGTCCGCCAGCTGGCCCACCGTCGCCCGAGCCGCTCGGCCGTCTGGGTCGGCGAGGCCGTTGAGGTAGCCGCGATGCCAGGCCAGACCGGTCCACACCGATTCGCCCCAGTTCGGCTCCTCGTAGGAGGTCTCGCTCGCGCGAGAGGAGCCGGTGAACAGCCGGTTGGCGGCGTGGTAGCCCTTGTCGAACCCGCCACCCTCGCAGCTGGAGACGTCGAGCCACTGGTAGCCCTGCACCGCCTTCATCCGGCTGACGACCTCGTCGTCGGCGAGGAACTTGTTGTCGTAGGACCACAGGTAGGTGTGGCCGCTGGCGCACGGGCCGCGGCTGGCCACGCAGGCGTGGCCCGAGAAGTGCAGCAGGCTGAAGGTCTTGCTGCTGCTGTGCGAGGCCAGCCAGGACATCGCGTTGCGGATGCCGGTGGCGGTCGCCCGGGAGTCGGTGACGACCAGGATGTTGTTGGACAGCCAGCCCGACTTGAGCAAGGCGGTGCGCACGACGTTGACGTCGCCGACCCCTCCGTAGGTGGACGCGGTCCCGCCG
>JBKJVH010000092.1:0-31615 GCA_046590985.1 Mycobacteriales bacterium
GGTGCCTTCGGGATGGTCCCCTTGGTCATGAGGTCCCGGAGTGCCATCAAGATCACCTCGGTGCGGTCCACGGCGAAGGCGGGGATCAGGACCGTGCCGCCACGTCCCATGGTCCGCTGGATGAGCGCCGCCAGCGGCGCGTCCCCCCGAGCGGGATGCGTCCGGTTACCGTAGGTGGACTCCACGATCACGTGTCGTGACGACAGCAGCGGTTCCGGGCTGCGCAGCAGCGGGTGGTTGGGTCTGCCCAGGTCGCCGCTGAAGGACACGGTGGTGCCGGCTGTCTCCAGGTGAAGGGTTGACGAGCCGAGGATGTGGCCTGAGCGTCGCCACGTCGCGGACATTCCGGGTGCCACAGTGAGCGTCTGACCGTGCTCCACCGGCTGGAAGTGCGTGAGCGTCCGCTCGACGTCGCCGTCCGTGTACAGCGGTTGTGGGGCCTTGTGCTTGCTGTAGCCATGTCGGCCGGCGTGGTCTGCGTCCTCGGCGAGCAGGTGAGCGCTGTCGCGCAGCACCACGGCGGCGAGCGCGGCGGTGGAGGAGGTGGCGTAGATCGGGCCGCGGAAGCCTTGGGCGACCAGGGCCGGTAGGTAGCCGCAGTGGTCGAGGTGGGCGTGCGTCAGCAAGACCGCTGCCAGCGCTGTGGGGTCCAGGTCGAGGGGCGCCCAGTTGCGGCGCCGGAGCTCTCGTAGCCCTTGGAAAAGGCCGCAGTCCACCATCACCGAGGAAGCGCCCGCCGTCAGCAGCGTCTTGCTGCCCGTGACGGTGCCGGCGCCGCCGAGGAACCCTGCGACCAGGTCGCCGGCGTGCCTCATCTCGTCACCTTCGCTGTGCTCGCGGTGTCTAAGCTCGCTCCGCGGTCGCCGCTCCATCATCTGACCCTCCTGTGGGTGGCTGTGGTGTCTGACCAGGACCGCATGGGCGGGTCCCGTGTGACCTGTGCCCCGAGGGCGTCGCCCCAGCGGCGTGCGCGCTCGAGTGCTGTGCTGCCTGGGTGACGGTGATCCCCGCGAGCCACTCCGCAGCCCACCTGCTGTTGACACCCGAGGCAAGGACGTCTGCTCTGCCGCAGTGGCGCGCGTCGCGGGCCGGCTCAGGCCGAATGCGTGGGTCGGCCCGGCGACGGCCAGCAGATCGAGCTCCTCATCAATGCTGGCCGGCGCATGCGACACCTCGAGCGAGGACACCGCAAGGTGATGGCGCAAGCCCTCCGAGAGGCTGTTCGCGATCCTCTCGGTGCTCCCCAACATCGACTCGTAGACGACCAGTGCTTGCATGGAGTCATCTGACTGCGGCCCCGCCGCCGTGAGAAGGGCTGAAGGTCACCAGTTCCAACGGACCTGGGCCCTCTCTACGCCGGAGTCCTTCCCTGGGTAGGGACCTTCGCCTCTTTGTCTCTGTGCCGGGCCGCGGCACGCTGTCGCTGAGACCTCAGGAGGAAGCCATGCATGCAGTTGTCGGTGATCGGCTCGTCGTTCGTGCCCCCCACGTCGGTGAGCCGAACAGGGACGGGGAAGTTCTGGAGGTCCGGGGACCCGACGGATCGCCGCCGTACGTGGTGCGCTGGTCGGACACCGGGCACGAGGGGTTGTACTTCCCCGAGTCGGACACGGTCGTCCACCACGACGAGCCTGCTGGCTGACGACCCGCCGCGCTACGGACTCATGCCGTCGAGTGGCACACCGCCTCGACGTTGTTGCCGTCCGGGTCGCGGACAAGGGCACCGTAGTAGTTCGGGTGATACTCGGGCCGTAGCCGCGGCGCATGGAGCACCTCAGCGGCCGTCAGAGTGCCTTGCGCACTGAGGACCAAGGACTCTTCAACGGCGGCGGGGACAGCGGCAGGCTAGGTCCGAACCTGCGAGGAGAGAGACATGAAGTCGTTCCCATCGATCCTACGTCCGCCGGTCGAAGGCTTTCGGCGTTGGCTGCACGGACCCGAGCACCCCGCCGAGAAGCACCGCACTGGCCCGACCACCCTCGACTTGGGCATCGACCCGGTCCCGGGACCGGGTCATGCACCCGGCCACCGGCACCTCGGTCCGCCGCCGGAGGTCCTCATGCCGCACACTTCCGGCCCCCTGCCGCAGCACCATCCAGCATGGATGCGTACAGGCGGACGCGTGGATCGACTGCGGCGCTCCGAACGTCACGGGAACGACAACAAGGACTGAGCCGACCGGACGAGGCGACGGGGGCTACGGCGGGCCGCCGAGATAGCTGGCCGTGAGCAGGTCAGGATGTGCCAAGAGCTCGGCGGCCGTGCCGGCTGCGGCCACCTGTCCGCGCTCCAGGACGTAGGCCCGGTCGGCGACGCCGAGGGCGAGGGGCACGTGCTGCTCGACGAGCAGCACACCGGTGCCGTGCGAGTCCGCGGTGTCTCGGAGTGTGGCCAGCAGGGCGTCCACCACCTGCGGTGCCAGCCCCATGGACAGCTCATCCACCAGCAGCAGGCGCGGCCGGGTCAGCAGCGCGCGGGCGAGCGCGAGCTGCTGCTGCTGACCACCCGACAACTGACCGGCGAGCCGGTCGAGCAACGGTGGCAGTTCGGGGAAGTGCGTCAGCACCTCCTCCCAGGGACCTGGGCTGCGGACAAGGCGCAGGTTGTCGCGGGCGCTCAGCTGCAAGAACAGACCCCGCCCTTGAGGGAGCAGGGTGAGACCGCGGCGGGCCAGCCGCTCGGGCCGGTCCAGGCCCCCTCCCAGAACGGTGACGCGGCCGCGAGAAGGGCGTACGAGACCGGCCAGCGTCGACAGCAGGGTGGTCTTGCCCGCCCCATTGGCGCCGAGCAACGCGACGAGCTCCCCACTGCCGATGGTGAGGGAGACGTCACTCAGCACGGGAGCGCCACCGTAACCCGCGGACAGGTTGTCTGCCGTGAGCAGGGGCTCGGCCTGGAGACTGGTCTTGCGAGTTGCCTGCGGCTGTGGGCGCGCGTTGCCCAGGTAAGCCGCAACCACCCGTGGGTCCGATCTGACCTCCGCGGGGGTTCCCGTGGTCACGACCTCGCCGCGCTGCAGCACGCACACCTGGTCGCAGACGCCGAGCACCAGCCCCATGTCGTGGTCGACCACCACGATGGCCATGCCTTCGGCTGCGAGCTGACGGATCAGTGTGGCCAGCACGACCCGCTCCCCGGCGTCCAGCCCAGCGGCGGGTTCGTCGAGCACCATGACGTCCGGTGCCGTCGCCAGGGCCCGGCCCAGCGCGACGAGCTTTCGCTGCCCGTGCGAGAGCCCCAGGGGAAGGTGTTCAGCCAGTGCAGTCAGCCCGAGGCGGGTCAACACGGCGTCGACAGCCCCACCGCGCTGGGTGGTTTCGGCGGCGACCCGCAGGTTCTCGGCCACGACGAGGTCCTCGAACAGCTCGAGGGTCTGGAACGTCCTGGCCAGCCCCAGGCGTGCCCGTGCGTGGGCGGACTGTCCGTCCAGCGCGGCGCCGTTCAGCGCCACCGATCCAGTGCTGTGCACGAACCCGGTGGCGGCGTCCAGCAGGGTGGTCTTTCCCGCCCCGTTCGGCCCTATCAGCCCCAGGACGTTGCCCGCGTCGACCGAGAACGAGACGTTGTGCACGATCGGCGTCGCACCGATCGTCACCGTGATCCGGTCGACCTCCAGGACGGCGGTCACGAGCGCTCCGACCTCCCGGGCAGCCGGACCGTTCCAGCCAGCCCCTCGGGGGCAAGGACCGCGACAGCGACCAGGGCGAGGCCGCTGAGCAGCGTCGCGTCGTTCTCCAACCCGGCCACCTTGTCCAGGGCGGTGAACAGCAGGCCGCCAGGCACGAGCAGCCCGCCGACCAACGCCCCTGAGATGCGTGCCACGCCGCCCAGGTAGGCCGCGGCCAGGAAGGACAGCGAGGCGAAGACACCGAACGAGGCGAACGACAGCTGGCCCTGCTCGTAGCCGAACAGTGACCCGGCCAGACCTGCGAGGAAGGACGCCAGCACGAAGGCGATCAGCTTCGTACGGGCCACGTCCACGCCGGCCGCCTGGGCAGCGCGCTCGTTGACGCGTACGGCGAGCATCCGGCGCCCGAGCCGGCTGCCACGCAGAGCCGCGACGGCGACCGTGGCCCCGGCAAGCAGCGCGAGCGCGAGCAGCCCGAAGCCCACCCGCGGGTAGGCCGCTCCGTGTCCGCTGATGCCCAGGTCGAGGCCGAACACCTGAGGTGCCGGTACCCGACTGCCCCCGAGGCCGCCGGTCAGTGCCGGGTTCTTGAACAGCAGCTCCTCGACGGCGACCCCGGCGGCGAGGGTGAGGACGGCAAGATCGATCCCGCGCACCCGCCGGGACGCGAGCCCGACGAGCAGACCCACCAGCGCCGCACAGCAGGCGGCCAGCAACGGCGCCAGGGGGAACGGGATGTGCAGGGCGAGGTGCAGCCGACTCAACGTGAAGCCCGCCACTCCAGCCAGTGCCATCTGCGCCAACGACAGCTGCCCGACGTATCCGGTGAGCACCACGATGGACAGGCAGACCACGGCTGCGATCAGGCTGTGGATCAGGCCGAGCCGCCAGCTGCCGGACAGCACTGTCAGCGCCACGGCGGCGGGGACGATCGCGACGGTCGTGGCGAGCATCGGTCTGGCGGGTCGGCCCGCGGTGGGCAAGCGAGCGGCGACCGCCGTGCTCCGGTCGGGGACGAGGGTGCCGCGGGAGACCATCAACACCACGATGACGAGGAAAGGCAGACCGTCGCGGAGGTTGAGCTGGCGCAGCCAGCCCCAGTCGGACTGCAGCTTCACGACCTCCGACTGCACCATGCCGAGCGCGAGCGCAGCCGCGGTCGTCAGGCCGAACGACGACAGTCGTCCGACCAGGGCAGCCGCGAGGGCTGGGACGACAAACAAGGTGTAGCTGAGCGGGTTCAGCGCCGTGATCGGGGCGACGAGCACCCCGCCGAGACCTGCCAGCACGCTGGCCGCAACCCAGTTCAAGGCGGCGATCCTGTCGGGGGAGTAGCCCAGGAGCGCCGCAGCCCTTTCGTCCTCGGCTGCTGCCCGGGTGGCGAGGCCGAATCGGGTCCATCGGTAGGTCGCGGCGAGCGCCCCGGCCGCAAGCACCACGGTGGCTGCGAGCAGGAGGCGGTCACTCGGGACCCGCACGCCGAGCAGGGTCAGGGGTCGGCTCGGCAGCACCGGGGCGACGATGCGGTTCGCTGAGCCGAACTGCAAGGTGGCGACCGACTGCAGCACCACCATCAGACCGACAGACGCCACGACCTTGGCCAGCGGCGGGGCGTTCCGCAGCGGTTGGAACACGAGCAGGTGAACCAGCAGGCCGAGGGCCGCCGCCACCACGAGCGCGACGGTGAGCGCGGCGGCAAAGGGCAGCGGCCCGCCGAGCGACACCCGGGACGGGATCCCGACCACCGGCAGCACGAGGTCACCGGTGTCGCGCAGCTCGGCATAGACGTAGGTCACGTACATCGCCATGGCGCCGTGCGCGAAGCTGACGACCCCGCTGGCGCGGTGCACCAGGACCAAGCCGAGACCCAGGGTGGCGTAGACCGCGCCGGCGCCCAGGCCCAGCAGCAGGAACGCCAGGTAAGGCCCGATCGTGCTCCTCCTCCTGCCTGAGACCTGAGTCGCGCCAGGGTAGCGTTCCGGCATGTCCCGACTCCGCAACTCCACAGCGGTTCTCCTCCTCGCTGCAGCCCTCGCCGCCTGCAGCGGAGGCACCTCGGGGGGCGGCGGTGCGTCCGACGGCCCCGGCCTGGTGCTCGGCTTCATCAACATGGAGGGCTCGCCGGCGGGCTCGTTCCCCGAAGCCGGAGAAGGTGCTCGTGCCGCCGTCGCCTATGTCAACGACACGCTCGGGGGAGTGCACGGCAAACAACTTCGGCTGTCGTCCTGCAAGACGGACGGCACGCCCGAGTCGTCCCGGGCCTGCGCCCAGAAGGTGCTGGCCGACAAGCCCGTCGCGGTCGTCGGCGGCCTCGACCTCGGGGCTGACGCGTCGGTGCCGGTCGTGACTGCGGCCGGGGTGCCTTACGTCACGGGGTCGCCGACGTTGAGCGGCGAGCTGACGACGCCTGGAGCGTTCGCCTTCACCGGCGGCACGGCCGCGGACCTGCTGGCGATAGGCGACTACCTGATCGAGCGCAAGAACGTGAAGAGCATCCATGTGCTCCACGAGGACCTGCCGGGCCTGCTCAACTCGGCGATCTCCGCCACCGGCGACATCTTCAAGGCGCTGCACGTGTCCGACGTCAAGCTCGTCGCCGAGAAGGCGGACGCCGCCGACTTCGCGCCCGCGCTCACCGCCGCCAACAGCGGCAACCCGACGGCGATCATCGTGGTGTTCCCGGCCCAGGCGTGCTCGCGCATCATGCAGGCGGCGCAGGCGCTTGGTGTCAAGGCCCAGATGTACTACCCAGGCGTGTGCGCCTCACCGGCGGCCGTCCGCGACGCCGGCGCCGGGCTGGCGAACTCCTACTTCGCCTCCGGCTTCCTCCCGGTCGGCGCCAGCGGCGGCGGCCCGGACGCCGCCGCCTTCCGTCAGCGGGTGCCGCAAGCTGACCGATCTCCTTTGTCGCAGGCCGCCTTCGGCGCGGTGGTGAACCTGGCTGGGCTGATGAGTGGCGGCGAGGTGGACCCGGCCTCGTTGAAGGCGAAGCTCAGTGCCACGCAGGACGCCCCGAACGTGTTCGCCCACCCCTACACGTGTGACCGCGCGCAGCTGCCCTTGCTGCAGTCGGTGTGCAACGGTTACGTCCGGCTGTTGCAGTTCCGCGAGGGTGCCTTCTCCGACGTCCTCGGCGAATGGGTGACGGGCGCCAAGCTCAACCAACTCGTCCGCTGACGGACCGCTGGGCAGCGAGCGGAGCTGGACAACCAGCCCGATACTCGACGTGGACGACCGATATCCCAGGCCGACGGGACCTTCGACTCTGGATCCGTGCCCCCCGATGAGGCACGCTGGTCACGTTGGAGATGACACGAGGTGAGCACGATGACGCACGCGGACGTGCAGGAGCGCTTGGACCGCCACAACGTGTCGGTCGACAAGGCCCTCGTCGCTGAAGGCGCCTGCGGCACGTTGCACCTGCCATCCGGCCGTCGGTGCACCCTGCCCGTGCACCACCAGGACTCGTGTCACTTCCAACACCAGCCCACCCCCACGAACGAAGGACAACACCATGGCCCTGCTTGACAAGGTCAAGGCCCAGGCCGAGGCGCTCGCCGACAAGGCACAGCACGGCGTAGCCCAGGGCAAGGAGAAGATAGAGGACCTTCAGGCCAAGAAGCACCTGGACGCACTCCTGCGTGATCTCGGCGAGGCCGTGCACGCCCACCGGCGCAAGGGTGGAACGGAAGCTGAGGTTGACCGCGCTCTGGAGGCCGTTGATGCCCACCTGCGGGAGCAAGGCCAGGCGCCGCCCTCCACGCTCGCCTAGGAACCCGCGGGTCGCCGGCCGGGTCCCGCCGGCCGCGTTGGCGCCCACCTGCTTCGGCTGTCGGAGTCGCGCTACCTTGCCGGCCAGCTGCTTTTGGTCTGTGGTCTGGAACGGCACGCCGGTGTCCGACCACCGACACCAGGCTCTGGGGCGGGAGGGTTGAATGCCACTATGACGGTCTCGTTGGTGGTGCCCGGTTCGTCGCCGAAGATGCTCGCGAAGGCCGCGACGCTCGAGGCCGACGAGATCGTCCTGGACCTGGAAGACGCCGTCGCAGCGGATGCCAAGGAGGTCGCTCGCGTCCTCGTGCGAGAAGCCCTGCCCGACTTGGGCCGCCGCACCGCGGTCCGCATCAACGAGGTCGGGACCCGTTGGGGGCTCGACGATGTGCTGGCTCTCGCCGGCAGCGCCGCTGACTCGCTCGTGGTGCCCAAGGTGGAGTCCCGGGACGAGGTGGTGTTCCTGGACACGCTGCTGACCAGTCTGGGAAGTCCGTTGCGCTTGCAGTTGCTGGTCGAGACGGCGAAGGGGATCCGAGAGCTCGACGCGATCCTGAGCGCCTCGTCCCGAACCGACGCCGTCATCCTCGGGTACGCCGACCTTGCCGCGTCGCTCGGAGCCCAGCCGTACCAGCCTGACGGGAGCTGGGGTCCCTATCAGGCAGCCGTCGTCTCGGCGGCACGCGCTGCCGGAGTCGAGCCGGTGGACGGCCCGTACCTGTCGTTGGACGACGCCGACGGTCTGGCGGGGTCGATCGCCGAGGCGCGGACTCGGGGCTTCAGCGGGAAGTGGGCGATCCACCCGAGCCAGGTCCGTCCGGCTCGCGAGGCGTTCCGGCCCACCGAGGACGAGATCGCCCGAGCCAAGGCCGTCCTCGCCGGCCTGGAGGGGTCCGGAGCTGGTGCCCTGCGGCTGGACGGGCAGATGATCGACGAGGCCGTCGCCAAGGCCGCCCGGGACCTGCTCGCCCGGGTGGTCGCATGACCACCGTCGCGGGCCCGTGGTTCGAAGACCTGTCGGTCGGGGACGTGTTCGACACCGCCCCCGGCGTGACGCTGACCGACGGTCTCGCGGCGGCCCACCAGGCGGTCGTCGCGGACCGGCTCCGGCTGCCCCTGGACCAGCACCTGAGCGGTGCGGTGGCGGGTGGACCGACCGCGCACCCGGGGCTGGTGTGCGACGTTGCCATCGGGCAGTCGACGCTGGTGACCGGCCGCGTGGTGGCCAACCTGTTCTATCGCGGGCTGGTGCTGCATCGCCTGCCGTTGTTGGGGGACACCCTGCGTACCACCACGTACGTGGTCGCGCTGAAGCAGAACTCCAGCCGGCCGACAGGCCTTGCGGTGCTGAGGATCCAGACCGTCGATCACGAGGGCAGGACGGTCCTGGACTTCCACCGCTGCGCGATGCTGCCGCTGCGCGACCCATCGTCGGTCACGGGACACGATGATGACGTCAAGGCGATCGCCACCGAACCCCCGGTGTTCGACCGGCTGCTCGGCGGCCTCAACCTCGTTGCCTACCGGGCGCTGGTCCCCGGCCGGCACGACGTCACGGCGGGGGAGCGGTTCGAGGTGCCGGGCGGGGACGTCGTCAGCTCTGCGCCGGAGCTCGCCCGGCTGACGTTGAACCTCGCGACCGCGCACCACGACGCACCGACAAGGCTGGTGTACGGCGGTCACACGATCGGCCTCGCGGCCTCGCACCTGACCCGGGCGCTGCCCAACCTCGTCACCATCGCCGGCTGGCACTCCTGCGACCACCTCGCCCCCGTGCACGAGGGCGATGTGTTGCGCAGCAGCGTCGAGGTCGAGCACGTCGCCGGCCCGCTCGTGCACCTGCGCACCACGGTCTCGTCCGCAACCACCGCTGTCCTCGACTGGCGCCTCGTAGGAGTGATCGCATGACCACTGACGGACTGCTCACCGGGATGACCTTGATCGAGGGCTCTGCTTTCGTCGCGGCGCCTCTAGGGGGGATGACGCTGGCCCAGCTCGGGGCCGACGTCATCCGCTTCGATCAGATCGGTGGCGGCCTCGACCACGGCCGCTGGCCGCTGTCGCCTGAGGGCACCAGCCTGTTCTGGGCCGGCCTGAACAAGGGCAAGCGCTCGGTGCAGCTGGACCTGCGACGTCCTGAGGGCCAGGAGCTCGCCAGCGCCCTCGTCGCTGCGGCCGGCCTGTTCCTGACGAACTTCCCGGCGCGTGACTGGCTGTCGTACGACGCGCTGTCCGCGGGGCGACCCGACCTGGTGATGATGGCCCTCACGGGCAACCCCGACGGGAGCAGCGAGGTCGACTACACCGTCAACCCCGCCACCGGGTTTCCTTGGGCCACCGGGCCGCGCGGCTCCTCGGAACCCAACAACAGCGTGCTCCCCGCATGGGACGTCGCGATGGGCTCGCTCGCCGCGATCGGCCTGCTCGCGGCCGAGCGCAAGCGCACCCAGACCGGCCAGGGCCGACTGCTGAAGCTGTCCCTCAGCGACGTCGCGTTCGCGATGGTGGGGAACCTCGGACGCATCGCTGAGGCCCAGCTCGACGGGCACGACCAGGCCAAGGACGGCAACTACCTGTACGGCGCCTTCGGGCACGACTTCCCGACCGGAGACAACCGCCGCGTCATGGTGATCGCCCTGACGGCCCGTCAGTGGCAGGCGCTGGTCAAGATCACCGGGATCGGCGAGGCCTGCGAGGCCATCGAGAAAGCCACCGGCCACGACCTGTCCACCGAGAGCGGCCGGTATGAGGCCCGCGACATCCTCGCGGCGATCCTGCGGCCGTGGTTCGCCGGTCGTGGCTTGGCGGAGGTGCGCGAGCTGTTTACCGGCACGGGGGTCAGCTGGGGGCCGTACCAGACCTTCCGTCAGCTGGTCACGGAGGATCCGCGCTGCTCAACGGACAACCCGATGTTCGCCGAGGTCGACCAGCCGGGTGTCGGCAAGTACCTCGCCCCGAGCTCACCGATCGACATCTCCGGCTACGACCGGGTGCCGGCCGCGCCGGCGCCGCTGCTCGGTCAGCACACCGAGGAGGTCCTCGCGGGGCTGCTCGGGCTGACCGGCACCGAGATCGGACGGCTGTACGACGCCAAGCTGGCCGCTCCCGCCGCGGACCTCAGCTGAGTGCTGACAGCCAACCGGTCGCACCGTCTTCCGCTCGCTCTGCTCGCCGGGCTCACCAGCGCCGGAGCTGTCGCCGGGGCCGCTCAGCTCATTTTCGGAATCGCGGCCCCACCAACAGAGCAGCTTCCCCCGGGTCTGTCGTCGTGGGTGCTGCCCGGCTGCTGGCTGCTGCTCAGCGTCGGCTTGCCCTGCGGAACGACGGCCGTCCTCGCCTGGCGCCGCTCGTCTCACGCGCCGCGGTCTGCGCTTGTTGCCAGCGGCGCGCTGGGCGTCGAGCTGCTGGTGCAGCTGCCGTTCGTTGGGTTCAACGTCCTGCAGCCGGTCTTCGGGTTGGTTGCGGCCGTCCTCGCCCTCTTGGCGTGGGACATCAATCGTTCCCGTGCCGCCGCCATCGAGTCCCCGATTGCCAGGCCTCCGCGGTCGGACGGAGCATGATCTGGAGCAACCTCGCGTGAACTCGTGATCACCCCGACGACGGCTCACGTGCGGTCCCTCGCCACCACTGAGAACGTGAGGTTGCGGGCCCTCGACCGTGTGACCGTGACCCGCCTCGACCCGTTCGCACCGATGGTGCGCTCTGCGGTGGTCAGCTGGTTCGAGGCGCTGAGCTTCGGTGCCCCCGAGCGGAACTCGTTCTTCGAGGGCCCGTTGCTACTGGCTGACGGGACCGAGCTCTACGTGCACATGCCGGGCAGCCGCACGACGGGAAGCCCAGTGGTGACCCTCATCCACGCCACCCCGCAGCGCGATGCTGCCCACGCCCTGATGGTCCGCGCGACGACTGACCCCCTCGCCGGCCTGGCCAACCGCGCCAGCTTCCGGCACCCGGGGATAGACGTTCGGGAGATGGCGGCAGCCTGCGGGGCCGCGTTGATGAACCTCGCCGCGCCTCATCAACTGCCGTCGGGCATGCTCAGGATCACCGCCAGCGCAGGAGTCGCGCCGACTCGAGCTGGGTCGCCCGAGATCATGTTGGCCCGCGCGGATACCGCGCTCTACGCCGCCAAGAGGGCGGGGCGGGGCGAGGTCCGCGTGTACGGAGATCCGGACGCCGTGCCGGCGAGCCGGCGCCAGATGGCAGCGGCACTCCAGCGTGAGCAAGCGGTCGTTGACCATCGCGTTCGTCGACATCGACCACTTCGGCGCGTTCAACCACACGCACGGCGACTCTGCAGGCGACCGGGCACGGGTTGGGGTGGGTCAGGCGCTGGCCGCAGCCGGCCGAGTGGATGACGTCGTCTTCCGCAAGGGCGGCGAGGAGCCCGCAACGGAGCGACTGCGCGACGCCGTCCGGCAGCTCGGCATCGTTCACGACGGCAACCCGGACGGGCCGACGCTGACGGTGACGGTCGGGCTTGCTTCTGGAACGCGCGCCGATGACGTGCTCGCTCGGGCCGGTCAGGCGGCCATGTCAGCGAAGAGCCGCAATCACCGTGATCGCGTCTCGCGGCAGTCGTCACCGCGACGAATCGCAGCTGACGGGAAGGGGCGAGTTCCCGCGCGTCCGGGAGGGGGGAGGGTCAAGCCTGGGTGAGTCGCTCGGGAAAGACCTCTTCGACCCGCGCCATGCGGGGTCGGATCGCCTTGCCGAGGAACGCGCTCAGGGTGTCGTCGTCCACTGAGCTCTTCAGGGTGTCGAGGACCATGAGTCGGATGGCTTGCTCGTCGCGAAGTCCGTTGAGCTCATGGACCAGCCCGTCGATCCGGGCGGACAAGGTGTTGACGGCTTTGACCTCGTCACCAACTTGATCGAGGAAGACGCGCAGTCCACCGGCCAGGTCGACGCTACCTGCCGCCGCTGGAGGGGGGGTGACGGCGGCGGGGGCGGGCGACGGTGGCTTGGCCGCTGAGGGTGCCGCTTTTCGAGCCTTCGCGATGGATGCCGGCGCGGGCTTGGCAGCTCGGGTGGTGGGGCTCTTGCGGGCGGTGCGCTTGGCGGCGGTAGGAGTCACTGTCGTGCCCTTCGTGGTGGGCGGATGAGATGCGATGTATGCCTGGACAACCGCGGTGGGCAAACTCCCGCGGCCGTTGATGGTCAGTTTCTGACCGCGGGCCCAATTGCGAACGTCGGCTTGCGATGGTGCCGTCACCGCGATCTCCTTTGCTGACTGCGGGCTCGGTTCCGCGAGCACACACACTGTCGCCGTTCAGGTTAGTCCGGAGCGAGGCGGCTCGGTGAACTGTCATTCTCGCCGGCCTCCGCTGCGGCGCTCCATCGCTGGTCATGCTCGGCTACCTGGAGGACCGGCCGGACCTGGCTGGAAGCCCCCGACAGCTTGTCTCTGCGCACGGCACCGATCCCCACCGGTTGTTCCAGGCCGATGACCGTGTTTGCGGCAGCGTCCCGGGTCACGTGGTGGAAGGGCTCCGTGTGGTTCCGCACCAGTACCCCTCGACGGACGAGCAGCAGTCGGTGCATCTCGACTATCCCTACCCCGACGCCGCGCGTGAGCTGAACCCCTGTCGAGCGCTTCGGTCGTGGTCGTCATGCGTTGGAGTCAGCGCGTGTTCGCCTACGCCTTCCTGCTCGTGACCGACGAGTACCCACCGTTCCACTCTGCGCCCTGAGATGAACGGGCTGCGGCGGCCGTGGGATGGCCAGCCCAGCAAGGCGAAAGGCCTCTGGCGCTGCCCGAACCGAACCCTTCCTGGACGAGATGTGGACCATGTCGATCCCGGCAGGACTGCGAGACGGTGGCCTGACCGACACGCGCAACTTGAGCAAACCACCACAACAGATCCCAGAGACGCCTCCAAGTAAGCAAGGTATGACCTGACGGCCGGTCTCCTTCGGCTGTGGCCTGCCGATGGTGTATCTGAGACCCGGATCGGCGACCTCGCTGCAAGGGTTCCCGCGGAGAGGCAGCCGGTCAGTTGATGGCGAGACGACCCCTGCGAGCTTCGCAGAGTGGCAGGTCACGTCGGCGGTCTCACATCATGGCCCGGCCCCGGCGATCCGTCACGGCGAATGATCGTCGCCTGCCCCTGTCCTTGGTCTGGGTGGCTGGGGTGGTCGCTGTCGTTGCGCCACTGTCCTCTTTGCCACTCGGGGGTCGGCCGAGCTTCATGCCGGCCATGCTGGCGCTGGTCGCCGGCCTGGACGTGATCTCGGCGGTGCTCCTGGTGGGCCAGTTCCGCCAGGACGGTGACCGTCGCGCCTTGGTGCTGGCGTCGGCGTATGTGTACTCCCTGATCGTGGGGATCGGATTCGGTGCGGCGTTCCCCGGCATCATGGGAGCTGTGGGTCCGCTGGGCGGCTGGCCCTCCACCGCTCCCTGGCTGTGGGCGACGTGGCATACCGGGTTCCCCGTGCTGCTTGCCGCGGGTGCCGGACCCTGGCCCAGGGCGTGGACGCGGCCGGTGTCGGCGCCCAGGCGTGCCATGACGGCGTGGGTGTCGCTGGCCGCCGTCGTCCTCGTCGGTGCCCTGATGATCGTGACCGCTGCCCATGGCCGTGGTTGGCTTCCGGCGCTCATCGACGGCCTGGATACCGGTGGGCTGACCCGGATCGCGGGTCCCGTGATGTTGCCCGTGATCATCGTCGCGACGCTCGTCGCTGTGAAGGGCGCTTTGGGGCTGTCCGGACCGGCACGGTGGGCGTCGCTGGCCGCCGCTGCGGTGCTCGGCGACGCGGCTCTGACGCTGCTCTCCCGTACCCGATTCAGCCTGGGCTGGTATGTCGGGCGAAGCCTCATGGTGGTGGCCTCCGGCGTGGTCCTGGTGGCGATGCTCGCTGAGTTCGCCCGGCTGCGGGGGCAGCTCGCGGTCGAGGGGGATCGCCTCCGGGTGCTGCTGAGCCGCAGCGAAGAGCTTGAGGCACTGCGCTCAACTCTTCTCAACCTCATGAGCGACGGCGTGATGCTCCGGGATGCTGACGGCCGGGTCGTGGCGGCCAATCCGGCTGCCGAGGCACTGCTTGGGCTCAGCAACGACCAGTTGTACGGCCGAGCTTCGATGCCGGCGGAGTGGGATGTGCTCCGATCTGACGGCACAACCTGGCCAGCCGAGCAGGTGCCCGACCGTGTCACGCTCATGACCGGAGTGGCCCTGCATGACCAGATGCTCGGTGTCCCCCGTGTCGGGGGTGGCAGGCGGTGGTTGCGGGTCAACACGGCGGCCGCCAGGGACGATCGCGAGGGTGCCGTGCAGTACGTGGTGTCGTCGCTGACCGACGAGACCCCGCGGCACACCGCGCTGCTCGCGGCGGGGTGGGAACGCGACAGCAAGCGCATCCGCACCCAGGCTGTGCTCGATGCAGGTGGACCCCAGATCGTCGTTCAGGCCATCGTCGACCTGCGCAGCGGGGCGGTCGTGGGCGGCGAGGCGCTGTCCCGGTTCTCGGGGCAACCCGTTCAGGGGCCGGACAAGTGGTTCGCCGACGCCGCGGATGTCGGGATGGGTACCGAGCTTGAGCTCGCTGCTGTGAGAGGCGCTCTGGACGTGCTCAGGATGACTCCCCAGGACCGGTACCTCTCGGTGAACGTGTCACCGGCAACGGCCACGAGCAGTGCCTTCTTCGAGCTGTTGGCGGGCGCCGAGGCATCCTCCCGTCAGTTGGTGCTCGAGCTGACGGAGCACGAGGGCGTCTCCGACTACGCGGCCTTGCGGACTGCGCTGGCGCCCTTGAGAGCGCGGGGCGTCAGGCTCGCCGTCGACGATGCGGGAGCCGGATACGCCAGCCTGTCCCACATCTTGAACCTGCGCCCCGACATCGTGAAGCTGGATATCAGCTTGGTCCGCGACATTCACGGTGACCCCGCTCGACGAGCCCTGGTGGCCGGACTTCTCACGTTCGCCCAGGAGATCGGTGCCTGCCTCGTCGCAGAGGGCATCGAAACCGCGCACGAACTTGCGGCGCTGCGTGCCGTCGGCGTGACGCACGGACAGGGCTACTACCTCGGGTGTCCAGCGCCGATGCCGCAAGACCTCGTCGATGTCCCGCAACAGGCCGGGCCCTTGCAGGCGGTCGGCAGGTGACCGCGGTGGCGACCCGATGCAGGAGCAACGTCGGCAACGAGAACGTCACGCCGACCGTCCCGGTGGCCTGTGGTCCGCGAACGACCCCCGCAGCCCGGCGAGAGTCAGCGGGGTGCCGCCCGCGTTGAGCCGGCCGGCGCGGCTCTGCAGCTCCGGTGCGCGGACCCTGGCCTGCCGGTGCTCGTCACCGGATGAATCTGCCAACCGGGTTCGGGGCGGCGGCGACGGGGCAAGATCATCGGCATGGCGGACGAGGTCGAGGACAACCCGGAGCGGGTCAGGCTCACCGACAAGGCCCTGACGCTGGCTGAGGACCTGCTGTACGCCGGGATCGCCGGGATCTTGATCGTGGCGGCCGGGGGCCTGCTGTTCGTGGCCGGCCGCGACCTGCTCACCAGCGTCGGCGACAAGGACACCGAGGGCGTCCTGCACGTGCTCGACACCCTTCTGCTCGTCTTCATCTTTGTCGAGCTGCTGTACGCGGTGCGGCTCACACTGAAGGAGCGGCAGGTGCTGGTCGAGCCGTTCCTGCTGGTCGGCGTGCTGGCGGCGATCAAGGAGATCGTGGTGCTGTCGGTCGAGGCCGCCGCGCAGGTGAGCAAGGACCCCGACGCGTTCGAGCGGTCGGTGATCGAGATCGGGGTGCTGGCCGGGCTGGTGGTCGCGCTCGCGCTCTCGGCGGTGCTGCTCCGGCGCAAGGAACGCGAGCCGCAGGAGGCTGACAACAGCAACCGCACGCGGTAGCTGTTGCCCAGCGGTGCCCGCTCGGCGTAGCCGCCAGGTCGCCTGCGGCATTGACGGCCCTCCGCGTCGGGGGAAGACTTGGGCTCCTTCGTCCTTGGGGGGGCGTGCTATGTCGTGGAACCTACGAGGCAGCTACATCGAGACCTGCTCGTGTGAGCTCATGTGTCCCTGCAACCTCTCGCTCGATCACGGGGCGACCTACGACTTCTGCCGGGTGGTGCTCGTCTTCAGCATCCGCGAGGGTCAGGCTGAGGGCACGGATATCGCCGGCTGCAAAGTCGCGATGATTGCCGACACCCCGAAGGTCATGACGGAGGGCAACTGGCGCGTCGGGGTCTTCGTCGATGCCAAGGCGAGCGACGATCAGTTCGACAAGCTCGTCGGTGTGTTCAGCGGGCAGCTCGGCGGTCCGATGGCGGGACTCGCGCCGCTCATCGGCGAGATGCTCGGGGTCGAGCGCGCAACGATCGAGGTCGACGACGACGGCCTTCGCCACTCGGTCCGCGTCGGCGACTCCATCGACTTCGAGATCGAGGACGTCGTGCCGTTCGGCGTCGAGACCGGGGAACCGGTGAAGTTCAACGGCATGTTCCACCCCGTCGGTTCGGACCTCACGATGGCGGAGGCGAAGCGGACGCGGATCAACGCCTTCGGTATCACTTTCGACGGCAAGACGGGGCTGTCGAAGTCGGACTTCACATGGGCCGCCTGACGTCATGACCGTCGCGGAGGAGATGCGATCGGTCGCGTCGTCCGGACCGGCACCGGCCTACACCGCCATCCGAACACGCGTCGGGCTCGTCGTCCTCCTCTTCGCACTCGCCGGGCTCGCCTGGTGGTGGACGGCCGGGCAGATGCAGGCGATGGACGCCGGGCCGTGGACCGCACTCGGGACCTTCGGATGGTTCGTCGGTGTCTGGGTCGCGATGATGGCCGCGATGATGTTCCCGTCGATCGCGCCGACGGTCGCGCTGTACGGCCGAATGACGCGCACGCGGCTTCCCTTCGCTCCCTTCGCCTTCACCGCCGGCTACCTCCTGACCTGGACCACGGCCGGCCTCGCGGCGTTCGGCGTAGCCGCCGCCGGCACCTGGATCGGCGGTGACGCGCTCGCCTGGGACCAGGTCGGGCAGGTGCTTGCGGGCGGGACGCTCCTCGTCGCCGGGCTCTACGAGTTCACCCCGCTCAAGGACGTGTGCCTCGGCAAGTGCCGCAGCCCGCTCGGCTTCCTCCTCGGCTCGTGGCGGGACGGGTGGTTCGGCGGCCTGCAGATGGGGATGCGGAACGGCGCCTGGTGCGTGGGCTGCTGCTGGGCTCTCATGGCGTCGCTGTTCGCACTCGGCGTCATGAGCATCACCTGGATGGCGCTCGTCGCGGGCCTCATCGCGATCGAGAAGACGGCGCCGTGGCCACGCGCGGCGACCTACGCGACGTCCGCTGTCCTCGTCGGGCTCGGCGTACTCCTGCTCGCGGCCCCTGCGGCGCTGCCGGGGCTCACCGTCCCCGGCGGGGTACCGATGCCGATGATGGGCAACTAGCCAGGACCAGAACTCCGCCCACGTGTGCGGGCCCTGAACTGGGTCCCGGTACACCGCGCGGTGTCGGCCGGACTCCCGTCGTTCCACCCAGCTCCTGACGGGACCGTGCCGAACGGGCGCCCCAAAAGCGCCCCACCGGCTGGGGCAGGGCCGGCGAGGGATCGGCGCGGCTGAGCCCGGGGCAGTACTGCCCCATGAGGTCGAGTACGGCGGAGTTCTGCCCCATGATCGTGAAACGGGGCGACCGGGGAACCAGGTCAGGGGCCCTCGACGAGGGCCCCTGACGGTCGTGCGGTGGGGTGAGTGACGGGGGTCGAACCCGCGACAACCGGGATCACAACCCGGTGCTCTGCCAGCTGAGCTACACCCACCATTGGTGCGCGCAGAAGTCTAGCCGGACGGTGAGCCGGGCGCGTCAGGGTTCCGCGCGCATGACCGCCTTGAACTCCTCGACCCACCCCGGATCCATCAGCATCGCGATCAGGTATGGGTGCGCCTCCAGGCCGTCACGCTCCCGGAGCTTGCCGTTCCACCAGGCGTCCACGGCGGGCCGGAGGGTCGCCGGCACCGCGATGACGACGTCGTCCAGCACCGTGACGTAACGGTCGCGGCCGAGGGCGTCGGCCAGTTCGACGAAGGTCGGCCAGTCCTCGGGACGGTGCTGCAGCATCGGTCCGAAGAAGGCGCGGGCGTCGTCGATGAGGATGACCGACTCCGCCGCGAACGGGTGCGCGGCGATGGCCGTGAGCTCCTCGAGAACGGGGCACTCACGGATGTGGGAGGGCACGTCGTTCGCGCCGAACGTGCCGCCGTGACCGTCGAGCCAGTACAGCGCAGGCCCCGGGACCTCGGCCAAGATCGTCGGTAGCACCTCGGGGGAGTACCCCTCGTACAGGTGGATGGTCGGCCGGTCGGCACACCGCTCGCGGGCTTGCGCGAGGATCTCCGGCTTCAGCTCGACCGACCAGACCTCATCGACCACGTCGGCGAGCATCAGTGCCGAGGCACCGAGGTAGGTGCCGGTCTCCACGGCGTAGTGGAGGCCCCCAGCCTCGATCAGGGCGGTGGCCAGGTCGAACGGGATGCTGAACGTCACGGAGCCCATGCGACCAGTATCCCTAGGCGTCCGCGGGCGCCGGCACGGTCACGAGCACCGGACCTTCCCGGCGGTCCTTGGCGGCGTAGAGCGCCCGGTCGGCGGCGGCGTACAGGCTCGGGCCGGCGTTGCCATGAGCAGCGCCGGCGGTCAGGGCGATGCCGACGCTGACCGTGACGACCAGGCCGGGGGAGACCCGCTCCCAGTTCTCGTCGCGGACGGCGGCGGACAGGGTCCGCAAGCGGTCGAGCACCACGGTGGAGTCGAGCACGTCGTCCTGGAGGACGACCGCGAACTCATCGCCGCCCTGGCGCATGGCCAGGTCGCCGGGCCGGATCACCGAGCGCACGATCATGCCGACCCGGCGCAGCACCTCGTCGCCGACGGCATGGCTGTGGTCGTCGTTGACGCGCTTGAAGGCGTCCAGGTCGATGAGGGCGAGCGCGGTGGCGAGCTCCCCCGTACGCCGCTGGAGCCAGTCCTCGAAGCGGCGCCGGTTCGACAGCCCCGTGAGCGGGTCGGTGTGCACCGCGAGCAGCAGCCGCTCGTGCTCGAGACGTCGTCGTTCCGTGGCGATCTGTGCGCGGGCGGCGCCGAGCACCGCGGCGCGGGACTCCCAGAGCTGCTGCGAGAGCAGCTCGGCGTGCGCCGCGTGCGCCTGGGTGCTGGCGGAGCCGTCGGCCAGCACGACCGCCCGCACCCAGAGCGGGAAGCTGCGGGCCCCGGAGGACGTCGAGGTCTGCGGCGTGGGCTGGTCGTCCTCCTGCCAGCCTACGAGCTCGGCGGCGGCATCGAGCAGTGGTAGGACCTCGACGTCGCCGGCCTCGAGCAGGGCCTCCCGGTGCACCTCCAGCGGGGTCACGAGCGGCTCGCCCTCCAGCAGCCGCACCAGGTCGGCGACGGCGAGAACGTCGCGCCGCCAGAGCGGCCGCAGGTCCTGCTCGAGTGCGGCCTCGGAGGCCTCTGAAGCCAGTGCGAGCTGATCCCGGGCGGCATCGGCATCGCCGTGCTCGAGCAGGGCGAGACCGCGCTCGAGGCGGATCAGGACGCGGTTGACCGCGACCGCCGCGGCCTGCCCGGCGTCGTGCGCGTGCGGTCCCAGCGCGAGGGCGCAGGTGTAGAGCTCGTCGACCAGTTCCCACAGCTGCAGGGTGTTGAGCGCCGCCGCACAGATGACGTAGGCCAGGCAGCGCTCCCGGCCGGGAAGGGTGTCGTCGTCGAGCAGCGCGATGGCTCGGCTGCTGTGTGCCAGCAGCGCCGCGCTGTCGCCCTCTCCGGCTGCGGCCAGCGCCCGGAGGCCGAGAGCGACGGCGAGGGCTGCCGGTTCCTCGGCCTGCGCGAGCAGGGCGTCCACGGCGCGCAGGCTGTGCTCGCTCTGGCGGACGACGGCGTGCACCGTGCGGGCCGCGGCCAGCACGAACAGCACCTCGGGCCAGCTGGCGCCGTCGTCCTCCGCGGCCTCGATGCTCGCCGCGGCAGCAGCGTGCTCCTCGCCCTGCACGGCTTCGAGCAGCGCGAAGGCTCGGAGGTGCGCGGTGTCCCGCGCGCCGCTACTGGTCAGGGCTGAGCGCGGCGGCCGCCGCCGCTGCTTCGTCCGACGTCGGCCCCGGCTGGGGTACGAACACCGTCGACCGGTAGTACTTCAGCTCCTTGACCGACTCCAGGATGTCGGCCAGCGCCCGGTGCCCGCCGGCCTTCTTCGGGGAGTTGAAGTAAGCCCGCGGATACCACCGGCGGGACAGCTCCTTCACCGAGGAGACGTCGACCATCCGGTAGTGCAGGAAGCTGTCGAGCTCTGTCATGTCGCGAGCGAGGAAGCCCCGGTCGGTGCCGATGGAGTTGCCGCACAGCGGCGCCTTGCCCGGCTCGACGAAGTCCCGGAGGTAGGCGAGCACCTGCTCCTCGGCCTCGCGGACCGTGACGGTCGAGGCCAGCACCTCCTCGGTCAGCCCCGAGGTCGCGTGCATGTCGCGGACCACGTCAGGCATCCGCTCGAGCTGCTCGCGCGTGGCCCCGATGACGATGTCGATCCCGTCGCCGAGGACGTTGAGCTCGGAGTCGGTCACCAGGGCAGCGACCTCGATGAGGAGGTCGTTCTGCACGTCGAGCCCGGTCATCTCGCAGTCGATCCACACCAGCCTGTCAGTCACGCCACCCACCCTAGAGCAGGGGCATAAGGTCCGTCGTATGAACGAGATCGCAGACACCCTCGGCAAGGCGTACGCGTTCGACGGACCGGCCCTGGAGCTGGGCGCGCTGGTCCTCGACAACGAGGCCCACCCCGACGCGCGCATCCGGATGCCGCTGGCGATGCTGAACCGGCACGGCCTCGTCGCGGGTGCCACCGGCACCGGCAAGACCAAGACGCTGCAGCTCATCGCTGAGCAGCTGTCCGACGCCGGCGTGCCGGTGTTCCTGGCCGACATCAAGGGTGACGTCAGCGGGATGGCGGCCCCCGGCGTGCCGGGCGACCGGATCACGGCGCGCGCGAAGGACACCGCGACCGAGTGGGTGGCGAAGGGCTTCCCGGTGGAGTTCCTCAACCTCGGCGGGCAGGGCGGCACCGGCGTGCCGGTCCGGGCGACGATGACGAGCTTCGGGCCGATCCTGCTGAGCAAGGTCCTCGGCCTCAACGAGACCCAGGAGAGCTCGCTGGGTCTGGTCTTCCACTTCGCGGACAAAGCTGGGCTGGCGCTGCTGGACCTCAAGGACCTGCGGGCGGTCATCAGCCACCTGACCTCCGATGAGGGCAAGGCCGACCTCGCCGAGCTGGGTGGGCTCTCCACCGCGACCGCCGGCGTGATCCTGCGCGAGCTGATCGGGCTCGAGGACAACGGCGGCGACGTCTTCTTCGGCGAGCCGGAGTTCGACAGCCACGACCTGATGCGCCTCACCCCGGACGGCAAGGGGATCCTCAGCATCATGGAGCTGCAGGGGCTCCAGGCCAGCCCTCAGCTCTTCAGCACCTTCCTGATGTGGCTGCTCGCGGACCTGTTCCACGACCTGCCCGAGGTCGGGGACGTCGACAAGCCCAAGCTGGTCTTCTTCTTCGACGAGGCTCACCTGCTGTTCGACGGCGCCTCGAAGTCCTTCCTCGACGCGATCGCCCAGACCGTCCGGCTGATCCGCTCCAAGGGCGTCGGCGTCTTCTTCGTGACGCAGACCCCCAAGGACGTCCCGGACGACGTGCTTGCGCAGCTCGGCAACCGGGTCCAGCACGCGCTGCGCGCCTTCACCCCGGACGACGCGAAGAAGCTCAAGGCCACCGTCGGCACCTTCCCCAAGAGCGAGGTGTACGACGACCTCGGCGAGCTCCTGCAGAACCTCGGCATCGGGGAGGCGGTCGTGACGATCTTGTCCGAGCGCGGAGCCCCGACCCCGGTCGCGTGGACCCGGATGCGGCCACCTGCCTCGCTGATGGCGCAGCTCGACCCGGCTGCGCAGTCGGCGCTGGTCAACGCCTCACCGCTGCAGGCGGAGTACGGCACAGCGATCGATCGCGACTCGGCCTACGAGAAGCTCCAGGCGAAGGTGTCCGCGCCCGTCGAGAGCGCGCCGCCGGCCGGCCCGCAGGGACCTGCGGAAACCGCGCGGCAGGACCACCACGAAGCCGCCGCCGCGGCCGGGGCTGGGGCTGTGATCGCCGGCGTCCTGGGTTCCAGTGTGTTCAAGTCCTTCGCCCGCTCCGCGGCCTCCGCCGCCGGTCGCGAGATCAGCCGGTCGATCTTCGGCGTCGGCAAGAGGACCCGCCGGCGCTGAGCCTGCGATTGTCCCGCCTGCCGTCGTGACCCAGAGGACATCCACGGTGAGATCCGTCAGGGCGCGAAGATGTGCGCTTCTCGGAACCCACTGGAAACACCTGGGTCACCTACCGGGAACCCGAGCTGCCTAGCGTCAGGTGCACGCTCACGGACACCCCGGAGGATCCACCATGGCCTATCCCGCCCCGGCCACCATGCCCGCCCACCGCCCCAACCCTGCCCCGATGCTGCGCGCTGTCTCCGGCACCGGCCGGGACTTCACCAGCCGCGCCCTGGACGCGGGGGTGAGCCTCACCGGCCCGCTCACGATCG
This sequence comes from Mycobacteriales bacterium, assembly GCA_046590985.1. GTDB lineage: Bacteria > Actinomycetota > Actinomycetes > Mycobacteriales > SCTD01 > RYN-111. The sequence continues at coordinate 22,953 of JBKJVH010000092.1, forward strand.
GCGGTCTCGTCGTCGACCTCGCCGGCTACGTCGTCACCCTCGACGGCCGGCCGCTCGACCTGTCGCCGCGTCAGGTCGAGCTGCTCGCGCTGTTCCTCGGCGCACCCCGCAAGGTCTGGTCCCGCGACCAGCTGCACTGGGTGTGCTGGGGCGATACCGCGCCGTCGCGTCGCGTCGACGTCCAGCTGTGCCGGCTCCGCGCCAAGACGGGCATGGACCTGTTCCGTAACGTCCGCGACCGCGGCTGGGCCCTCCGCCACCTCTAGCGAGGAGCCCCGCTTCGACTTCCCTGCGCCGGTGCTGATCTGAGGCCTCTCACAGGCCCGTTTCAGGCAAACTTTCGGCACTGTTGCAGGGAAGTCGGGGGAGGGTGTCGAAGTCAGAGGGGTGACTCGACGCGCGCTTGGCCTTGCTGCTGCCCTTACCGCCGTGTGCTCCACGGTCGCGCTGGCCTCACCGCCGGCGTTCGACCCTGGCTACGAGGCCAAGGACTTCAGCAAGACCCTCGAGCGGCAGGCGGTCTACAGCACCCCGGCCTACCAGGCCGCGCTCCGCACCATCGGTACGGCGAACGCCGCCCACGCGCTGCAGGTGCAGGCCGCTGACCCGGAGCGCAGCTTCGTCGGGGACCTGTGCTGGTCCGGTCAGGACGGCTGCGCCGGCGACATCCGGCTGTACGACTGGCAGGCCAAGGGCTACGGCATCGTGTCGCCGGTGCTCTTCACAGCCCGCAACGGTGCCACCCTCAGCGGGCACGTCTGGGCCACCGAGGCCGGTCCTGCGAAGCGCCCGGGCATTGTGATCACCAACGGGTCGGTGCAAGCCAACGAGCCGCTCTACTGGTTCGCTGCGCAGGCGCTCGCCAAGGCCGGCTACGTCGTGCTGACCTTCGACCCGCAGGGCCAGGGGCAGTCCGACACGTTCGGCGAGGGCGCCGACCAGCAGGAGGGCTTCCCCGCGCAGAGCGACGGTCGACCGTTCTTCGACGGCACCGTGGACGCCCTGGACTTCTTCTTGTCGACGGCCGGCAAGCGCTACGCGCCGCGGCCGTCCTGCCTGACGGGGACCTCGCACCGCGCGAAGCAGGACCGCCGGGTCAAGGCCGGCCTGGACACCGCGTACAACCCGTTCGCCGCGTTGGTCGACCCGAGCCGCGTCGGGCTGGCCGGGCACTCCTACGGTGCCGCCGGGGTCAGCTACGTCGGGCAGGCCGACCCGCGCGTGAAGACGCTGGTCGCGTGGGACAACCTCGCCGGGACCGACCCGACGGGCCGCGAGTCCGGCTGCCTCGACGCCAGCGCCCGCAAGGCCGTCCGGATCACCAAGCCGGCGCTCGGGATGTCCGCGGACTACTACCTGCCGCCGACCCCGAACACCTCGCTGCCCGACCCGCACGCGAAGTCGACGCAGTCGGTCGCCTACTCCAAGGCCGGGGTCGACACCGGCGAGATCATCATCCGCGGCGGCTCGCACTTCGACTTCAGCTTCATCCCCAACGCCGGCTTCGGGGCCTCGCTGCGCGGGCAGGACCTCGTGGCCTGGTACACCGTCGCCTGGTTCGACAAGTACCTCAAGGGCGACCGCACCGCCGACGCGCGGCTCCTCACGGACCGCTGGCGGCACGACGCGGCGGGGGCCGCCGTCGATCCTGACCACGACGGCAACCTGTTCTCGGACTACTACGACAGCCGGCTCGACCTGCACGTGGCCGGTCACCGGGTGGTCTGCGAGTCGCTGCGCTCCACCTGCCGTCAGCTGCAGCCGGACGGCCTGCGTGGCGACTACGACGTGGTCGCCGTCGACACCGCACCCGACGGCCCGGCGACCACCAAGGTGCCGGCCGGTCACGGCCTGCGCTGATCAGTCGAAGACGAGCTCGGTGGTCCGCCGCGGCATCAGCGCCAGCGCGGCGGCCATCAGCACGGATGCGACGACGAGCCCCACGAAGACGTGGTGCGAGGCGTCGTACAGGCTGGTACGGACGAAGCTGGCGACCGCCCCCGGGTGGGCGAGGGCCGCCGTGGTGCCGTCGATGTCCTGGGGCAGGGAACCTCGGAGGCTCGCCGGCGCCTGCGTGTAGCGGTGCAGCAGGGTCGTGTTGGCGATCGCACCGAAGGCGGCCGCGCCGATCGCTGAGCCCATCGACCGGGAGAACATGTTGGTGCCCGTCACGACCCCGCGGCGTTCCCAGCCGACGACGGACTGCACGGCCACCATGACCGGGCTGGAGCACAGGCCCATCCCGAGGCCGGTGAGGAACAGCCCGGCGGCCACCCGCCAGGTGGGCGAGCTCGCGGTCAGCTGCGCGGTCAGAGCGGCGCCGAGGATCGCCAGCGCGGCGCCGATCAGGGCGGTGTCCCGGAATCCGATCCGGAGGTAGACCCGACCGGCGAGGCCGGCCGCGATCGGCCACCCGAGTGTGAGGGCGCCCAGCACGAGACCTGCCTCGATGGCGCCCTTGCCCAACACCCCTTGGACGTAGGCAGGCACGTAGGAGGACAGTCCGACGATCACCGCGCCGACCGCCACGGACGTCAGGTTCCCGCCGATCAGGATGCGTCGCCGGAAGACCCACGGCGGCAGCACCGGCTCCTCCGCGGCGCGCTCGACCCGCACGAACACCGCCAGCGCGAGCGCGGCCCCACCGAGCACGGCCCCGCTGGTCAGGGAGCGCCAGGCCCACGCGGTGCCGCCCTCGAGCAGCCCCAAGATGAGCAGTGAGCAGGCGGTCGCCAGCAGGCCGGCGCCGAGGTAGTCGATCCGGTGCTCCCGGGGAGCGACGACCTCGTGGAAACGGTGCCGCAGGGCGAGCAGCGCCACGGCTCCGAGCGGCAGGTTGATCAGGAAGATCCAGCGCCAGGAGACGTACTCCGAGAACAGCCCACCGGTCAGCGGCCCGAGGACCGAGGCGGCGCCCCACACCGAGGCGACGTAGCCCTGGACCCGGGCCCGCTCCTCGACGGTGTACAGGTCGCCGATGATGGTCAGCCCGACGGGCAGCACCGCGCCGGCACCGATGCCCTGGACGGCCCGCGCGGCGATGAGTGCCGGCATGGACCAGGCCGCCCCGCACAGCAGCGAGCCGAGCAGGAACACCGCCACGCCGAACGTCAGCACCGGCTTGCGCCCGAGCACGTCCGCGAGCTTGCCGTAGATCGGCACCGTCACCGCCTGCGTCAGCAGGTAGACGCTGAACAGCCAGGGGAACTGGCTGAACCCGCCGAGGTCACCCACGACACTCGGCACCGCCGTCGCCACGACCGTGCTGTCCAACGCCACCAGCGACGTGGTCAGCATGATCGTGCCGAGGATCGGCCCGCGCTCAGACCTGAGGCCGACTGCCGTCCGGGTTGGCTCGACAGTCGCGGGCACGGGGGCAGCTCCTCAGGGTCAGGTCACATCCTGTAGGTGACAACCCCTCCGGCGCGACCGCATTCCCCGCGGTGCGCCCCTAGCCGGCGAAGCCGGACTCCCTGGCGACGGTCAGCTTGGCGGTCTCGTCGTGGAACACCGCGCCGGCGACCAGCAGCGACGCCCGGTGTGCGTTGGCGTGGTGCCCGCAGAACAGCAGGTCGGCGCCGCTCGGCAGCGTCGCCCGGACGTAGGCCTGGGAGGAGCAGCGGTCGCAGCGGTCAGCCATCGTGAGGGGTGCAGCGTCAGGGACAGCGAAGGTCTCGGTGGTCGGGCTCAGGGCTGTCGTCATGGCTGGCTCCTGTCGTTGCGCTGTTGCGGATGGTGTGTCCATCCGTGGCTGTTTCAACACCCGCTGCACCAGGTTCGTCCCCGGCAGGGGTGTGATGCGCGCGACACGCCGCTCGGCAAACGGGTGAACCTCAGGCTTTACCTGCCCGAAACGACACCGGTCGGATAGGCCTCGACCTCGGTGGCCTTGAGGCTCACCCAGACCTGCTCGCCGGGGACCAGCCTGAGGTCGGCAACCGCGCCGGGCGTGACGTCGGCGAACAGCGTGGGCGGCCCCGTGAGGCCCAGTCGCACCCGGTCACCGAGCACCTCCATCGTCTCGATCCGGCAGTCGAACACGTTGCGGGCGCTGGCGCTCTCCGGCGCGTGCCGCTGCACCAGGACGGCGCTGGGGCGTACGACGGCCAGCGCCGGTCCGGACAGCCCGCTCTCGGTGGTCACGAGGTGGCCGCCCTCGTCGAGCTCCAAGACCCCAGCGGTGGCGGTCCCGCGCAGCAGGTTCAGCCCGGCGAGACGGGCGACGTAAGGGGTGGCCGGCCGGCGGACGACCTCGGAAGGGGAGGCGTCCTGCACGACCCGGCCGGCCTCCAAGACCACGATCCGGTCAGCCAGCGACAGTGCCTCGAGCGGGTCGTGCGTGACGAGCAGGGTGGGCCCCGCGAACTCCTCCAGCTGGCGCCGCAGCTCGACGCGGACGTCGATGCGGGTGCCCGCGTCGAGCGCGGCGAGCGGCTCGTCGAGCAGCAGCAGCCCGGGCTCCCCGCACAGTGCACGCGCGAGCGCCACCCGCTGTGCCTGGCCGCCGGACAGCGCCACGGGCTTGCGGTCCTCCAGACCCGTGAGGCCCAGGCGGGCGAGCCACCCGTCCGCAGCCTCGCGCGCCTGCTGCTTCGGAGTTCCCCTGCTGCGTAAGGGGAAGGCGACGTTCTCGCGCGCGCTCAGATGCGGGAACAGCCGGTAGTCCTGGAAGACCATGCCGAGGCGCCGGTCCTGCGGCGGCAGGTGCGTGAGGAGCATCCCGTCGAGCTCGAGGTGGCCGCTGTCCAGCGGGAGCAGGCCTGCGACGGCTCGGAGCAGGGTGCTCTTGCCGGCGCCGTTCGGACCCAGGACCGCCACCACCTCGCCGGCGTCGGCGTGGAGCACGACGTCCAGCAAGAACCCGTCGCGGCGCACCAGCAGCTGGGCGTCGAGGCTCATCCGGCCATCGCCGGTCGCAGCCACTTCTCGCGCAACGACAGCAGGATCAGCACGCTGACCACGAGCAGCACCAGTGCCAGCGCAACGGCTGCTTCCGGGTTGCTCTCCAAGGCCACGTAGACCGCGATCGGCATCGTCTGCGTCGTGCCGGGGAGGTTGCCCGCGAACGTGATGGTGGCCCCGAACTCCCCGAGGGCGCGCGCGAAGGACAGCACCGCACCGGCCGCCACGGACGGCCCGATCAGCGGCAGGGTGACCCTGCGGAACGTGGTCCAGCCACTGGCGCCGAGGGTGGCCGCCGCCTCTTCGTACCGCTGGTCACTGCTGCTGAGCGCACCCTCGACGGTGACGACGAGGAACGGGAGCGCCACGAACGTCTCGGCCAGCACCACGCCTGCCGTGGTGAAGGACAGTGAGATCCCCACGCGCTCCAGGGCTGGCCCGAGGAGGCCGGTGCGCCCCAGCGCGTACAGCAGCCCGACGCCGCCTACGACCGGAGGAAGGACGAGGGGGAGCGTGACCAGCGCCCGCACAAGGCGCCGACCCGGGAAGGTGAGCCGGGCGAGCACCCAGGCGAGCGGCACGCCGACCGCGAGGGACAGCAGGGTCGCGAGGGTGGCGCACTCCAGGGACAGTCGTAGTGCCTGGCGCACCGAGGGGTCCGAGAGCAGGTCGGGCAGTCGCGACCAGGGCGCCTTGGCGAGCAGCCCGATGAGGGGGGCGAGCAGGAACAGCAGTCCGAGCACCGCGGGCGCCAGCAGCACCCAGGGCTTGCCTCTCAAGGCTTCTGGAAGCCGGCCGCGGCGAGGGCCACCTGCCCGGCGCTCGACAGCACGAAGTCCTCGAAGGCCATCGCCAGCGTGGTGTTCCTGGACGCCTTGACGGGCGCGATCTGGTACGCAGTCGTGGCGTTCAGGTCAGCCGGGATCGGGATGCCCGTGACCTTGGCGCCGGCGGCGAGAACGTCTGTCACGTAGACGATCGCGGCGTCCGCCGAGCCGTTCGCGACGTAGGCCAGCGTGCTCTTGACGTCCAACCCCAGCGTCACGGGCGTGACGGTGACGTGGGCCTTTCCGAGCACTTCGACGGCGATCGCCCCGCACGGGACGGTCGGGTCGCACAGAGCCACCTTCACCTTGGGCAGATCCGCCAGGCCGGTGACTGCGCTGCCTGGGGACGCGGCGATCTCGGCGACGTTGGTGGCGAACGTCCGCGGGTCGCTGGCCGCGCCACCGTCGACCACCTGGGTCATGGACTTCGTACTGGCCGAGGCGAACAGGTCTGCCGGTGCGGCGGCCAGGATCTGGGTGGCCAGCGCGGTGCTGCCGGCGAAGCTGAACCTCACGGTGGTGCCGGGGTGTGCTGCCTCGAAGTCCCTGCCCAGCTGGGTGAACGTGCCGGTCAGGGACGCAGCCGCAAACACCGTGATCGTGCCCGGAGCGCCGGTGGGCTGAGAACTGGAGGAGCCGCACGCCGCAACGGTGAGGGCAAGGGCGACCGTCAAGGTCTTCATGGCTGCCGCGGGATCTCGATGACGACGTTGGTGGACTTGACGCTGGCGACGGCCAGCACGCCGGGCTCCAGCCCCAGCTCGGTGGCGGCCTCGGCGCTCATCAGCGACACCACCCGGAACGGGCCGGCAGCGAGCTCGACCTGGGCCATCACGCCGTCCTTCACCACCCGCGTGACCAGGCCGGTGAACCGGTTGCGCGCGGAAGCCCCGACGATCGGGCCGGCCTCCAGGGACACGGCGGCGTCGTTCTGCTCGCCGGCGAACCGGGCCAGCTCGACGCCGTTGATGACGGCCCTGCCGGCATCGTCCCGGTCGGCCCCGAGCCGGCCGGAGTCGACCCACCGGCGGATCGTGTCGTCGCTGACGCCCAAGAGGCGGGCGGCCTCGGCCAGCCGGAACACGGTCACGGTGGCGAACCTAGCAAGTTCTCCGCATCTGCGGATAGATCAATGCTCAATCTCCGTGTTCGCGGACTCAGACCCGACTGCTGCTCAGGCCGTCGATCTGGACGGTCTTCCCGGTGCTCAGCACCTTCACGGTCACGGTCGTGCTGCGGAGGGTGAAGCGGGGGAGCGCCAGCACGGCCTTCCGGACGGTCGTGCCGGCTCGGAGGTCGACCTTGGCGAGCAGCGTGCTGCCCAGGTAGACGCCGACCACCCCGCAGGTCGGGCAGCGCGTCGCCACCAGGGACAGCCGAGTGCTCTGCAGCCGCGTGCGGCTGAGCGTCGCGCCGTACCGGGTGGTGGTGCTGTAGGTGCTCGCGAAGTAGGCGCTCGACGTCGCGCGCGTCCACCCTGCGCTTGCCGTCAGGGCTCGGTCGTCCAACGGCACGACCGAGCACCGCTCGGCGCTCCACGCAGACAGGTTGGGCCGGGCATCCCGGGCGCGTACGGAGAAGCACGCGGTGTAGCCGTACGGGCTGGTGATCGCCGCGGCCCGGGCACCGGTGACCTGGAGGTTGGCCGGCAGCACGAACGCGCTGAAGCCGGCGCCCGGGTTGGCCTGCCGGTAGCGGACGTCGTAGGAGGTCACGGCGCCGTCGGCGGTCCAGCCCGCCACCACCCGGGTGCTGAGGGTCACGCCGGTGGGAGCCGTCATGGCGGCGTGCGGCGCCACCGTGTCGGTGGACTCGGTCGCGCAGGCGACGTCCCCGTCGTGACTCCCATCGGGGTACTGCGCGAGCAGCGGCGGGCTGCCCGTGAACGTGCTGCCCTGGCAGGCGTTGGTCGCACCCGCCAGGTCGGCGCTACCCGGCAGCCAGGTCGGGCTGAGGTCCATCGGGTACTGGGTCGGGAAGCCCCAGCGCGCGCGGTAGCCCGCCGCTGTCGACCGGGTGAAGCCGCCGGTGATGTCGACCCACTGCTGCGAAGCGGCGTACAGCCCGACCGACGGGACGCCGGCGGTGCGGAGCCGGTCGACGTACCCCTGCACGTCGGCGGCGTTGGCGTCGCTCGAGCCCTTCCAGCTGTTGCCGCTTTCGACATCGAGCCACCAGGTGACTGCCAGCGGGTTGAACGCGGTGATCGTCGTGCCCGCCCGGGTCAGCGCGTCGGACGCCGCGTTCCAGCCGTAGTCGTAGGCGCAACCCGCATCCGTGAGGGACGCGGCGTCATGGCAGGGCACGTGCTGCGCGGCCGGGGTGGTCGGCCAGTGCGTGCTCGTCGGTCCCGGGTTGGCCGTGTTCAGGTAGAGCGAGGGTGCGCCGGTGTCCGCCGCCCACTGGGCTTCGGCTGCCAGGCAAGGGTTCTGGTTGTACGGCCGACCGCCGCCGTCCGCGGGATCGCCCGTGACGGCCACCACCCCGAAGGCCCCGGTGGGCAAGGAGCTGCAGTCAGACTGGGACACGTCGTGCCCGACGTCCCCCGAGGCGGCCAACGAGGTACCGGTGGCCATTGCTAGGCAGGTGAGAGCGGCGACGACAACGAGGGCAGATCGGCGGCGCACGGGTGACTCCTGAGGCTGGGTTCGCCACATCCTGCCCTAGTTTCGCCCATCAGGTGGCCGTGCGCTCCGGGTGGGGGGGCACCGCTGCCGCCGTGTCGCCTGTCCTCGCTCGGACCGGATGACCTCTGACGACACCCGCGGCACCACTCGAGCGGCCAAGGATGCCGGACTGACGAAAAGCCCAGGTGAGACGGTGCGCCCAGCAGGGTTCGAACCTGCGACCTGCCGCTTAGAAGGCGGCTGCTCTATCCAGCTGAGCTATGAGCGCGGGGGATAGGAACTTGGGTTAGGACAACCCTAGGGAGAA